>NZ_JABMCA010000134.1:0-12565 GCF_014706005.1 Actinomadura sp. RB99 | reverse complement strand
CCGGAAGTTAAGCCCTTCAGCGCCGATGGTACTGCATGGGAGACTGTGTGGGAGAGTAGGACACCGCCGGACATTTTGTGAGGAAGGCCCCGCCGTTCACGGCGGGGCCTTTCGCATTTCCGGGGTCAGTCCCAGTGGCCTGCCGCGGCGGCCTCCGTGACGTAGTCCTCGAACGCCCTGGGCGGCCGGCCGAGGGCTTGGTCGACGCCGTCGGACACCGTCGCCTCCCGGTCGTCGCGGATGTTCGCGAGGAGACCGGCGAGCACCTTCGCGGTGCCCGCGGGGACGCCGTTCGAGGCCAGCCTTTCGGCGAAGGCCTCCGGGGTGACGTCGACGTGCCGGACCGTGCGCCCAGCGGCTTTGCCGATGAGCTCGGCGGCCTCGGCGAAGCTGATCGCCCGCGGTCCGGTCAGCTGGTAGGTCCGTCCGCTGTGCTTGTCGTCGGTGAGCGCGTCCGCCGCGACCTCGGCGATGTCCTCGGCATCGACGAACGGAGTGCGGCCGTCGCCGGTCGGCACGGCCAGGGTGCCGCTGAGGACCCACGGCTTCCAGAACGACTCGCTGAAGTTCTGCGCGAACCAGCCGGGGCGCAGGATCGTCCAGCCGACACCCGATCCGCGCACGGCCCGTTCGGCGGACTTGAGGGGATGGTCGTCGGCGGCCTCGCCCACCCCGTGGGCGGAGAGCAGGACGAGGCGCCGCACGCCGGCGGAGACCGCCTCGGTCACGAACGCGGGGATGCGCGCCTCGCGGTCCGGGACCGGCTGGAGGACGGGCTCCAGGAGGTAGACGGCGGTGGCGCCGTCGAGGGCGGTCGGCCAGGTCGCCGGGTCGCCGAGGTCGACGGTCACGTCGCTTCCCGTGCGGGACGCGGTGCGGACGGAATGGCCGGCGGCGCGCAGCCGCCGGACGACGCGGCGTCCGGTCTTCCCGGTGGCGCCGAGGATGAGTGTGGTTTCCATGGCTCCTACGCAACCGCATCAGGCGTAGACGATCCATGAGAGAACGTCTCGAATACCTTTGTCATCGTCTAGCGTGGTGCGGCATGGACGTCCTGAGCGATCTGCTGCATCGGGCGCGTGCGGGGGATGCGCTGGTCAGGCAGCTGGTCCAGCGTCCGCCATGGGCGCTGACCTTCGACGACACGGCTGCGCTCACGGTGGTCGCCACGCTCGGAGGCCATGCGGCGGTCCGGCTGGAGGGGTCCGCCGCAGCGCCGGTCCGCCTCGGCGCGGGCGACATCGCCCTCATCACCACGGCCGGCGAGTACACGATCGCGGACGACCCGTCCACCCCCGCCCAGGTCGTGATCCGGCAGGGGAAGAAGTACCGGGCCGACAGCGGCGATCCGGTCGCGGGTGCGGAGTGGAACCTCGCTCCCCGCACCTACGGCGACGGGCTGCCCGGTGCCACCGTCATGCTGCGCGGGGCCTACGAGCTGCACGGCGACGTGGGAGGGCGGATCCTGGAGATGCTTCCGGAGGTGGCGGTCGTCCCGGCCGGACCCCGGACGCGGGGCGCGCTCGATCTGCTCGCCGCCGAGGTCGGCCGCGACGAACCCGGCCAGGACGCCGTCCTGCACCGGCTGCTGGACCTGGTGCTCGTCCTGGCGCTGCGGGCCTGGTGCGCGCGGCCGGAGTCGGAGCTGCCGTCCTGGTACCGGGCGCTGGCGGATCCGGCGATCGGCGACGCGCTGCGCCTGCTGCACGGGGACCCGGCGCGGCGCTGGACCGTCGCCGCGCTCGCCGCCGAGGCCGGGATGTCCCGCGCGTCGTTCGCGGCGCGTTTCACCGGGCTGGTGGGCGAGCCGCCGCTCACGTACCTCACCGGATGGCGGATGACCCTCGCGGCCGATCTGCTGCGCGACACCGACGCGACGGTGGCGGCGGTGGGGCGCGAGGTCGGTTATGAGGACGCGTTCGCCTTCAGCGTGGCCTTCAAGCGCGCCCGGGGCGTCAGCCCGTCCCGCTGGCGGCGCGGGACGGGCTGACCCGGTCGGCTGCTCGGGCGGGGTGTCAGGTGAGGACGTTGAAGATCGCCTCGGCGCTGTCGCGGTTCTTGTAGAGGTTCCAGGCCGCGTCGGCGAGGTCGTCCGGGTCGAGCGTCCCGACGGTCATGCCGCCGAGCCGCTCCGACTCCGCGAGGAACATGCGGTGGATGTCGCCGCGCTCGATGAGGCCGCCGATGGTGAGGGTGCCCGCGTACACGCCTTGGTCCGCCAGCGCGGCGTTCAAGGTGATCGCGTAGTTGCGGAGGGCGGCGGACGAGATCGCCAGGTTCCCGATCATCGGCAGCGGGACGACCGAGCTGAGGCCGCCGGCGAACAGCAGGGCGCCGTCCCCGCGCTCCAGCATGCCGGGCAGGACCGCGCGGACCGCGTCGATGGCGGGGTACACCCAGCCCATCGCCTCCTGGGCGGCGGGGACGTCCGTCTCCGTGATGGGTGCCGGGCGGGCGGCCGGGTCGGCCGCGCCGGGACCGTAGTAGAGGACGTCGATGGCGCCGTGCCGCGCGGTGATCGCGTCGAGGGCGCGGAGCAGGCCGTCGCGGTCGCGGATGTCCGCCGGGTGGGACGTCGCCTCGATGCCGGCGGACGCCAGCGACGCGAGGTAGCCGGAGTGGCGTGAGGCGTTGCGGGAGACGAGGGCGATCGCGTGCCCCTCGCGGCCGAACCGGTGGGCGATCGACATGCCGAGCCCGGGGCCGGCGCCGATGACGACGGTCGTCGCGGTCATGGTCGGGACCTCCAATAAGTTGAGGAGCCCCTCAAGTTAGCCGAAAGTCGAGGGTTTCCTCAACTTCGTAGGATGGCGGCATGTCCAGGAGCAGGCCGGCGCGGGCCGACGCCGCGCGGAACCGCGAGAAGCTGGTGGCGGCCGGGGCGCAGGTGTTCGGGGATCGCGGCCTCGACGCACCGCTGGAGGAGGTCGCGCGCCGCGCCGGGGTCAGCATCGGCACGCTCTACAACCACTTCCCCGCACGTCAGGACCTCTTCGACGCGATCTTCCCCGTCCGGCTGGCCGAGCTCGACCGGCTCGCCGCGGCGGCGCTGGACGATCCCGATCCCTGGTCGGGGTTCGCCGCCTTCATCGAAGGGATCGTCGCGCTCCAGGCGGAGGACCGGGGGCTGAACGACGTGCTCGCGCGCCGCTTCCCGCCGGCGTCCGAGCTGAGCGAGGCGTGCCACCGCGGATTCGAGCACCTGGCCGCGATCACCGAGCGGGCCAAGGAGGCCGGGCGGCTGCGGAGTGACTTCGAGGTCACCGACCTGGTGCCGCTGATGTGGGCGATGTCCCAGATCATCCGCGAGTCGGGGGACGCGATGCCCGCCGTCTGGCGCCGGTTCCTGGGGGTCTACCTCGACGGGCTGCGCGCGGGCGCGGCGCATCCGCTGCCCGCTCCCGCGCTGTCACCGGAGGAGATGGCCGAGTTCATGGGCCGCGGCTGATCAGCGAGCCTGCTCCAGGGCGCTCAGGAGCTCCTGGACGGCATCGAGCTCGTCCTCCCCGAAGACACGGATGCCGTCGCGGCGCAGGAGGGCCGTCGTCACGCCGGTTCCGGGGACGGACGCGCCCGAGAACGTGCCGTCGTACACGCGGCCGCTGCCGCACGACGGGCTGCCCTCCTTCAGGAGCGCGATGCGGGCGCCGGCGCGCTCGGCGGCGGCCAGCGCGAGGCGGGCGCCCCGCAGGAACGCGGCGGTCACGTCGGCGCCGGCCTCGGTGACGACCCGCGCGGTGCCGTCGAGGACGGCGCCGCCGTCGCCGCCGACGATCTCGGCGGGCGGCCGGGGGACCGGCAGCCCGCCCGACACCTCGGGACAGAACGGCACGAGCCGGCCCTCCGCGCGCCACCGCTCGAAGAGGCCGCCGCCCACGGGCTTGGCGGCCCCGTCGTATCGGACGGGCCGTCCCACGAGGCAGGAACTGACCAGTATGCGCTCCACGCCTTTCAGCCTATGCGGGGACGCGGAGACGTCTTGCGCCTCCCTGATCCCCGGCGAATAGTTGTGGGCATCCCCCGTCGATTGGGAGCCCGGCATGGTCCTTCTCGGCCGTCGACTCCCGGAGGCGCCTTCCGAGGGACGTCCCCGGGGCTCGGTCCTGGTGTCCTGGCTGACCACCACCGACCACAAGGTGATCGGATACCTGTATCTGACCACGTCGTTCGTCTTCTTCCTGCTGGCCGGCCTGATGGCGATGGTGATGCGGGCGGAGCTCGCCTCACCGGGCCTGCAGATCGTCTCCAACGAGCAGTACAACCAGCTGTTCACGATGCACGGCACGGTGATGCTGCTGCTGTTCGCGACGCCGCTCTTCGTCGGTTTCGCGAACGTGGTGATGCCGCTGCAGATCGGGTCCCCGGACGTGGCGTTCCCGCGCCTCAACATGCTGAGCTACTGGCTGTTCCTGTTCGGCGGCGTCATCGTTTTCGCGTCGTTCGTCTCGCCGGGCGGCGCCGCGGGTTTCGGGTGGACGGCGTACGCGCCGCTGAACAGCGCGCTGCGGTCGCCCGGAATCGGCGGCGACATGTGGATCATGGGGCTGGCGCTGTCGGGATTCGGCACGATCCTCGGCGGCGTCAACTTCATCACCACGGTCATCGGGATGCGGGCGCCGGGAATGACGATGTTCCGGCTGCCGATCTTCACCTGGAACGTCTTCCTGACGAGCCTGCTCGTGCTGATGGCGTTCCCGGTGCTGGCGGCGGCGCTGCTGTGCCTGGAGGCGGACCGCAGGCTCGGCGCGCACGTGTTCGACGCGGCGTACGGGGGCGCGCTGACCTGGCAGCACCTGTTCTGGTTCTTCGGGCATCCCGAGGTGTACATCATCGCGCTGCCGTTCTTCGGCATCGTCACCGAGGTCATCCCGGTGTTCAGCCGCAAGCCGCTGTTCGGCTATTTCGGGATGGTCGGCGCCACGATCATGATCGCCGGGCTGTCGATGTCGGTGTGGGCGCACCACATGTTCACCACGGGGCAGGTCCTGCTGCCGTTCTTCTCGTTCATGTCGTTCCTCATCGCCGTGCCGACCGGGGTGAAGTTCTTCAACTGGGTCGGGACGATGTGGCGCGGCCATCTCAGTTTCGAGACGCCGATGCTGTTCGCCGTGGGCTTTCTCGTGACGTTCCTCTTCGGCGGGCTGACGGGCGTCATCCTGGCGTCGCCGCCGCTGGACTTCCAGGTGCAGGACTCCTACTTCGTGGTGGCCCACTTCCACTACGTCGTCTTCGGCACGGTCGTGTTCGCGATGTTCTCCGGCTTCTACTTCTGGTGGCCGAAGATGACGGGGAAGATGCTGAACGAGGCGTGGGGGAAGGTGCACTTCTGGACGCTGTTCATCGGTTTCCACACGACGTTCCTCGTCCAGCACTGGCTCGGCGCGGAGGGGATGCCGCGCCGCTATGCCGACTATCCCAAGGAGTTCACCGCGCTGAACCGGATCTCCACCGCCGGTGCGTTCCTGCTCGGGATCTCGACGCTGTTCTTCATCTACAACGTGTACCGGACGTCGCGCCGCGGCACGCGGGTTCAGGTGGACGATCCGTGGGGGTTCGGCAATTCGCTGGAATGGGCGACCTCATGTCCGCCGCCGCGGCACAACTTCACGTCCATCCCGCGGATCCGCTCGGAAAGGCCCGCCTTCGACCTCCACTACCCGAAGGCCCCCGAGGCCGCGCCGGACGAGACGGCCTGACGCGGCCGCCATGCCCCGGAAACGGGGAACGTGAAGCGGTGGACGCCGACGCAGTGCATGCCCGCGCGCGGGGGTGGGGCGCGCGCGGGCGGGGCGGCTACTTGGCGATGCGGCTGACGGCGATCTGCGCGACGCGTACGGCGGCGGCCGGGTTGAGGCGGACGCCGCGCCAGGCGAGGCGGCCGTGCGCCGGGGCGACGATGAGCGCCTGGTTCTTGGCGACGCCCTTCATGATGTCGCGGGCCAGCTTCTCGGCCGTGTAGAGGCGCGGCGACGCCTTCGCGATGTCGCCGGTCGCGTTGCCGCTCAGCTGCGTCTCGGGCAGGTCCGGGTTGACGTTGTGCAGCAGCGGGGTGTCGACGAAGCTCGGGCAGACCACGCTGACCTTGACACCGCGCCCGGCGGCCTCGGCGCGCAGGCCGAGCGACAGGCCGACGACCGCGTGCTTGGTGGCGGTGTAGGGGATGCCGATCGGCATCGGGACGAGCCCGGCGAGCGAGGCGGTGTTGACGATGTGCCCGCGGCCCTGCTCCAGCATGATCGGGTACGCGGCGTGCACGCCGTGCACGACGCCCTTGAGGTTGATGTCGATCGCGCGGTTCCAGTGGTCGAGGGTGAGCTCCTCGGCCAGCCCGCCGATCGCGATGCCGGCGTTGTTGAAGACCAGGTCGAGCCGGCCGTTCTCCGCCTTCACGCGCTTGTAGAGGTCGGTGACGGCCTCGGCGTCGGTGACGTCGAGGGGGGCGGAGGACGCCTTGCCCTTGCCGAGGGTGTTCAGCTTGTCCGCGACGGCCGCGGCGCCGTCGGCGTTGATGTCGCTGACCACGACGGTGTCGCCGCGCGCCACCAGGGACGTGGCGATCGCACGGCCGATGCCGGATGCGCCTCCGGTCACGATCGCGATGCTCATTCTGCGCGCTCCGCTCGATGCGTCTAATTGGATGTTGTGTTCAATTGCGGGATTCTACGGGGTGGGACGGCCGGGCCGACACTCACCCGGCTACGGAACGGGGACCGCCGGCTCGTCGTCGCGCCCCTCGACCGTGAAGTCGCGCGGGTCGAGGCGGCGCGTCCGCAGCCAGTAGTTCACCGTCGACGCGGGCCAGGCGGCCCGGTTCACGCCGTTGCGGTCCAGGTACCAGCTGTCGCAGCCGCCGGACACCCAGACCGCGCCCTCCGACTTGCGCTGCACCCAGGCGTTGAACCGGTCCTGCACGGACGGCTTCACCGAGATCCGCGCCCCGCCCGCCGCGTCCAGCATCGCCAGGCACTGCAGGACGTAGCGGACCTGCGCCTCGATGATGAAGATCATCGAGTTGTGGCCGAGGCCGGAGTTCGGGCCGAGCAGCAGGAACAGGTTCGGGAAGCCCTTCACCGCGACGCCGAGATGCGCCTCGATGCCGTCCTTCCACGCGTCCTGGATCTTCAGCCCGTTCCGGCCCGTGATCCGCGCGTTCTCGAACGCGTCGGTGACGTGGAACCCGGTGCCGAAGATGATCGCGTCGACCTCGTGCTCCCGGCCGTCGCGCGTGACGATCGAGTGCTCGCGGACCTCGGCGATGCCCTCGGTGGTCAGCTCCACGTTGGGCCGCATCAGCGCCGGGAAGTAGTCGCTGGACACCAGCGTCCGCTTGCAGCCCATCGTGTAGTCGGGGGTCAGCTTGCGGCGCAGCTCGGGGTCCGGCACCTGGCGGGCGAGGTGCCACTGCGCGATCGAGCTCGCGGCCTTGAGCAGGCGCGGGTTCTTGAACCCGAGGACGAAGCTCTCCTGCAGCAGGTAGATGCCGTTGCGGTAGCCGCGCTGGAACCCCGGGACGCGCCGGAACAGCGCCTTCTCCAGCCCGGTCACCCTGCGGTCCGGCTTCGGCATGATCCATGGCGGTGTCCGCTGGAACACCGTCAGCGATCCGGCCCGCTTCGCGATCTGCGGGACGAACTGGATCGCGGACGCGCCCGTGCCGATCACCGCGACGCGCTTGCCGGTCAGGTCGTAGGAGTGGTCCCACTCGGCGGAGTGGAACGTCGTGCCCTCGAAGGACGCGAGGCCGGGCAGGTCGGGGACGTTCGGCTGGTGCAGCGGGCCCATGCCCGCCGCGAGCGCCCGCCCCCGGACGATCTCGCCGGGCTCGGCGCCCGCGCCCTCGACCGACAGCTGCCAGGTGTCGGTGGCGTCGTCGTACTCGGCGGCGGTGACCTCGGTGCCGAACCGGATGTGCTGCTCCAGCTCGTACTTGCCGACGATGTCCTTGATGTACCGCAGCAGCTCGCCCTGCTTGGGGAACATCCGGGACCAGTCGTTCTTCGGCTCGAACGAGTAGGAGTACAGCAGCGACATGATGTCGCAGGCGCAGCCGGGATAGGTGTTCTCCCGCCAGGTGCCGCCGACCTCGTCCGCCTTCTCCAGGATGACGAAGTCGTGCACGCCGGCCTTCTTCAGCCCGATCGCCATGCCGAGGCCGGAGAAGCCCGTCCCGATGACGACGACCTTGTACGGCCCGCCGCGTCCCGCCGCCGGCGTCACCACGGCGTTCCGGCGCGCGGCGGGACCGTCCGGCCCCGCCGCGCCGGCGCCGTTCGCGCGGGCGCCGTTCGCCCCGGCCATCGCTCAGGCGGCCTTGGGCTCGTCGACGGGGCGCCGCGTCCCCGGCCGGTCCCAGATGCCGAACGCCTTCCAGACCCGCTTGTTCACCGGGTCGATGACGCCGAGCTCGGCCATCAGGTCGCGGATCTTGCCGACCGAGTTGGCGATCTCCGCCTGCGAGGCGGGGCTCTTGTAGGCCTGCCGGACGACGTCCTTGGGGATGTTGAAGTGCCGCACCATCGGCCCGGGCGGGGACAGCATGATCCGCGCCATCACGCCGAGCACGATGGGGGTCGCGAAGCCGAGGATCCGGCGGCGCGCCGGGTTCATGGTCGGGATCCGGTGCTTGAGGTAGTGGCGGGCGAAGGAGATGTGCCGCGCCTCCTCCGCGATGTGGATCTTCATGATGGTCTCTTCGAGCGGGTGCTTGATGTGCCCGCCCTTGAGGGACTTGCGCTGCACGTAGTCGATGGGGTCCTCGCCGCCCAGCACGAACACGAAGAACATCTCCGTGCTGACGAGCGGGATCCACGGCGCGGCCTGCGCGATGAGGCTGAGCGAGCGCGGCATGCCGCGGATCGGCATCTTCGTCCGGTTCACGAACTCCTGGAACATCATCCCGTGGTGACATTCCTCGGTCGTCTCGTGGTAGACGTACCGGAACTCCGGCCGGCCGTTCGGCAGCCGGTAGGCGTAGTTCAGCAGCCCGCGCTTGAGCAGGTTCTCGAACTGCAGGCCGATCTTCATGGCGGTGGCGACGCGCCACAGCCCGATCTGCGCCTGGATCTCCGGCGGCTGCGACCGGTACCACTCGGTCTCGCCGAGCCGGTCGAACTGCGGCAGCACCCAGCGCGGGTCGTTCTTGTCGACGACGAAGTCCGGGTCGTCCCACGGGATGTCGGCGTAGGCCTCCCAGTGCTTGTCGACCGACGCCTTGTTCAGGCGGTCGACGACGCCGAGATACGACTTCCTGTCCTTGACCTGCTCGCGGACCTCGTCGGCGAGTTCGGTGGGGGCTTTCGGCATGTGAGGCGCTCCCTCGGGGGTGGTGCGGCCTGCGGGGGCCGGGGGTGACTCTGCGGGGCTAGGAGGTGCCCGCGGCGGTGGTCGCGGGCCGTTGCGGTGGCGCGCCGCCGGTCTCGCCGTCCGGTTCCGGCGCCGGTGCGGGCGCGGGTTCCGGTGCGGGGGCGGAGGCGGGCGCGAAGTCGGGGGCGGGGCCGCCGGGCTCCGGGACGATCAGCCGGGCGATCTCCTTCACCTGGCGGAGCACCGCGGCCTGGTTGCCGCGCGCGTCGTCGTCCAGGGCGTTCTGGATCGACAGCCCGACGAACATCGCGAACAGGCCGCGCAGCATCGTGTCGGTGAAGTCGGGCGGCAGCGTGTTCGCGGGGAACAGCTTCTCGAAGGTCTCGGCGATGGTCTGCAGGATCCGCTCGTTCAGGTCGACACAGAGCGGGCGCAGCTCCTCGTCGGTGCGGGCCGCGACCGCCAGCTCCATCAGGGCCTTGGCGGGCCGGCCGCGGAAGACCTCCCAGAGCAGGTCGAGCGCGCCGGTGACGTCGCGGCGCTCCTTCGGCAGCACCGCGAACGCCGTCTCGTACGCCATGCGCTGCGCCTCCAGCAGGTGCTCCAGCGCCGCGGCGACCAGGATCATCTTGGTCGGGTAGTGGTGCTGCTGAGCCCCGCGCGAGACGCCCGCGCGGCGGGCCACCTCGGTGGTGGACGTGCCGGACCAGCCGAGGTCCACCAGGCACTCCATGGTGGCCTCGAGGAGCCGGGCCTGCGTGCGCGACCGGCGTTCCTCCTGGGTCCGGCGCGTACCGCTGCTGTGGCGCCGGCGCCGGCGGCTGCTCACTGACACGCCTCCAACGGTACGAGCACACTTACAAGCAAGCAAGCCTGCTTGTATGTTGCCCGCATCACAATTGGACATCGCGTCTTATTGATCTTCCGGCGGGGACGTACCCCCAGTGGGGTACCCGGCCCGGCTCCGCTGCCGCCCCCGTCGTACGCGCGGGCGCGCCGGTGCCGCCTCCGGGGTAGGCGCGGTGCCTCTCGCTGCCGGACGACGCGGGCCGTACCGGCGCGTGACGATCCCGGCCATGGGAAACGCGGCAGAGGCAAGACGAACCATCGGCGAGGCGGACGCGGCAACGGGCGGCGCCCGCACGGAACGGCTCACCAAGGTCTACGGGACCGGCGACATGGCGGTGCGCGCGCTCGACGAGGTGAGCGTGGCGTTCCCCGCCGGGCGCTTCACCGCCATCATGGGCCCGTCCGGCGCCGGCAAATCGACCCTGATGCACTGCGTGGCGGGCCTGGAGGACGCCACGTCCGGGAAGGTCTACGTGGGCGACGAGGAGCTCGGGGCGCTCTCGGACCGGCGCCTGACCCGGCTGCGGCGCGAACGCATCGGGTTCGTGTTCCAGGCGTTCAACCTGCTCCCGACGCTCACCGCGAAGGACAACATCGTCCTGCCGATGACGCTGGCCGGCACCCGTCCCGACCGGGAATGGCTGGACACCGTGGTGCGGGTACTGCGGCTGGGGCAGCGGCTCACGCACAAGCCGTCGGAACTGTCCGGCGGGCAGCAGCAGAGGGTGGCGCTGGCGCGCGCGCTGGTCACCCGTCCGCAGATCGTGTTCGCCGACGAACCGACCGGCAACCTCGACTCGCGTACGGGCGCCGAGGTGCTCGACCTGCTCCGCGGCGCCGTCGACGACCTCGGCCAGACGGTCGCGATGGTCACCCACGACCCGGTCGCGGCCGGCTACGCCGACGCGGTCGTGTTCCTCGCCGACGGGCGCGTCGTCGACGTGATGGACGAGCCCACGGCCGACCGGGTCCTCGACCGGATGCGCGGGCTGGGGGACCGGTCATGACCGGGCTCGTCTTCAAGGAGCTGTGGGGGCGCAAGCGCCGCATGGCCGGCTCGCTGGTCGCGGTGTTCCTCGGCGTGACGTTCCTGACCGGCACGCTGGTGCTCGGCGACACGCTCGCGTCCAGCATCGACGGCTACTTCTCCGGCGCCTACGGCAGGAGCGACGTCAGCGTCCGCAACGCCACCAAGGTGAGCGACGCGCCGTGGGGCGCGCGAGGCCAGATCGACGCGTCCGTGCTGGGGAAGGTGCGCGCGGTGGACGGCGTCGCGAACGCCGAACCCGTCATCCAGGGCTCCGGGCAGCTGCTCGCCAAGGACGGCACGACCATCCCGTCCCGCGGCCCGAGGACCGCCGGGAACTGGCTGAACGACCCGAAGCTGAACCCCTACCGGCTCGCCGAGGGACGCGCGCCGCGCGCCCCGGACGAGGTCGTCATCAACAAGATGTTCGCCGACGAGGGCAAGCTGAAGGTCGGCGACCGGACGGCCGTCCTCACGCCCGAGCGCGTCCCCGTGACGGTCGTCGGGATCAGCAGGTTCGGCTCCGAGGACGCGTTCGGCGAGACGTCGTTCACCGCGTTCAGCCTGGAGGGCGCGCAGCGGTACGTCGCGAAGACCCCCGGACGCATCAGCGGCGTCTCGATCCGCGCCTCCGGCGGGGTGAGCCAGGACGAGTTGGCCGCGCGCATCCGCCCGGTGCTGCCCGCCGGAACCGAGGCCGTCACCAACCGCGCCCAGGTCGACGAGGGCATGACCGCCGTCCAGGACGGCTTCCTCAAGACGTTCCGGATCGTGCTCGGCGCGTTCGGCGGGGTGGCCCTGTTCGTCGCGGCGTTCAGCATCCACAACACGTTCGCGATCACGATGGCGCAGCGGACCCGCGAGTCCGCGCTGCTGCGCGCGCTCGGCGCGGGCCGCCGCCAGGTCCTCACCGTCGCCGCGATCGAGGCGCTGGTGATCGGCGGCGCCGCGACGCTGGCCGGGCTCGCCGGCGGGTTCGGCTTCGCCGCGCTGCTCCGGCTGCTGTTCACGACCTTCCGGATCGGGATCGTGATGGAGGGGCTCACCGTCTCCGCGACGACGCTGCTGGTCGCGGTCCCGGCCGGGCTGCTGGTGACGCTCGTCGCGGCGCTCGGGCCCGCGCTGCGGGCGTCCCGCGTGCGGCCCCTGGCGGCGCTGCGCGAGGTCGCCGCGGAACCGTCCCGGGTGTCCGACACCCGCGTGATCGTCGGCGGGGTGTTCGCGGCGGTGGCCGCGGGCACGGTCGTGCTGGGCGCGTCCGGCGGGCAGGTCGCGATGGCCGCCGCCGGCGCGGTGCTCGGCCTGGTCGCGATGGTCGTGCTCGGGCCCGCCGTGGCGAAACCGGCGGCCGCCGTCGCCGGCGCCCCGGCCGCGCGGCTGCGCGGC
>NZ_JABMCA010000133.1:0-12839 GCF_014706005.1 Actinomadura sp. RB99 | reverse complement strand
CGGTACCGGCGTAGATGTCGCAATCCACACCGAACCCGGAGGCCCTCCCTCATTCCAAGATCATCCAACCGTGTCCCCGCGTCCACAACCTCCGTAGACAGAACAGCTAGTCGTCCTCGACCAGCCGGGCGGCCACCCGGTCGAGGACGGCCAGTTCCTCCGGCGAGAGCTCGTAGAGGGCGGCCGGCGGGGTGCTGAGGATCCGTTCGGCCTCGGCAGCGACGGCGCGGCCGGCGGCGGTGACGGTCACGAGCTTGGACCGGCGGTCGGCCGGGTTCGCGGTGCGCTCGACGAGGCCGCGCTCGACCAGGTCGTCCACCACGAGGGTGACGTAGGGGCGGTCGGAGACGAGCCGGTCGGCGAGGCCGCGCAGGGTGAGCGGTTCGGGCGCGGCGGCCAGCCGGCGCAGCGCCTTGACCCGGAAGAAGCTCATGCCGAGCGCCTCGGTGACCTCGGCGCGCCGGTCGCTGCGCTCGTGCATGAGGATGCCGAGGTTGCGCCAGGCGCGGGCGGCCAGGTCCGGCTGGTCGCCCGCCGCGGGGGCGGACGATCTGCCGGACGCGGGGCCGGGCTGCTTCATCGGGTGCTCGCTCCCGTCACGTGGTGTTCGCCGGGGGCCGGCTCGGCGGTCTCGAACAGCGCGGCCGTCCGCTCCGCGCTGCGGGCCGCGCGGCGCCCGGTGGTGAGCACGCCGAGCACCAGCACGACGGCGGCGCAGCCGGCCAGCACCCAGTATGCCGGGCGGGCGGCGTCCACGAAGCCGGTCCCGCCGGAGCGCGCGCCGGACGTGCCGGCGGCGAGGACCGCGCCGATCACCGCGACGCCGAGGGCCTGGCCGACCTGCCGGCTGGTGGACGCGACGGCGGCGGCGACGCCCGCCTGCGCGCGCGGCATCCCGGACACCGCGGTGTTGGTGATCGGCGAGTTGACCATGCCGAACCCGATGCCGAACAGGACGTAGGCGATGAAGAGCGTGACGTCGTGGGTCTCGGCGTCGAACGCGGCGATGAGCACGGCGCTGGCGAGCGTCGCGGCGCCCGCGACGACGAGCGAGGGACGGGGCCCGCGGCTGCCGACGAGGCGCCCGGACAGCGGCGCGAACACGGCGCTCATCGCGGCCATCGGCAGCAGGTAGAGGCCGGCGTGCAGGGCCGACATCCCCCGCACGTCCTGCAGATAGAGGGCGTTGAGGAACATGAAGCCGCCGAGCGCCGCGAACTCCGACACCGCGATGACGGTCGCGCCGGCGAACGGGACGCTGCGGAAGAAGCGCAGGTCGATCAGCGGTTCGGGGGTGCGCAGCGCGTGCCGGACGAACCCGGCGAGGCTGAGCGCGGCGACGGCGGCGGCGCCGAGCACGGCGGGGTCGCCCCAGCCGCGGCCCGGGCCCTCGATGATCGCGTAGGTCAGGGTGCCGAGCAGCGCGATCATGAAGAGCTGGCCGGCCGGGTCGGCGCGGCGCGGCCGCTCGGCGCGGGACTCCGGCACGTACAGCGCGGTCAGCGCGAGCGCGGCCAGCCCGATCGGCACGTTCAGCCAGAAGATGGACCGCCAGCCGACCGAGTCGACGAGGACGCCGCCGACGAGCGGGCCCATCGCCATGCTGAGCCCGACGACGGCGCCCCACACGCCGATGGCGCGGGCGCGCTCGCGGGGCTCGGTGAACACGTTCGTGATGATCGACATGGCGACCGGGTTGAGCATCGAGCCGCCGACGGCCTGCACGACCCGGGCGCCGACGAGCCAGCCGAGGGACGGGGCGAGGCTGCACAGCACCGAGCCGAGCACGAACAGCGCGAGCCCGGTCTGGAAGACGCGGCGGCGGCCGATCCGGTCGGCGGTGGAGCCGGCGAGGAGGAGCAGCGAGGCGAGGACGATGAGGTAGGCGTCGATGGTCCATTGCAGGCCGGACACCGAGCTGTGGAACTCGCGCCGCAGCGTGGGCAGCGCGACGTTCAGGATGGTGTTGTCCAGGCTGACGATGAGCAGGCTCATGCAGCAGATGGCCAGCACCAGGATCCGGCGGCGGGGGGTGAGGTCGGTCAAGCGGACTCCAATCGTTGTACGCGTACAACGGTTATAAGCGTACAACTATTTCCGGGGGGCGCCGCCTGTGTCCCCCATCACCCCGCCGCACCTCAGCCGACCTGATGGGACTCCGCGCGAGCGGCGCGGGCGGTGCGGGCCGCGCGCGCCGCCGGGACGACGAGCGGCGTCCCGGTCTCCGGGCAGTCGATCACCCGGCACGGCAGCCGGAACACCTCCTCGACCAGCTCCGCCGTGACCACGGCCCCCGGCTCGCCCTCCGCCACGATCGCCCCGTCCCGCATCGCGATCATGTGGGTGGCGTACCGCGCCGCGTGGTTCAGGTCGTGCAGGACGGCGACGACGGTGCGGCCCTCCTCGTGCAGCCGCGCGCACAGGTCCAGCACCTCGATCTGGTGGGCGATGTCGAGGTAGGTGGTCGGCTCGTCCAGCAGCAGCAGCGGCGTCTGCTGCGCGAGCGCCATCGCGATCCACACCCGCTGCCGCTGTCCGCCGGACAGCTCGTCCACCGGGCGGTCCGCCAGCGCGGCGACGCCGGTCGCCTCCATCGACTCGGTGACGACCCGCTCGTCCTCGCGGGACCACTGCCGCAGCAGCCCCTGGTGCGGGTACCGGCCGCGCGAGACCAGGTCGGCGACCGTGATGCCCTCCGGCGCGATCGACGACTGCGGCAGCAGCCCGAGGGTGCGGGCGAGCTTCTTGGCGGGCCATGCCGCGATCGGCTCGCCGTCCAGCACGACGGTGCCGGACGCGGGCTTCAGGATGCGCGCGAGCGCCCGCAGCAGGGTCGACTTGCCGCACGCGTTCGGCCCGACGATCACGGTGAACGAGCCGTCCGGCACCGCGACGTCGAGGTCGCGCGCGATGGTGCGCCTGTCGTAGGCCAGGGTGAGGCCCGTACCGCTCAGCCGCGCGTTCGCGTCCTTCATTCAGATCCGTCCCGTCTTGCGTTGGGTCACGAGGAGCCAGACCAGGTAGCCGCCGCCGAGCAGCCCGGTCACCACGCCGACCGGGAGCTGGTGGCCGGTGAACGCGCGCTGCGCGGCCCAGTCGGCCGCCACCAGCAGCGCCGCGCCCATGCACATGGACGGCAGCAGGTTGGGCCCGGGCGTGCGGGTCAGCCGGCGGGCGAGCTGCGGCGCGGTCAGCGCCACGAACGACACCGGCCCCGCGGCCGCCGCGGCGAGCGAGGCGAGCAGCACGGCCGCGGCCAGCATGATCAGCCGGACCCGCTCGATCGGGACGCCGAGGCCGTGCGCCGCGTCGTCGCCCATCTCCAGCATCCGCAGCGCGCGCCCGCAGCCGATCACCACCAGCGGCCCGAGCACGGCGAGGGCGGCGAGGACGGGCGCCGCGTCGGCCCAGTCCCGGCCGTCCAGGCTGCCGGTCAGCCACAGCACGGCGCGCGCCGCGTCGGTGATCTTCGCCTGGGTGAGCAGGTAGCCGTTCACGCCGGTGAGGATCGCGGCGACGCCGATGCCGACGAGGATCAGCCGCTGCCCGTGCGCGCCGTGCCGGCCGGCCACCGCGTACACGAGGGCGCCGGTGAGCAGCCCGCCGCCGACGGCGCCCGCTGCGACGGCCGCGCTGCCGCCGCCGGTCAGCACGATCACGCCGAGCACGCCGCTCGCCGCGCCCTGGGTGAAGCCGAGCACGTCCGGGCTGCCGAGCGGGTTGCGGGTCAGCGACTGGAAGACCGCGCCGGCCAGCCCGAGGGCGGCGCCGACCGCGAGCCCGGCCGCCGCGCGGGGCAGCCGGATCTCGTTCACGATCAGCGAGTCGGCGGGCGTGCCGTTCCCCAGCAGCGTCCGGACGACGCCGGCGGGGCCCATCGGGAAGTCGCCGCTGCCGATCAGCAGCACGCTGACGCCCAGCGCGACGAGCAGGCAGAGGACGGCGACCGCGAGCGCGCGCGGGCGGAACCGCAGCGACAGCCCGTTCGGCGTCCTGACGACGGCGGGCTTCATGCCGCGACCGCCTTGCTGCGCGGCCGCCGGACGAAGTAGAGGAACACCGGCCCGCCGGCGACCACCATCACGATCCCGACCTGGAGCTCGGACGGCCGGACGACGACGCGTCCGAGCACGTCCGCGGCCAGCATCAGCGCGGGCGCGAGCACCGCGCAGTACGGCAGCAGCCAGCGCAGGTCGGGCCCGGTCAGCGCGCGGACGAGGTGCGGCACCATCAGCCCGACGAAGATGATCGGCCCGCAGGCCGCGGTCGCGGCGCCGCACAGCAGCGTGACGGCGGCGATCGCCAGGATCTTGGCGCGCCCGGGGCGGGCGCCGAGCGCGCGCGCCGCGTCCTCGCCCATCGCCATGGCGTTCAGCGGGCGGGCCAGCAGCAGCGCCAGGACGAGCCCGACCGCGACGAACGGCGCGACCTTCTCGACCGTGGACGTCTGCGCGGCGGCGAGGGACCCGACCGTCCAGAACCGCATCCGGTCGAGGGACGCGGTGTCGAGCAGCTGGACGGCGTTGACGTAGGAGTACAGCGCGGCGTTGAGCGCGGACCCGGCGAGCGCGAGCCGCGCGGGCGTCGCGCCGCGCCCGCCGCCGACCGCGTACAGCAGCACGGCCACCGCCCCGGCGCCCGCGAACGCGAACCACACGAACCCGGCGAACGAGACGATGCCGAAGAAGGAGATCGCGGACACGACGGCGGCGGACGCGCCCGCGTTGATGCCGAGGAGGCCGGGGTCGGCGAGCGGGTTCCGGGTGAGCGCCTGCATCACCGCGCCGGCCAGCCCGAGCGCGATGCCCGCGAGGAGCCCGAGCAGGGTGCGCGGCAGGCGCATCTGGTGGACGACGGTGTAGGAGCCCGACCCGCGGTGCAGGAGCCCGTCCCACGCCTGGCCGACCGACAGCGGTTTCGCGCCGACCGCGAGGCTCAGGACGAGGACGGCCAGGAGCAGCAGTACCGCCGCGACCAGCCCTAACGCGCGGGCGGATGGGCGCCGCGCGGGTGCCGGCGGACGGGCGGCGGGCGCGGGCGCTGGGGCCGTCGGTGGCGCGGTTCTGGTCAACGGCACGGGCTGGCTCCGGGGGGACGGACGGGGGCGACGACCCGCCCCCTGCCACTGGACAACGACTTAGGTTAGGTTAACCTAAGCGCCCATCGGGCCGGAATCCGGCCATAGCGTTCGATGAGAGATGAGCAGCCGAAAATGTGGACATCCCCCTCCCCCTCCCTCACCCGCCGCGGCCTTCTCGGCGCCGGCGGCGCCGTCGCCCTCGGCGCCCTGATCAGCGCGTGCGGCGGAGGCGGCGGCGGGAAGAGCGAGGCGTCCCCGTCCGGCGGCGCCTGGGCCTTCACCGACGACCGCGGCACCGCCGTGAAGCTCAAGTCGCGCCCGACGCGCGTCGTCGGATACGTCGGCGCCCTCGCCGCCCTCTACGACTTCGGCGTGGACCGGCAGATCGTCGGCGTCTACGGGCCGACGAAGCTGAAGGACGGCAAGCCCGACCCCCAGGCCGGGAACCTGCCCGTCGACCGGCTGACCATCATCGGCAACGCCTACGGCGAGTTCAACATCGAGAAGTACGCCTCGCTCCGCCCCGAACTGCTCGTGGACAACATGTTCATCAAGGACGAGCTGTTCTACGTTCCGGCCGAGAGCAAGGACAAGATCTACGCGCTGGCGCCGCAGGTCGCGATCTCCGCCGGCTCCGTCGCGCTGCCGAAGCCGATCGAGCGGACCGCCGCGCTCGCCGCCGCGCTCGGCGCCGACCTGGGGTCCGCCAAGGTCACCGCCGCCAAGGCCCGCTTCGACAAGGCCGTCGAGTCGCTGCGCGCCGCCGTGAAGGCCAACGCCGGGCTGAAGGTGCTCGCCGCGTCCGCCAGCCCCGACCTGTTCTACGCCTCCAGCCCGAACAAGAACACCGACCTCATCTACTTCAAGGAGCTCGGCCTCGACCTCATCGTGCCGGACAAGCTCGGCCAGGACGGCTACTTCGAGGACCTGAGCTGGGAGAACGCCGACAAGTACAAGGCCGACGTCATCATGCTCGACAGCCGCACGCAGGCCCTGCAGCCGAAGGACCTCGGCTCGAAGCCGTCCTGGAAGGACCTGCCCGCGGTGAAGGCCGGCCAGGTCATCGCCTGGCAGCCCGAGCCCCGCTTCTCCTACGAGGGGTGCGCGCCGATCATCGAGGCCCTCGCCCAGACCGTCCGCACCGCGAAGAAGACCGGCTGACCCAGCGGCCGCGACCGCCGGCCCGCGTTCACCGAAAGGCACAGCGATGAGGACCCCCAGCCACCCGTACGCCTTCTTCGACCTGCACGTCCTGCGGTCCGCGCCGCTCGGCCCCTCGATGGTCCGGGTCACCTTCGGCGGGACGTGCCTGGACGGCCGCCCCGGCGGCTTCGCCGGCGGCGGGCGCGACCAGCGGTTCAAGATCTTCCTGCCGCACCCGCACCAGGACGCGCCCGTCATCCCGGACGACCGGTCGGCCGACACCTGGTTCGCCGACTGGCGCGCGCTCGACCCGGCCGAGCGCGGCATCATGCGGTCCTACACCGTGCGGGCGCAGCGCCCCGGCGAGCTGGACGTCGACTTCGCGCTGCACCCCGGCGGGACGTCCGGCCCGGCGTCCCGCTGGGCGTCGGCGGCCCGCCCCGGCGACCGCGTCGCGGTGCTCGGCCCGACCGGGCCCGACAACGGCGGCTGCGACTTCCGCCCGCCGCCCGGACGGCCCGTCGTGATCGCGGGCGACCTCACCGCGCTCCCCGCCATCGCCGGGAACCTCGCCTGGCTGCCCGCCGGTACGCCCGCGCGGGTGTTCGTCGAGACCCCGCACCCGGGCGACCGGCAGGACCTGCCGAGCGACGCCGACGCGGAGATCGGCTGGGTCTCCGCGGGCGGCCTCCTCGACGCGGTGCGCGGCTCGTCCGTCCCGGACGGCGCGTACGCGTGGATCGCGGGCGAGTCCGCCACCGTGAAGGCGCTGCGCCGGCACCTGGTGAACGAGCGCGGCCTGCACCGCCGCGACGTCACCTTCACCGGCTACTGGCGGCGCGGCGCCACCGAGGAGGACCTGCTCGCCGAGGTCGTCGGGGGCGGCAGCCCCGCCACCGAGGAGTGACCCCGCTTCGGGCGACGGGTGTCAGGGCGGCGGCAGGACGCCCCGCTCGATCGCGGCCATCACCGCCGCCGTCCGGTCCGACACGTCGAGCTTCGCGAACACCCGCAGCAGGTGCGTCTTCACCGTCGCCTGCCCGATGAACAGCCGCGCCCCGATCTCGGCGTTCGTCAGCCCCCGCGCGACCAGCGCGAGGACCTCCGCCTCCCGCGCCGACAGCACGGCGGGCGCGGGCGCCGTACCCGCCTCGCGCTCCTCGCTCGCCCGCGCCGCGTCCAGCCGCGCCGACACCGACGGCGACAGCACCGTCCGGCCCGCCGCGACGTCCCGGATCGCGGCGGCCAGGTCCGTGCGGGAGGCGTCCTTCAGCAGGTAGCCCGCCGCCCCCGACCGGACGGCGCGCACGATGTCCGCGTCGTCCTCGAACGTCGTCAGCACCAGCACCCGGTGCCCCGGGCCGAGCCGCTCGATCGCGCTCACCCCGTCGCCGCCGGGCATCCGCAGGTCCATCAGGATCACGTCGGGCCGCACCCGCGGCGCCAGCGCGACCGCCTCGTCCCCGCTCGCCGCCTCCGCCGCCACCTCCAGGCCGGGCTCGGCCGCCAGCATCCCGCGCAGCCCCTCCCGGACGATCGGGTGGTCGTCCACGATCATCACGCGGAGCACGGCAGCACCGCCTCGACCACGGCGCCCTCGCCGGCGCCGCTGCGCACGGCGAGGGCGCCGCCCGCCTGCTCGACGCGCCCGCGCATGCCGCGCAGCCCGAACCCGGACGCGACCGCCTCCGGGTCGAAGCCCCGGCCGTCGTCGGCGACCGTCAGCCGCGCCGCGTCCGGCGCGAACTCCAGCGACATCCACACCGACCGCGCGCCCGCGTGCTTGCGGACGTTCGCGAGCGACTCCTGCGCCACCCGCAGCAGCACCACCTCCGCCGCCGGGCCGAGCGGCCGCTGCTCGCCCTCCACATCCAGGTCGACGGGCAGCGCGAAGTCCGCGGCGAGCCGCCGCAGCGCCTCCGCCAGCGACCCCGCCGCCAGCGCGGGCGGTGCCAGCGCCGCGACCAGCCCCCGCGTCTCGGCGAGGTTCTCCCGCGCCGTCCGCGCCACCAGCTCCAGGTGCCGGTTCGGCCCGACCTCCGCCTCGGCCGCCTGCACCAGCATCACGATGCTGGTGAACCCCTGCGCGATCGTGTCGTGGATGTCGCGGGCGAGCCGCTCCCGCTCGGCGAGCACGCCCGCCTCCCGGCTCACCTCCGCCAGCTCGTCGCGGGTGCGGTCCAGCTCGTCGATCAGCCGGGCCCGCTCCCGGTTCTGCGCGCTGAGCCGGCCGATGAACGTGGCGAGCAGCGCGCTGCACGCGATGCCGACCAGCATCATCACCAGCGTCAGCGTCACGCCCGCGCCGGACGCCACCATCGCCGACCCGACCGCGCCGGAGAACAGCACCATCATCAGCACGAACCCGCGGGCCGTGCCGTACACCATGTAGACCTGCGGGGCGAGCGCCGCCAGCCCCGTCGACGTCACCGGCGCCAGCAGCGTCGCCGGCACGAACATCAGCACCAGCGCCGCCGCGTACAGCCGGCACCCGGGCCGCCGCTCCTCGCGGGACCGCAGCGCCTTCCGCCCGACCGCCACGTACGCCGTGCTCAGCAGCACCAGCAGCAGGATCGCCGCCGACCGCCGCCCCGGCGGCAGCCCGTCCGCCGCCGTCGCCGCGATCGTGCCGACCAGCACCAGCGCGAAGTAGGCGTCCCAGAAGGGATACGACCGGTACCAGACGTCCTCCGCCCGCGCCGCCGCCGGGTCGCCACCGCTCATGTCCTGTCCGCTCCCCCGGCGTGCCGCGCGGCCCGTCCGCCCTGTCCACCGACCGGTGGATAGTACTGCCGCCCCGCCACCGGAAGCATTGCGGGCATGAACAACAACCCCGTCCGGGCCGCCCTGTTCGCCCTCACGATCCTCTACGGGCTCCTCATCGCCCTCCTCGCCGTGCTCGACACCCCCGCCCTCGGCCTCGTCGCCGCGATCGGCGGCGTGCTGCTCGGCCTCGGCTGGGCGTTCGCCGGCCGCTTCACCCGCGGCCGCGCCTGACCCCCGGGCCGGGCGGCCCTCCGCGCGGACGCCATCGCAGGGGCGGCGTCCGCGCGGGTCAGGGCCACCGGCCCTCGGCGTACAGCCCGATCAGCGCCGCGTGCGACAGGGGCTTGGACAGGTCGTCCACGTCCCCGTTGACGGTGTGGTCGAGCAGCACCACCTCGCCGAGCCGCCGCACCTCCTCGACCAGGTCCGCGACCCTGTTCTCCAGCACCCACCGGTACGCGGGCAGGTAGATCTCCCGGCGCGCCCGCCCGTACGGCAGCAGCTCGTCCCCGTCGAGCCCCGCCCGGTGCCCGCGCACCGCCCCGTACTTGCGGACCGTCCGCTTGATGCCCTTCATCGACGTGATCGCCAGCCGGGCCGGGTCGACGTCGGTGCCCTCGAACACCTTGAGCGCCTGCCAGATCCCCTCGACCGACGCGCCCGTCACCCCGTCCGAGAACGGCACCGGTATGCCGCCGTGCGGGTAGAACGGGCTGAACCGCACCCACGGCTGGGCGCCCCGCGACGTCACGTCCAGCACCACCGCCCCCGGCCACTCCGCCTCCACCGACGCCGGCGCCCGCCGCCGGCTCGCCACATGAATCCCCACGCGCCGCACCCTCCCACCCGCCACCGACATTCCCCGCCGGGCCGCCGGCTCAGGGGACGGAAACGATGCGGCGGCCGTTCTCAGGCCGTGCCCAGGCGTCCTCTCGACCTCGTCGAGTCGTCAGCCACAGCCACCCGAAGGGCAGCCTCGCCCGCCTGGAGGAGTTCGGCCTGGTCGCCCGCGCCGAAGCGCCCCATGACCGCCGCGTCGAGAAGGCCGAGCTCACGCCGGAGCGCCGCCGCTTCTCCGACGGCGTCCAGGCCCTCATCGAGGCCCGCGAGAATCCGCCGGACGCCTAGCGGCGGCTCACCGCGAGCCGGACGGGGCGCGGCTCAGGTCGACGACGCAGAAGGGGTTGCCGTCGGGGTCGGCGAGGACGACGAAGTCGGGGTCCGGCGGGTACAGGTCCCACTCGACGCGGCTCGCGCCGAGCGCGACCAGCCGCTCGACCTCGGCCTCCTGCTCGGCGGTGCTGTCCACGAACAGGTCGAGGTGCAGGCGCGGGCGGGGTTCGGCGGGCGACTCGCTGCGCATCAGCCCGAGGGCTCGTCCCGACCCGTCCGCGTGGTCCAGCGTCCGCCAGTTCGGGCTCTCCCAGTCCGGGACGGCCACGAGATCCAGTGCCGCCGTCCAGAACGCCACGGCACGCGCGAGGTCGGTCACACCGATCACCGGAAAGCCCAGACGCAGCATGAACGCGAGTCTAGGGCCGGTGGCGTGGCGCCGCCCGCCGCGGCGGTGTATGCATGAGGGCCAAATGGATATCGAGGATCTGTCGGACGCGGAACGAGCGCTCTGGGACGCGTTCCCGAACGCGGGCAAGGTCGATCTGACCGGGACCGGGGAGGCGGTGCGCGGCGAGGTCGTCTCGGCGCTGCTGCTGGGCGCCCGCCCGGCCGACGCGGGGCAGGTCCCGGCGGTGCGGCTCACGGGCGCGCGGATCACCGGCGTGCTCGACCTGTCCTTCGCCGAGGTCCGGTACGCGGTGCTGATGCGCGACTGCGTGTTCGACGAGCCGCCCGCCCTCTACGCCACCCGGATACGGCAGTTCAGCCTGACCGGCTCCCGGCTGCCCGGCCTCTTCGCCTCGGACTCGCAGGTCGACGGCCTGCTGTGGCTGCGCAACTGCCGCCTCGACGGCCCGCTGCAACTCGTCGGCACCCGGATCGACGGGACGCTGTCGCTGCGCGCGGCCCGCCTCGCGGGCGTCGAGGCGTACGCGCTGACCGTCGCCCGCAACATCGACGCCGCCGACGCCGAGGTCACCGGCGAGGTCATGCTGCAGGGCGCGCACGTCGGCGGCACCTGCGTCCTCGACGGCGCGCGCCTGTCCAACCCCGGCGCCGTCGCGCTCAACGCCGAGGGGATCGAACTGCCGTCCGGGCTGCACGCACGGGGGCTCACCGCCGACGGCGAGGTCCGCCTGCCGGACGCGCGGATCGGGCGGCGCCTCGTTCTGACCGGCGCCCGGCTGTCCAACCCGGGCGGTACCGCCCTCGACGCCGACCGCGCCCGGATCGACGGGGCCGCCGTCCTGGACGGAGGGTTCCGCGCGGAGGGCAAGGTCGGCATGCGCTCCGCGGCGATCGGCGGCACCCTCCTGCTCAGCGGCGCCGAGCTCGACGCCCCCGGCGGCACCGCGCTGAACGCGCGGCTGATCACCGTCGGCAGCAGCCTGCGCGCCGCGAACGGGTTCCGGACCCGCGGCCGGGTCTGCCTGGACTCGGCGACCGTCCAGGGCACGGCCGACTTCGCCGGCGCGCACCTCAGCGACCCCGGCGGCGAGGCGCTCGGCCTGTGCCGCGCCGAGGTAACCGGCGGCCTCGCCGGCGAGGGCCTGCGCACCGAGGGCGAGATCCGCCTGATCGACTCGGTCTTCGGGGCGAGCGTCGAGCTGGACGGCGCGCAGCTGTCCAATCCCGGCGGCCGATCGCTCATCGGTTACGGCCTGACCATCAGCGGCGTCCTGAACTGCCGGAACGGGTTCACCGCGACGGGCCGCATGTCCCTCGCCGGCGCCCGCGTCGGCGAGCTGGGCTTCGACGACGCGACGATCAGCGGCTACGACGACCTCGCGCTCGGCCTCCGGCGCGTACGGGCGGACATGCTCTGGTTCTCGCGCTGCACGCTCACCGAGGGGACGGTCGACCTGCGGCACGCCCGCATCGAGATCCTCCGCGACGACCCCGCCCGCTGGCCCGCCCGCCCCCAACTGGACGGGTTCGTCTACCAGGCCATCGACAAGCCGGGCCCGCTCGCCGCCCGCCTCGCCTGGCTGGACGCCGCCGACGGCTACCACCCGCAGCCCTACGAGCAGCTCGCGGCCGTCTTCCAGGGCATGGGCCGCGATGCCGAGGCCCGCACCGTCCGCCTGGCCAAGCAACGCCGCCGCCGGCGCACCCTCCCGCCCCTTGCCCGCGCCTGGGGCGTCGCCCAGGACTGGACCGTCGGCTACGGCTACCGTCCGCTCCGCGCGGGAATCCTCCTGGCCGCTCTCCTCGCGATCGGAACCGTGCTGTTCGCCGCGCACCACCCCGTCCCCCTCAAGAAGGACGAGGCGCCCGCCTTCAACCCGTTCCTCTACACCCTCGACCTGCTCCTGCCGATCATCAGCTTCGGCCAGGAGCCGGCCTTCAACCCGCGCGGCCCTTACCAGTGGCTCGCGGCCGCGCTGATCGCCTCGGGCTGGATCCTCGCCACCACGATCGCCGCCGGCATAACCCGCGTCCTCTCCCGCCAGTAACGAAAAAGGGTCCCGTCCCAAAGGGACAGGACCACAAGAAGAAAACACCGCCCTCAACCCGGGAGGGGGCGTGGGGGCGAAGCCCCCACATCGGGTGTCCGGGGATCACCCCCGAGCACGCCACCCTGCTTCAGCTCCCGCGATTGGACTCGAAGCATCTAGTGTTTCGCTCGAAAAGTTTCTTTCTGTTTGAGAGACTGGAGTATGCGAACCGCTGCCCCTCTGGCATTACGTGATGGAGATGTGGCCGAGCTGCGTCGGCTGGAGTCGGCGCGCAG
>NZ_JABMCA010000132.1:0-13063 GCF_014706005.1 Actinomadura sp. RB99 | reverse complement strand
ATCTGGTGAGCGCGGCCGCCGCCGTCGCGCCCGTCGTCGCCCCGGCGCGGGCGGCGCGGGCGGTGGAGCGGCGCGCCGCGCGCGAGCGGACGTGGAGCGAGACCGCGCAGGAGCTCGCCGACCGCCTCGACCTCGGCGCGCTCGCCGGCGACATCGCCGCGCGGGACGTGCCGCTGCTGCTGGTCGGCGGCGCCCGCGACCGGGTCGTCCCGGCCGGCGAGGTCACCGCGTTCCGGGACGTGCTGCAGCGGCGCGGCGCGGGCGCGGTGGAGCATGCCGCGTTCCGGATGGGGCACGCGCTCGCCGCCGAGCCCGGCACCGAGCCGCGCCCGCCGATCACCGACGCCGTCCGCGTCGACGGCCTGCTCACCGACTGGTTCCGGGAGCGCCTCGCGGACGTCCGGCCGGAGGCGGCGCAGGCCGAGCAGTGGGACTCGGGGCAGGAGCAGGACGCGGCGCCCGCGGCGGCGCCGGGCACCGACACCGCGCCCTATCCGGCCCCGGCGCCCGTCACGCGCTGACGGGCGGACGCCCCAGCGGGCGGACCCGCCGACGCGTTCAGACGGCCGTCGTCCGCCTCGCGGGCAGCATCGAGCGCCCGCGAGGCGGGTTGCGCGTGGTGGAGCTCAGCCCTTCGAGAGGACCTCGTAGCGGACCGGGATGACGCCCGATCCGGTGCCGCCGACCTTCTTCATCGCCGCGGTGGACAGGTCCAGGCAGCGGCCGCCCGCGTACGGGCCCCGGTCGTTGATGCGGACGATGACCGACCGGCCGTTGTTCTTGTTGGTCACGCGGACCTTGGAGCCCATCGGCAGCGTCTTGTGCGCCGCGGTGAGGGCGCTCGGGTTGAAGGGCTCACCGCTCGCGGTCATCTGCCCCTCGCCGTAGAAGGACGCCTCGCACGAGCCGGACTGCAGGACCTTCGCCTTCTTCTGCGGCCTGGTCTTGTGCTCGGCGACGGCCTCCGACCGCGCCTTCTTCTTGGGCTCGGCCTTCTTCCCGGTGTGCTTCGGGTTGGGGTCGCGCGGCCCGCCGCGGCTGGCCCGGGACGGCTCCGGCCTCGGCGGGTCCGCCTTCGGGACGGTCGCGCCCGGTGCGGTCTGCGCGGCCTGGGCCGAGTCGGCCGGGGCCTTGCGGCCGTTGGCGACGGCGAACGCGCCCACCGCGAGAACGGCGGCGGCGACGCCGGAAACGATCATTAGGGTGCGCAGGCGCGGCCGCTGAAGGCGGGCGCGAAGGCGCGCGTGAAGACGATGTCGTTCGTCAGGGTTGCCCACGAAGAATCCTTCGGTAGGGGACAGGACCCCGGACGCCCGGCGTTTCTCAGCGCCGTTCTCGCGGCGCGCCGGGGCGACCTCCTCGTCCCCCGAGACCCGCACCGCCCATGGGCTCCAAGGCCCGTCTGCGCGCTCTCGCTGAGCGCGGCCGCGTCATCGCGGCTTCGGCGTCCGGCAGGTGCGGCTGCGTTGCATCTTCACTTTTGATCTCGAAAGCGCCGCACAAGTCCTTGACCGTACGTTGCGTCCGGAGTGAATCAAGCGCAGGCCCGAACAATGTGGGGTTTGTCACCTCTCTTTTTGCCCTGCGAAGCCGATCGACTTCGCTGGGTGAGCGCATTTCAAGATCCAATTTACTCGCCATGGAAGGTGTGATCTCGGACATATAACAAGCGTTCGTTAGGCAGCAAAACGGGGCGTTCCGGGATGCACTTGGCATCTCCGGAACGCCCCGTTCCGAGGTGTTTTCGTCAGTGGGTGTCGGACGGCCGCTCGCGCGTCTTCAGCACGTTGACGACGCTGCCGACCTGCGACTGCATCGTCTTCACGCTGTCGCCGGCCTCGCCGGTGAGGCTCTGCGGCGCCGGCCTGGCACGCCGCAGCCCCGCCCCGTCCGGGAGCACCATCGAGATCGGCGCGGCGGAGCGCAGCGAGGAGGCGTCGCCCGGCAGCCCGAGGGCCACCGCGTCGCCCAGCGGCCCGCCGGAACCGCCCGACGCGGCGGAGCGGCCGGTCGGCAGCGCCTTCCCCACCTTGCTGTGCACGACCCGCTTCGGGACGGACGTGACGCGCCCGACGACCCGTCCGGGCACCTTGGCGGCCTCCCCGACCGGAGCCGGCAGCCCGGACGCCGGCCCGGACCCGGAGGCGGTGCGGTTCGCCGCGCCGACGCAGCTCCCGCTGCGCGGGGCGGAGATCGGCGCGCCGTCGCGGCCGGGCGTCAGCGCCATCGTCTGGTGCGGCAGCAGCCGCGTGACCCGGGTGCCGTCGACCGTCTTCATCGGGTCGACCCGGCAGGCGCGGGCGGCGGAGCCCGCCGCGGAGGCGGTGCGGGACACGGGCAGGCCCTTGCCCAGGCCGGCGCTCCGCCCGGGACGGGCCGCGGAGGCGACCGCGCCGTCCGCGGTGCCGGCCGCCGACTCCAGGGTGCGGCTCGCGGTGTCGGAGACGGGGGCGGGCAGCGCCACCGGCGGCAGCGCCGGGCCGACCTGGCCGACCGTCCCGTAGACGAGGTCGGCGACCGGGCCCTGCGCGGCGTTCGCCGGCGCGGCGGACAGGACCAGCGCCGCGGCCAGCGGGGCGGCCGCGGACAGGCCCAGCAGATTTCTGGCGGATCGGTTCATACGTATTTCCCCCGACATTCTCGGATCGACTCTGCGCGGTGTGCGTGCGCCCGTGGCGTGCGTTCTCCGGCGCACCGTCGAGCGGGCACGTTAGTACAGCCCGGATGCCGCGTATGCCGAATTCGAAAATCGATCGGGGGCGGGCGGGGAAGATCTACGGAAATGCGACGCGGGGACGCCCGTGGGCGTCCCCGCGTTTCACCGCGCCGTTACTCCGGAGCGGGGGGCTTCCGGCGGCCCGGCGTCACTCCGCGCCGAGCGCGATGGCCTCGTCGACCTCGGTCTTGCGGGCGGCCAGCTCGGCCGCGTACTTCTCCTCGTCGACCTTCTCGGCGATCTCCTCGTCCTGCCGCATCAGCGCTTCGAGGTCGGCCTTGGCATTGTCGAGGACGCCCATGTCGGCATAGGCGGCCTTCACCTTGTCACCCCAAAGGCCGACGTCCCGGACGCACGGCACGATACGGCTGAAGAGCAGCGACTGGTAGAGCGTGTACATATCCGAGTTGTCGACGTATTCCATGCACTTGTCGACCGGCATGTCCAGCTGCTCGAACACCTCGCGGCCCTTGAACCGGTCGCGCATCAGGTAGCAGCCCTCGACCACGAACTCCTCGCGCTCGGCCCGCTCCTTGTCGGTGAGCTCCGCGTAGTAGTCCTTGAGCGCCAGCCGGCCGAACGCGACGTGCCGCGCCTCGTCCTGCATGACGTACGCGAGCAGCTGCTTGACCAGCGGGTTCGTCGACATGTCGCGGTACAGCCCGAAGGCGGCGAGGGCGAGGCCCTCGATGAGCACCTGCATGCCGAGGTAGGGCAGGTCCCAGCGGCTGTCCTCCAGCGACTCGGCGAGCAGCTTCGCCAGGTCCTGGTTGATCGGGTAGTACATGCCGATCTTCTCGTGCACGAACTTCGCGTACAGCTCCACGTGCCGCGCCTCGTCCATCGTCTGCGTGGCGGCGTAGAACTTCGAGTCCAGGTCGGGCACGGACTGGACGATGCGCGCCGACACGTTCAGCGCGCCCTGCTCGCCGTGCAGGAACTGGCTGAACAGCCAGGAGCCCTGGTGGCGGCCGAACTCGTCCCGCTCCTTCTGTGACATCTTGTCCCAGATATCGGAGCCGACGAGGGGGTTGAAGTTCTCCGGCAGCCCGGCGACGTTGACCGGATCGACCTCAAGGTCCCAGTCGATGCGCTTCGTCGCGTCCCACTGCTTGTCCTTGCCCTTCTGGTACAGGCTCAGCAGCCGGTCGCGGCCCTCGTCGTACTCCCAGGTGAACCGGGCGTCGCCCGCCATGGGGACGTTCCACGTCTCCGTGGGCACGGGCGTGGAGTAGAGGTCGTAGGAACTCACGGGGGATCCTCCTCGGGGTGGCGCCGCACCGTCGCGACGCGTGGTGTGCTCCGCCCACCGCTTTACATACCTTCGTAACATGTAAAGCGCGAGCAGGCCAGACCCCAAGCGCGGGCAAGATGACCATGACAAAAGTCATCCCGGACCCACGACAACGCTCACTGACCCTCCGACCTGGGCATCGGCATACGATTCAGGCGTCATGAGCCTGAGGATGTTCGACAGCGAGGATCTGGACGGGCCCGATCCCGGCCGGTCCCGGCGGCGGCGCGCGTTCTGGTCGACGTTCGGCCTCATCTACATGATCCCGCTCGCCCATGTCGTCACCGGCTACAGCGGCACCAGGCTCGCCCTCGCCGTCCTCGGCCTCGGCGCGTTCATCGGCCTGTACTACGCGACGCCGCTGAGCATGCGCAGCTGGGTCGACCCGATCGGGCCGCTCACCCGCACGCTGCTCGCCGCGTTCGCGGTGGTCAGCGCCGTGCTGCCGTTCGCGTTCGGGGACGAGTGGATCGGCACCCCGGTCTACCTGTCGATGATCTTCGCGATGGCATTGCCGATGGACCGGGTGCTCTGGGGCGTCGGCGGCGCGACCGCGCTGGCCTCGCTGCAGTGCGCGCTGATCGACGGCGCCGTGGGCGCGCTGCCGGTCATCGCCGTCACCTCGCTGTCGCTCGGGCTGATGATGGTCGGGTTCCGGCACGCCCGCACGCTCGTCCAGCAGCTCCGGGTGGCGCGCGGCGAGGTCGCCCGGCTCGCCGCCGCCGACGAGCGGCTGCGCATCGCCCGCGACCTGCACGACCTGCTCGGGCACAGCCTGTCGCTGATCGTGCTGAAGAGCGAGCTGGCGCGGCGGCTCGGCGAGCAGGACACCGGCCGCGCGATGGCGGAGGTGCGCGACATCGAGTCGGTGGCGCGCCAGTCCCTCGCCGACGTCCGCGCCGCGATCTCCGGCTACCGGCGCCGCGACCTCACCGGGGAGCTGGACGGCGCCCGCGCGGTGCTGGCGGCCGCCGAGATCGAGGCCGAGGTGCGGACGTCCGGGACGCCGCTGCCCGACCAGGTCGACGGGCTGTTCGGCTGGGCCGTCCGCGAGGGCGTCACCAACGTCGTGCGGCACGCCCGCGCCCGCCGCGTCACGATCACCGTCGGCCGGGCGGACGGCGCCGCCACCCTGGAGATCGTCGACGACGGGTGCGGGCGGCCCGGCGAGGGGCACGCGCCGGGCCACGGCCTGGAGGGCCTCGCGGAGCGGGTCGCGGACGCGGGCGGGACCGTGGCGGCGGGCCGGCGCGACGGCGGCGGCTTCCGGCTGGCGGTGCGCGTCCCGCTCGGCCGGGCCGGCGCGGAGAGGGCGGCGGTAGAGTCCGCCACGTGATCCGCGTGATGCTCGCCGAGGACCAGCGGATGGTGCGCGGCGCCCTGGCCGCGCTGCTCGGGCTGGAAGCCGACCTGGAGGTCGTCGGCGAGGCGTCCGGCGGCGCGGAGGCCGTCGCGGTGGCGGCCCGGACCCGGCCGGACGTCGCGCTGCTGGACATCGAGATGCCGGACCGGGACGGCCTCGCCGCCGCGCCGGAGATCCGCGCCGCCGTGCCCGACTGCAAGATCATGATCCTGACGACGTTCGGCCGGCCCGGCTACCTGCGCCGCGCGATGGAGGCCGGCGCGTCGGCGTTCCTGGTGAAGGACGGCCCGGCGCAGGAGCTGGCCGCCGCGATCCGCCGGGTCGTCGCGGGCGAGCGCGTCATCGACCCGGCGCTCGCCGCCGCCGCGCTCAGCGCGGGCCCGAACCCGCTGTCGCCGCGCGAGCGCGACGTGCTGGAGGCGGGCGCGGACGGGTCCACGGTCGCCGACATCGCGGGCCGGCTGCACCTGTCGGAGGGGACCGTCCGCAACTACCTGTCGTCCGCCATCAACAAGGTCGGCGCCCGCAACCGCATCGAGGCCGTCCACACGGCCCGCGCGCAGGGCTGGCTGTAGCCGCGCCGCCCACGTCCCGAGGGACGGGCGGCCCGGCCGCCGGTCAGCGGGACTGGAGGGCGTCGAGCGCGACGGCCTGGGCGACGACGAGCCGGCGGTCCAGGCGCGGGTCCTTGATGTCGACCACGTAGCGGTCGCGGAGGCCGAACTTCTTCTCCACCGAGAAGACGACCTGGTCGCCCGCGTAGAAGTCGAAGTGGTACGGCCACGCGAACGGCAGGTTCTCCGCGTACGGGATGAAGCCCCACACCCGGCGCAGCACCGCGACGAACTTGTTGCGCTCGCTGCCCGTCGTCACGCCGAGGCCGGGCTGCTCCAGATGCCAGGTCGAGGCGATCAGCGACTTCTTGAAGTCCTTGCGGAAGAGCCCGATGGGCCGCCCGTCCGCGTCGGTGATGTCGTAGGCCGACGCCAGGTCGATGCGCTTGCGCGCCTTGAAGCCGAGGATCGGGCGGGTCTTGGAGTCGTCGGAGTAGAGCGTGACCTGCTCCTTGAACGCCAGCCGCTTCTGCTGCGCGAACGCGAGCAGTTCGCCCTCCCCGCCGTCCGGGTTCTCGGCGTGCACCTCGTACTGGTTGACCATCAGGCGGACCCGCTGCCGGATCAGCAGCCGGTGCTGCGCCTGGAGCCGCTCTGCGTCCAGCGAACTCACCCTCGTCCCGTCGCGTTTTCGCGCGAGTCTGCCACAAACGACGAGCTGAGGGAGATGTCCGGACGAAATACCAAATGGTGACCGGCGAGAGGTGCGGGTCAGGCCTCCTGGATGTGCCCCGCGAGGTACCCGTGGATCAGCCGCTCCGCCTCCGCGACGATCAGCGGGTCGCCGTCCGGGTCGCGGCGGAAGGCCATCTTCAGCACCGCGTCGCCCGCCTCCACCGCGATGGCCAGCGCGGTGGCGAGGCCGGGGGTGTCCTGCACGCCGAACGTCTCGACGATCATCTCGCGCAGCCGGTCGGCGACCACCGCGTTGTTGTCGGCGTCAGAGTCGAGCAGGTTCACGTCGGCGACGTCGCCGAAGCGCAGCACCCGGAACCCCGGCACGGTGCGGTGCATCTCGACGAAGATCTCGATGATCACGCCGACGGTGTCGGACCAGTCGGCGAACGCGCCGGCGGCGAGCCGCGCCGAGATCCGCTCCCCGAACACCTCCAGGTTGCGCAGCGCGAGCGCCTGCGCGACCGCCCGCTTGTCCGGGAAGAACTGGTACACCGAGCCGATCGCGACCTCGGCGCGCTGGGCGATCCGCGTGGTGGTCAGGCCGTCGTAGCCGTCCTCCTCCAGGATGTCCGCGCACGCGTCGAGCATCCGCTGGACGCGTTCGGCGCTGCGGCGCTGGGCGGGACGTCGGCGGAGCGGCGTGCGGATCTCGGTCACGCCACCATTGTCACCCGAACGCGCCATGCTCGGTCATGGCCGGAACGGCCTTCCCCACCCCGCGGTCACGGGACCCTTCCGCCGCGACCACCCCGCCCCGTAAAGTCCGAAGGGGATTCGCGTTCAGGGGAAAGGGACGGATGGGGTTTCCGGAGGGCTTCCGCTGGGGCGTCGCGACCGCCGCCTACCAGGTCGAAGGCGCCGTGCACGAGGACGGCCGCGGGCCGTCGACCTGGGACGTCTTCGCCCACACCCCGGGCCGGGTGCGGGACGGGCACACCGGTGACGTCGCCTGTGACCACTATCACCGGTGGCCGGAGGACGTCGGGCTGATGAAGGAGCTCGGCGTGAACTCCTACCGGTTCTCCCTCGCGTGGCCGCGCGTCCAGCCGACCGGCAGCGGCGCCGCCAACCCGCGCGGCCTGGACTTCTACGACCGGCTCGTCGACGCCCTGCTCGCCGCCGGCATCGAGCCCGCCGTCACCCTCTACCACTGGGACCTGCCCCAGCCGCTGGAGGACGCCGGCGGCTGGATGAACCGCGACACCGCCTACCGGTTCGCCGAGTACGCCTACCGCGCCGCCGACCGCCTCGCCGACCGCGTCGGCATGTGGATCACGCTGAACGAGCCGGTCGTCGTCACCGCCTACGGGTACGCGTTCGGCGTCTACGCGCCCGGCAGGACGCTGATGCTGGACGCGCTGCCGACCGCCCACCACCAGCTCCTCGGCCACGGCCTCGCCGTCACCGCGCTGCGCGGCGGCGGCGCCCGCCGCGTCGGCCTGACCAACCACTACTCGCCGGCCTGGCCCGCCGATCCGGCGTCCGGCGCCGACCGGGACGCCGCGCTCGCGTTCGACGCCTTCATGAACCGGATGTTCACCGACCCGGTCCTGACCGGCGCCTACCCCGACCTCAGCGCGCTCGGCGGCCCCGACCTCGGGCCGTACGTCCACGACCTGGACATGTCGGTCATCGCCTCGCCGATCGACTTCCTCGGCGTGAACTACTACCAGCCGACCCGCCTCAAGGCGCCGCCCGCGGACGGCCCGCTGCCCTTCGACATGGTGGACATCACCGAGTACCCCGTGACGGGGATGGGCTGGCCGATCGTCCCCGACGCGTTCCTGTCCCTGCTGCGGACGCTGCGCGCGCGGTACTCGAACGGGCTGCCGCCGCTCTACGTCACCGAGAACGGCTGCTCGTTCCCGGACGAGGTCGCCCCCGACGGCACGGTGGACGACACGGCCCGCATCGAGTTCCTCGACGCGCACATCGCCGCGATGCGGACCGCGATCGACGACGGCATCGACATCCGCGGCTACTACGCCTGGTCCCTGCTCGACAACTTCGAGTGGGCCGAGGGGTACCACCCGCGCTTCGGGCTCGTCCACGTCGACTACGAGACGCAGAAGCGGACGCCGAAGAGGTCGTACGGCTGGTACCGGGACCTCATCACGGCCCCGCCGAAGTGACGCGCACCGGACGCCCCTGCCAAGATCCCGGTATGGATTCGCTCTCGGACGTCCGCGCCCGCATCGACGCCATCGACGGCGACCTCGTCCGGCTCCTCGCCGAACGGCAGGGGCTCGTCCGGGCCGCCGCCGCGTTCAAGGCCGACGCGGGCGCCGTCCGCGCGCCGGGCCGCGTCGAGCAGGTCGTCGCCCTGGCGCGCGAGCGCGCCGCGTCCGCCGGCCTGTCCCCCGAGGTCGCCGAGGCGGTGTGGCGGGCGATGATCGGCGCGTTCATCGACCTCGAACTCGACGAGCACGCCCGCCGCACCGCCCCCTGACCGATGGCCCTCGCCCTCCTCAGCGAGATCGACTCGGTTCTCCGCGGCCTCCCCTAAGCGTGGGCGCCCCACAGGTCGAGGGCCTTGTACGCGGGGACCCACTCGTTCGCGTAGGTCGCGCGGACGGGCTCGGGGAGCGGCGCCAGCATCGCCGCCGCCGCGCCCTCGGACGCGCCGTCCAGCATCCACGGGATGACCCGCGGCGCGTCCGGCCCGACGTACTTGCCGCTCGCCTGGCCGAACTCCAGCCACTGCGCCTCGGACAGGGTCGCGTCGATCAGCGCCAGCGCCTCGTCCTCCTCGTGCTTGAGGTGCCCGCCCAGCGCGGTGGCCAGCGTGTCCGTCAGCCCGCCGAGCCGCGCGGGCCCGGACTCGCGGTCGGCGAGCGCCGCGTCGATCGCCTCGATCACGGGGTCCACCGCCGCGTGCTCGGCCTCCATCGCGTCCAGCAGCGCCAGCCCGTCCGGGCGCCCGGCGAGGGCCTCGCGCATCACCGGCCACAGCGCCTCGTCCTCCGCGGTGTGGTGCGCGTGCAGCGCCTTCTTGAACAGCTCCCAGCCGACGGCGGTGGCCAGCACCCGCCGGGGGTCGTCGTCCGGACGCGCGGTGACGTCGGCGATGTGCCGCAGGTCCCGGCGGAGCGCGTCGTGGAAGGTGTACATCGACGTCATGTCCAGCTTGCTCATCGCGTTCTCCTCAGGCCGATCGGGTCGTTCACAGCACTGACGGACGGCGCGGCGCCGATGTGACCGCCTCGGCGGAGGGATTCCGTGCGGCATCGGTAGGCTTTCCAGCTCCCCCGTTGCCTTGGAGGTCCGCGCATGGCGGAACCACGCCCGCTGCGTCCGAACGACCCGCGCGAAGCCGGCGGGTACCGGCTGACCGGACTGATCGGCGAGGGCGCCCAGGGGACGGTCTACCTGGGCGAGTCCGAGACCGGCGAGCGCGTCGCGGTGAAGGTGCTGCGCGCCTCGGTCGACGGCGACGAGCGGGCCCGGACGCTGTTCGAGCGGGAGCTGTCGGCGGCGCGGCGGGTCGCGCCGTTCTGCACGGCGCGGGTGCTCTCCGCGAGCGTCCCGGCGGACGGGTCCGGCGGCGACGCGCCCCACATCGTCAGCGAGTACATCGAGGGGCCGTCGCTGCGGGAGCTGGTCGGCGGGCGCGGGCCGCTGCCGGAGGCCGAACTGCGGCGCCTCGCCATCGGCACCGCGACGGCGCTGGCGGCGATCCACGAGGCGGGCGTCGTGCACCGCGACTTCAAGCCCGCGAACGTGCTGCTCGGCCCGGACGGCCCGAAGGTCATCGACTTCGGCATCGCGCGGCCGCTGGAGGCCACGTCCGCGACGATGACGGGCGCGGTCGGCACGCCCGCGTACATGGCGCCCGAGCAGGTGTCGGGGGCGCCGGGCGGGCCGCCGCTGGACATGTGGGCGTGGGGCTGCACCATGGCCTACGCGGCGAACGGGGCGCCGCCGTTCGGCACCGACACCGTCCCGGCGATCATGCATCGGGTGCTGTACGCGCCGCCTGCGCTGGGCGTGCTCGGCGGCGAGGTCGGCGCGATGGTCGCGGCGTGCCTGGAGAAGGACCCGGCGCGGCGCCCGACGGCGCTGCAGGTGCTGGTCCGGCTGCTCGGCGAGGACGGGAGCGAGGCGCACCTGCTGGAGGAGGGGTCGTCGGCGGCGGCGACGCTGACCGCCGCGGCGCTCCCGCCGCCCGCGCCCGCGCCGCCCGCCTCTGCGCCGCCCGCCTTCGCGCCGCCCGACGGGCCGCCGCCCATGCCGCCCGGTATGGGGACGGCTCCGGGCCCGCCGCCGGGGCCGCCGTTCCTTCCGCCGGGTCGGACCGTCCCCTCCGGGCCGGGGCCGCGGAAGGGCGGCAGGGCGCTGGTCATCGCGGGCGCGGTCGCGGCCGTGGCGCTGCTCGCGGCGGGGACGGCCACCGCCGCCGTGCTGCTCAAGGACCACGGCGGCGACGGCGACCACCCGTCGGCGAGCCGGACGACCCCCTCGGGCGGGACCGCCGCCATCGGCGGCGACTGCCGTTACACGCCGTCGTCCGGCGGCGACGTGAAGGACGTCGGGACGCCTCCGGCCACCGCGAAGCCTCCCGCGACCGTCCACGCCGAGCTGGCGACGAACCTCGGCACCGTGAAGATGGACCTCGACGGCGCCAAGGCGCCCTGCACCGTGAACTCCTTCATGTACCTGGCGGGGAAGAAGTTCTACGACGGGACGTCCTGCCACCGGCTCACGACGTCGGCGGCCCTCAAGGTGCTCCAGTGCGGCGACCCGTCCGGGACCGGGTCGGGCGGTCCGGGCTACGCGTTCGCCAACGAGAACACGTCCGGCGCCAAGTACGCGCGCGGGACGGTCGCCATGGCGAACGCGGGCGCGAACACCAACGGGAGCCAGTTCTTCATCGTGTACGGCGAGGCGGACATCCCCGCCGACTACACGGTGTTCGGGCACGTCACGTCCGGGATGGACGTCATCGACAAGGTGGCGAAGGCCGGCACGGACGGCGGCGCGACCGGGGCCGACGACGGCAGGCCCAAGCTGAAGATCACGCTCCGGCGCCTCACGGCATCGGCCGCGTAGGGACCCCGGCGTAGTCGGGCAGGTCGATCGCCTCGGCGGTCCTCCGGGCGATCTTGGCGGCCATGTTCTTGCCCGGCAGGTACGGCAGCAGCTTGTAGTACCGGTTCAGCAACCCGATCACGGCCCGGTTCGAGGGCATCATCAGCTTGGCGACGCCGTCGCCCATCTTCTGGCAGCCCGCCGCGTAGTCGCGCATGACGTCCTCGTAGCGCGCGAAGGCGACGCGGTGGTCGCCGCGCGCGGCGGCCAGCTCGCCCGCGAGCACGTAGGCGCCGACCATGGCGAGGCCGGTGCCCATGCCGGACAGGGACGACGGGCAGTAGGCGGCGTCGCCGAGGAGCGCGACCCGCCCGCGCGCCCACCCGTCCATGCGGACCTGCCCGACCGCGTCGAAGTAGAAGTCGGGGGCGTGCCGCATCTCGGCGAGCAGCCGGTCGCACTCCCAGCCGGTGCCGGCGAACCGCTCGGTGAGGATCCGCTGCTGCCCCGCCACGTCCCGGCGGTCGACGCCCGTCTCCGGCGACGCGAAGTAGAACGCTGCCCTGGCCTCGGTGTTGTCGCGGGCGCTGTAGACGGACGCGAGCTGCCCGCCGGTCCGGTAGACGTGCCCCGTGTACCGGAGGCCGAGGTGGTTGGGGACGCTGAAGATCGCGCAGTGCACGCCGAGTTCGCGGACGTACCGCTCCTCCGGCCCGAACGCGAGGCGGCGGACGTTGGAGTGCAGCCCGTCCGCGCCGATGACCAGGTCGAACCGGCGCGGCGCGGACCGCTCGAAGGAGACGGTCACGCCGTCGGCGTCCTCGTCGAGGGACGCGATGGAGTCGCCGAAGACGTACTCGGTGGTGCCGCGGGTGGCGTCGAGGAGGATGCGGGCGAGGTCGCCGCGGAGGATCTCGACGTCCCCGGCGAACAGGTCGGCCGCCATCGTCGCCACGGGCTTGCCGGCCTTGTTCACGTACGCCATGGCGCCCATGCCGGTCTTCGCGCGCTCGACGTCGGTGAGGAGGCCCATGCGGCGCAGGACGGTCAGGTGCGCGTCGCCGCGGAAGTCGACGGCGTAGCCGCCGTCGCGGAAGCCGGCGGTGTTCTCGACGATCGTGGTGGCGAAGCCGTAGCGGGCGAGCCAGTGGGCGAGCGCGGGGCCGGCGATCGAGGCGCCGGAGATCAGGACGTTCTTCATGCCGGTGAGCGTGCCGGGGCGCGCTCACCGGAGGCTCACCGCCGGCTCACCGCCTCGACGACCTCCTCGTCGAGGCCGGCGAGGCGCAGCGCGTCCGCCCTGCTCAGCCCCTCCGGCGCGCCGCCGCCCGCCGCTGCGCCGCCCGCCGCGCTGTCGCCCGCCGCTGCGC
>NZ_JABMCA010000131.1:1002-13139 GCF_014706005.1 Actinomadura sp. RB99 | reverse complement strand
CGCCGGCGGCCGTCGCCCCGCCCGCCTCGACCAGCGCGGACAGCGCCGCGAGCGCGCGCCGGACGTCCTCGACGGCGGCGTCGGCGGGGCCCAGCGCGACGGCCGCGCCGGGCCGCTCGGACGGGCCGCCGGTGACGCGCTCCGGACCGGACGGACCGGCCGTCCACGCGGCCAGGTCCGAGGCCACCACGCCGCCCGCGAGCCGAACCTTCACGCCGGTGATTCTGCTCGCCCCGCCCCGGCCCGTCGACCCGATTTCCGCCGGTTCGCCGGTTCCGGGTCAGGGCCGGTACGGGACGGCGAAGAGGGCGGCGAGGAGCGCGGCGCAGCGGGCCAGGTCGGCGGCCTGGATGTGCTCGTCGGCGGCGTGCGCGCCGCGCCCGCGCGGGCCGAGCCCGTCGAGCGTGGGCAGGCCGCGCGAGCCGGGCAGGTTCGCGTCGCCCGCGCCGGCCGCCGGACGGCCCTGGACGGTCTGGCCGAGCGCGGCGCCCACCGCCGCGAGGTGCGCCAGCAGCGGGTTGGCGGGGTCGTCGGGCCAGGTCGGCCGGGACGTCAGCACCTCGGCCTCCACCTGCGCGCCGTCCCGGACCGGGCGGGCGCCGCGCAGCGCGTCCAGCATCCGGCGCTCGGATCCGGCGTCGGTAAAGCGGAGGCCGATCTCCGCCCAAGCGTCCCCGGCGACCACGTTGGCGCGGCGGCCGCCCTCGATCCGGCCGATGTTGAGCAGGGTGGTGCCGTCGTCCGGCACGGCGGCGCGGACGGCGGCGAGCTGGTCGAGCAGCTCGTCGATCGCGGACACGCCGCGCCAGGGGTCCAGGGCGGCGTGCGCCTCGCGGCCCCGGACGCGCAGCGCGACGCGGGTGCTGCCGCGCCGCGCGGACTTCAGCGCGCCGTCGGGATGCGGCGACTCCAGGCCGATGACCGCCGCCGCGCCGTCCATCTCGGCCTCGACGAGGTCGCGGCCGGTGGGGCTGCCGACCTCCTCGTCGGCGACGACGACCGCGCGGACGGGCGCGGGCACGGCGATCCCGGCGGCGTCGAGCGCCTGGAACGCCGTTTCCAGCGCGACGAGGCCGCCCTTCATGTCGAAGACGCCGGGACCGGTGATGGTCGTGCCGTCGTCGGTGTAGGGCATGTCGGCCAGGCGCCCGACCGGCCAGACGGTGTCGTAGTGGCCGACGACGAGGAGGTGCCCGGGCCCCTCCGGCCCCCAGGAGGTGACCAGGTGGTCGCCGCTCGGGGACGGCACCCGCCGCACCCGCCCGCCGGCGGCGGCCTGCCCGGCCTCGACCAGGTCGGCGCAGCGGGCCAGCGCGTCGGCGTCGCCGCTGGGCGACTCGGCCAGCGCGTACTCGCGCAGGCGGGCGCGCGCGGCGGCCAGCAGGTCGGCGGCGGCCCCGGTGATGCGGGCCGCGTCGTCGGGGTCGAGCACGGCGGGGTCGGGCGGGGTGGAGTCGGACGGGGTGGAGTCGGGCGGGGTGGGGTCGGGCGGGGTCATGTCCCTCCAGGGCCTGGAAGATCATTGACGAACATACGGATCGTATAACCGTCATGATCGCGGCGATATTTGACGCTGACAAGGCGTGATGCTACAACGAGGACATAGATCTACAACATATCTAGGTCAGGACATGTGCTGACAGTAAGCGATGCGATGCCTGTGAGATCCCCGGCCGTGCACGTGCGGCCCCTGTCCGGACCCGCGGAGATGCGCGCCGCGGTGGCCCTCTACCGCGAGGTCTTCCGGCTCGGCGCGACCGACCCCGCGGTCAGCCCCCGCCTGCTCATCTCCCTCGCGCACAACGGCGGCTCGGTCGTCGGCGCGTTCGACGGCGACGACCTCGTCGGGTTCGCCTACGGCTTCGGCGGCGTCGACCCGGCCGGCCGCGTCTACCACTACTCGCAGATGGCCGCCGTCCGCGACGACCAGCAGGGCCGCGGCGTCGGCCGCGCCCTCAAGCTCGGGCAGCGCGAGCAGGTGCTCGCCACCGGCGTCACCGCGATGCGCTGGTCGTTCGACCCGGTCCGCACCCGCAACGCGCACTTCAACCTCGACGTCCTCGGCGCGGTCGCGCGCTGGTTCGAACCGAACCTGCTCGGCGTCGAGGACGTCGGCCGGGACCGCGGCATGCGCACCGACCGGCTCATCGTCGAATGGGACCTGACCGCCGACCTCCCCGCCGCGCGGGACCGGGCTCCGAAGCCGCCGCCCGTCGGCTGGGGCGAGACCGCCCGCGACGGCGACGCCGTCCTGTTCGGCCTGCCCAGCGACTGGGAGGCGCACGTCGCCGCCGACCGGGACGCCTCCGTCGCGCTCCGCGAGCGGGTCGCCGACGTCATGGGCCGCCTCATCGAAGGCGGCCGCGCCGCCGTCTCGTGCGAGGTCGCCGGCCGCGACACCGCCGTCTACCGGTTCGTCCCCGACCCGCAGGAGAAGCACTGATGCCCGCCGTCGCCGCCGTCGAGGCGTTCCGGCTGAGCCTGCCGCTCGTCCACACCTTCCAGACCAGCTCGCACCGCAAGTCGCACCTGGAGCACATCGTCGTCCGGGTGACGGACGACGCCGGCGCGTCCGGCTGGGGGGAGATCGCCTCGCCGAGCGACCCGTACTACTGCCCCGAGACCGTCGACACCTGCTGGATGATGCTGCGCCGCTACCTCGCGCCCGCGCTCGTCGGCACCGAGTGGGACCACCCGTCCGAGGCGGGGCGCGCGTGGGCGCGGATCCGCGGCCACCACTTCGCCAAGGCCGGGCTCGACATCGCCTGCTGGGACCTGTGGGCGCGCGCGTCCGGCACCTCGCTCGCCGCCGCGCTCGGCGGCACCCGGCGGAGCATCGCCGCCGGCGTCAGCCTCGGCATCGAACCGACCGTCGACGACCTGCTCGCGCAGGTGGAGCGGCACGTCGCGGACGGCTACCGGCGCATCAAGCTGAAGATCGCGCCCGGCTGGGACGTCGCGCCGACCCGCGCCGTCCGGGAGGCGTACCCGGACCTCGCCGTCCAGGTCGACGCCAACGGCGTCTACCCCGAGACGCTGGAGGCGCTCGCCACCATGCGCGAGCTGGACGTCCTCGGCCTGCTGCTCATCGAGCAGCCGTTCGCGCCGGGCGCGCTCGCCGCGCACGCCCGCCTCGCCGCCACGATCGGCACGCCCGTCTGCCTGGACGAGTCCGTCGACGACCTGGACCAGCTCGACACCGCGATCGCCCTCGGCGCCGGGAGCATCCTCAACGTCAAGGTGTCGCGGATGGGCGGCCTCACGGCGGCGCGCACGGCGCACGACCGGGCGGTGGCGGCCGGCTGGCAGGTGTGGTGCGGCGGCATGCACGAGTTCGGCGTCGGCCGCGCCGCGAACGTCGCGATCGCGTCCCTGCCCGGCTTCGACCTGCCCAGCGACGTGTCCGGCTCGGACAAGTACTACGCGCACGACATCGTGGCCCCGCCCATCCGCGCGACCGACGGCATGGTCCCCGTCCCCACCTCCCCCGGCCTGGGTCACGAGGTGGACGAGTCCCTGATCCGCGCCCAGGCGAGCGACACCTTCCGCACCTGACCTCCGTCGAGTCGCGGCGAGGCGAGGCGTCGCCATGAGCAGTGCTTCATGGCGACGCCTCGCCGCGACTCAAGGAGTTCAGAGGAGGCCGGTGGCGCTGTAGACGGCTCGGCCCGTGTCCGCGATCAGGGTGGCGGCGTCGGCCTCGGACGCGATGCCCTCCGTCATGGCGACGAGGACGATCGGGTCGCGGTCCTCCGCCAGGACGATCCCGGCGTCGTGGCAGACGGACGCCAGCTCGCCCGTCTTGTGGGCCAGCGTCACGCCCGGCGGGAGGTGCCGGGGCAGGCGGTCGTTGAGCTGCTGGCGGGCCAGCGCGTCGAGCGCGAACGCGGTGCCCTCCTCGCCGAGGAACTCGCCCCTGACCAGGCCGGTCAGCAGCGCCGCCACGTCCGCCGGGGTCGTGACGTTCTCGTCGCCGCGCGCGCGGGCCGCCGCGTCCATCATCACCCGGGCCAGCACGGTGGAGCGCAGCCCGTGCCGGGCGCACCAGGCGTTCACCGCGTCCATCCCGACCAGGTCGATCAGCAGGTTCGTCGCGGTGTTGTCGCTGACGATGATCATCAGGGTGAGCAGGTCGCGGACGCTGAACTCCGCCGCGTCCGCGAGGTCCTTGATGACGCCGCTGCCCGGGACGCGGGCGTCCGGCGGCGCCGGCAGCCGGTCGCCGAGCGACCGGCCGCCGGACTCGGCCTCCGCCAGCACCGCCGCCATGACCGCGATCTTGATCACCGACGCGGAGGTGAAGCGGTGGTCCGCGTTCACCTCCGCGCGCTCGCCGGAGCCGAGGTCGTGCGCGACGACGCCGAGCGTCCCGCCCAGGCGGGACGCCCGCCGCACCAGTTCGTCCAGTTCGTCGCGCACGTCAGACCTCCGGGGGCAGGGCCGCCCCGGGACGGCCCCGGGGCGGCTTCGTCGGGACTAGAGCAGGATCGCGAACAGGACCAGGAATCCCGCCGTGTTCGCGACCATGATGGCCCAGCCGTTGAACAGCATCATCCGCAGATCGCTGGACCGGGCGAGACCCATCTGCCCCATCATGTCCGCGGTGGGGTACGGGCCGAGCTGGTCGATCTGCGCCGTCCCGAGCAGCGACACCGCCCACGCCGCGGGCGGCACGCCCAGCGACGTCACCAGCGGCCCGAACAGCTTGTTGATCAGGACGACCTGGGCGACCGCGGCGCCGGGCACCGCGTGCACGTACCCGAGCAGGACCACCAGCAGCAGGAACACGTACGGGCCGACGTCGGGCATGACGCCCTTGAGGTGCTCGAAGATCGTGTCGAACGCGCCGGTCTTCTGCACCAGGGTCAGCAGCGGGTCCAGCAGCCAGAACAGCATGAACAGCCAGATCAGCCGGGCCGCGCCCGCGTAGACGGCCTCCGCCGTCCCCTTCGCGCCGAGCCCGCCGGCCAGGCCGGTCGCGGCGGCGGTGACCACCATGACGACCAGCGCGTAGGAGTAGCCCGCCTTGACCCACACGCCGTACACGGCCAGCGCGACCAGCACGCCGATGAAGGCGAGCGCGGCCCACTGCCCGCGCTTGTTCGGCGCGGCGTCCGCGTCGTCGTCGCGCGCGGCGTCCTCCGGCGCGTACTCCTGGTCGGTGTGCTTCTGGATCCAGCGGGCCATGAAGAACCCGGTCACGATGGTGATCGCGCCGACCGGCAGGCCCGCGTGCAGCAGGTAGTCGCCGTACGACAGCTTCGCCGCGGCGGTGATCGTCACGACCGGCGGGGTGAACGGGCCGAGCATCAGCCCGGCCGCGCCCGACGCGTGGAACATCGCCGCGACGGCCGGGGGCCGCCAGCCCATCCGCGCCGCGATCGGGATGACGATCGGCGCGATGATCGCGTTGCCGCCCGCGAGGGTGCCGAGGGCGCCCACGATGACCAGCGACGACACCATGACGCCGAGCTGGACGCGGGTGGGGGTGCTGAGCCCGATGCGGCCCATCACCGTCCGGACGAGGGTCTGCGCGGCGCCGGTCTCCTGCGCGACGTGGCCGAGGCCCGCGCCGAGCAGGATGATCAGGCCGATCACCGCGACCAGCGACCCCATGGAGGTGGCGAGCTGCGTGCCGAGCGGGACCGGCCCGGTCCTGGTCATGATCGCCGCGACGATGACGGCGCCGATGGTGGCCAGCACGACGTCCACGCCGAGCAGGGCCAGCACCGCGTACATGATGATGGGGACGAGGCCCCAGAGGCCGGCCTTGCCGCCTGCGACGGCGAGGGCGATGCCCGCGACGACGCAGACCGCGAAGCAGGCCACCGAGGTGAGCTGCCTGCGGTCCAAGCGTCCGGGGGGCGAGATGGCGCTGCTCAAAAGCGCTCCTGTTCAACGGGGATCCGGGGGGATCCGGTAAACGACGTGCTCAGCCGGCACGGCGCAGCACGCGTCCGGGACGCGCGCCGGTGGCCGTGCCGTCGCGCAGCACGGGGACGCCGCGCACGAGCACGTGCCGCACACCCGTGGCGAGCCGCCAGGGGTCTGCGAAGTCGGAGGTGTCGGCCACCGCGGCCGGGTCGAACACGGCGATGTCGGCGACGCGGCCCGCGCGGAGCTCGCCGCGGTCGGCCAGCCCGAGCCGCGCGGCGGGGAGGGAGGTCATCTTCCGGACGGCCTCGGGCAGCGTGAGCAGCCGGTCCTCCCGCACGTAGCGGCCGAGGACGCGGGCGAACGTGCCGAAGCTGCGCGGGTGCGGGCGGCCCTCGCCGGACGGGGCGAGGGTCCAGCCGTCGCTGGCGACGCTGACCAGCGGGTGCGCGAGGACGGCCGCCACGTCGGCGGCGGACATCGCGTGGTTGACGATCGAGACGGTCGCGTTGTGCGCGGCGAGCAGTTCGAGCGCCGCCTCCGCCGGGTCCAGGCCGGTCTCGTCGCCGATCTCGGTGAGGCTGCGGCCGGTGAACCGGGAGTACGGGCCGTCCGGCAGCTCCGCGACGACGACGCCGGCGGGGTCGATGTCGCGGCCGAAGCGGGCGCGCAGCTCCGCCGCGATCCGGTCCCGGGTGGAGCGTTCCATCAGCCGTTCGAGCAGCCGGGCTGCGCCGCCGTCCATCGCCCAGCCCGGCAGCCGGGACGTCAGCGTCGTGGACGACGCCGTGTAGGGGTACACGTCGGCGGTCACGTCCACGCCTCCGGCGCGGGCCGCCTCGATCTTCGCGAGCGCCTCGCGGACCGTCCCGTGGTTGGCCGGCCCCATCGCCTTCAGGTGCGAGATCTCCAGCCGCACGCCCGACCGGCGCGCCGTGTCCAGCGCCTCGTCGACCGCGGCGAGCAGCTCGTCGCTCTCGTTGCGCATGTGCGTGGAGTAGAGGAGCCCGTGCCGCGCGGCCTCGGCGGCGAGCGCGGCGACCTCGCCGGACGACGCGTACGACCCGGGCGCGTAGATCAGCCCGGTGGAGAAGCCGAACGCGCCCTGCTCGGCGGCGGCCGCCAGCAGCGACCGCATCGCCGCCAGCTCGTCATCGGTGGCGGGCCGCTCGTCCGGGCCCATCACGAGCGTCCGCAGCGCCTGGTGCCCGACCTGCGTCGCCAGGTTGATCGCGGGCCGTTCCAAGTCGACGGCGCGGGCGTAGCCGTCCAGGTCCGTCCACTGGAAGTCGACGCCGGACGCCAGGAACCCGGCGGCGCCGCGCAGCTCCTCCGCCGCGGCGACCGGGAACGGCGAGAACCCGCAGTTGCCGCCGAGCAGCGTCGTCACGCCCTGGTACACGGCCGTGTCGGCGGCCGGGTGCTCCTGGACGGTGAAGTCGGCGTGCGAGTGCAGGTCGATGAAGCCGGGCGCGACCACCAGGCCCGTGGCGTCCAGCTCCGGCCCCTCGTGCGTCTTGCCGGGCGGGACGACGTCCTGGACGCGGCCCTCGCGCACCACCACGTCGGCGCGCCGCGCCGGCGCGCCGGTGCCGTCCAGCACCTCGCCGCCGGTGATGACGACATCGTCCGTCTCGCCCGTCGTGTGTCTCATGGGTGCGCGCCCCTCATTCGTCGGAGTAGATGGCCAGGGCGTGGGCGAGCCCCTCGCGCCTGGCCAGCCGCCGGCGCGCGCCCTTCGCGCTGGCCGCGGTGAGCGTGGCCAGCGCGTGCACGACGGCGGAGATCGCGGTCGGGGAGTCGGCGAACGACGCGCTTCCGGTGCCGACCACCACGGTGGTGTGCGCCGCGGCGGCGAGCGGGCTGCCCGCGTCGTCGGTGATGGCCACGACGTGGCCGCCTGCCGCGGCGAACTCGCGCGCCACGACGATGGTGGGACGGGCGTAGCGGCGGAACGAGAACGCGATGAGCACGTCGGTGGGCCGCACGTCGCTGAGCACGTCGATGGCCCGGACGGCGCCCTCGTCGATCAGGCTGACGCCGGCGAGGCTGGCCGACAGCTCCAGGTGCAGGAGGGTCGCGTGCGCGCGGCTCTTGGCACTGCCGAGGACGAACCGGCGCCGGGCCGCGACGACCCGTCCGGCGGCCTGCTCCAGCGTCCCGTCGGCCTGCAGCGCGGCCATGGTGCGCTCCAGGTTGACGCGGTCGGCCTCGACCACCGCGTTCAGCAGCACCGAGGCCGAGGACTGCCGCCGCAGGCGGGCGCCGTAGCGGGCGTCCGGGCTGCTCAGCCGGCGGTTCTCGGCGGCCGCCTCGGCCTGGCGGTCCGCTGCCGGAGGCCGGGGGGACTCCTCGCTCACGACCCTCTCCCGTCCATGGATACGTAACCTATGTTGCCGCGCCCTGTTTCTAGCAGTATGGCGCAGCGCACGTCAATGATGCTGCTCATCCAAATCTATGCAGGTCGTCCCGGGGAGGCCAAATGACCGGTCTCCACTGGCGATATGGAACGTATCTCCCTTGTTTCCGGGCGATTGCGGCGGCAATTCTTCTAGCAGCGCTAGAACTTCTAATTCTGCTCTGTTAGTGTCGACCCTGTTCCTAGCAGCGCTAGAAGTTGGAGCCTCGCCATGCTGACCCCCATCGCCTACGGGCTCGCCACCGTCCTCAGCCTCCTGGTCCTGTTCATCGGCGTCCGTTTCCTCGTCTCCCCGCGCCCGGCGGCGGCCGGCTACGGCGTGCCCGCGAAGGACGGCGGCGATGCCGCCTACCTGACCATCAAGGGGGTGCGCGACGCGACCTTCGGCGTCCTCGGCCTGGCCCTGCTCGCCTTCTCCACGGCGCACGCCGCCGGCTGGTACATGCTCGTCGTCGCCCTCGCCCCGCTCGGCGACACGCTCATCGTCCTGCGCTTCGGCGGAACGAAGGCGGCCGCGTTCGGCATCCACTTCGCCACCGCCGCCACCGTCCTCGTCAGCGCCGCCCTCCTCTTCGCGATCTGAGAGCGCGGGTGGCCGGGACGCCCGGCGCGAGGCCGGCCGCGCCTCACGCCGGGCCGGCGGCGTCCCCGCTCGGGGAACTTCGGCGGGCGGGGCGCCGAACCTTGGGATTTCCTGGAGAAGTTGACGAAATTGGCGGGGTTTCTTCCTAATCGGTCTAGCCTGTCGGGATGATCCCGCCTTTAGGTGTTTCCACCCCCACGCGCCTCGGGTGGCTGGACGTGCTGCGAGGGTGGGCGGCACTGGCGGTGGCCCTGCACCACGCGAGCTACGTGTACCTGCCCGACGTGCGGATCGCGCTGCAGGACTGGTTCGATCCCGGCACCTACGGGGTCCTCGTGTTCTTCCTGGTCAGCGGCTACATCGTGCCCGCGTCGCTGGAGCGGCGGGAGAGCGTCCGCGGGTTCTGGATCGGCCGCTTCTTCCGCATCTACCCGCTGCTCGCGGTGTCGTGCCTCTTCGCGGTGCTGCCGTTCCTGCTGGGCGTCCGCGGCCTGCGGGCGGGCCTGGAGCACTACCACCCCGTGACGGCGATCCTCGCCCACCTGACGATGATGCAGGACCTCCTCGCGGTCCCGAACGCGATGAACGTGCTGTGGACGCTGTCCTACGAGATGGCCTTCTACCTGCTGGTCGTCGCCCTCTTCGTGGTCCGGGCGCACCGCCGGTCCGCTCCGGTCTCCGTCGGGCTCACGGCGGCGGCGCTGGCGGTAGGCGGGCTGATACCGACCTGGCAGCTGTCGGGGCTGCTGTCCCGGACGGCCGGCGTCGGCGTCGTCGTCGCGGTCTGCTTCGCCGCGCTGGTCGCGGCGATCGCGGCTGCGGTGTCGGGCCGCGCGGCGGCGCGGGTCGCGGGCGGGCTGCTCGGCGGGCTGCTCGCGGCCGTGCTGGTGGTGCTGAACGGCCGCGTCGGCGCGTGGCAGGGCCTGGCGATGATGGCACTGATGTTCGCGGGGACCGCCGTGTACCGCGCCGAGCAGGGTCAGATCCCCGCCTGGTCCGGCGCCGCCGCCGCGGTGCTGGTGCCGGCCGGCGCGCTCGCCGCCGGCGTCTGGAACATGCACGGCTACTGGCACGCCCAGCTCGTCTGGGCCGGGACGGTCCTCGCGGCGACGGCGACGTTCGCGGGAACCTGGCTGCTGCGGCACCGCCGGTTCCCGCGCTGGGCGACGGGCCTCGGCACCGCGAGCTTCTCGATCTACCTGCTGCACCCGCTGCTGCTGATGGTGGCCGCCCAGTTCCTCGGCACGTCCGGCCCCGCGAACCTGCCGGGCCTGCTGGTCTTCGTCGCCGTGCTGCTGGCCGCCGGCTGGGCGTCGCACCGCTGGATCGAGGCGCCCGCGCAGCGGCTCGGCCGCCGCCTCGCGCGGCGCGCCCCGTCCAGGGCCACCGAGCCGCCGGTGCTGGTGTCCTAGCGCCGCGTCGCGGCGGAACGCGAGCCGGAGGTCAGCGGCGGGGGCGCGGCAGGAACGCGACCAGCGCGGTGCCCGCCGCGGTGATGACCGCCGCGACCAGGAACGCGGTGGAGTAGCCGCCCGCGAGGTCGGAGCCCGACCGGGCCGCCGCGGTCGCGAGGATCGTGAGGCCGATCGCGCCGCCGATCGTCCGGGAGGTGTTGACGACGCCCGCCACGGCGCCCGCCTCCGCCCGGTCCGCACCCGCCGTCGAAGCCTCCACCAGCGGGGTCATGAGCAGGCCGAACCCGGTCGCCATCACGATGCCGGGGCCGAGGATCGATCCGGCGAACGTCCCGCCCGCGTCCAGGACGGCGCTCTGCCACGCGAACCCGGCGGCCGCCATCAGCCCGCCCCCGGCGGCCAGCAGCCGGGCGTCCATCCGGGCCATCAGCGTGGGCGCGAGCCTCGAGCCGACGATGATGCCCGCGGTGTGCGGCAGGAACGACACCCCGGTCCGGACGGCGCTGTAGTGCAGGACGTTCTGCATGTAGAGCGACAGGAAGTACCAGAGCGCGAACCCCGCCATCGTGCTGACGAGGGTCGCGAGGTTGCCGACCGCGACGCTGCGCAGCCGGAACAGCCGCAGCTGGACGAGCGGCTGGGCCGTCCGCGCCTCGACGGCCACGAACAGCGCGAGCAGCACGATCGCCGCGACCAGCGGGACGAGCGAGTCCGGCGACGTCCAGCCGTGGTGCTCGGTCCGCCCGATGCCGAAGGCGAGCAGGCCGACGCCGCCGGTGACGAGGGCCGCGCCGGGCAGGTCGAGGCGCTGCCGGTCCGCGTCGGGGCGCTCGTCGCGCAGCCACCGTCCGGCGATCACGGCGACGGCGACGCCGATGGGAACGTTGATCAGCAGCACCCAGCGCCAGCTCAGGTAGTCGGTGAGGAGGCCGCCGACGAGCCCGCCGGTGGCGCCGCCCGCGGTGCCGACCGCCGTCCACATCGCGATCGCCCGGGTCCGCGCGGGCCCCTCGGGGAACGTCCCGGTGATCAGCGACAGCGTGACCGGCGCGAGGATCGCGGCGCCGAGGCCCTGGACGGCGCGGGCGCCGATGAGCATCCCGGCGTCCTGCGCGAGCCCGCCCGCGAGGCTGGCCGCGGTGAACAGCCCGAGGCCGGTGACGAACACCCGCTTGCGGCCGAACAGGTCGGCGGCGCGCCCGCCCAGCAGCAGGAACCCGGCGAACGCCAGCGAGTAGGCGTTGACCACCCATTGCAGGCTCGTGGCGCCGAGCCCGAGCCCGGCGCGCATGCCGGGCAGGGCGACGTTGACGACGGAGATGTCGAGGACGACGAGGAACTGGCCGATGGACGCGGCGAGCAGCGCGGCCCACGGCGGGGTCCCGCCGGTCCGCCGGTCCCCCGCGTCGACGGCGCCGCCTTCTTGGATCGTGGTCATGGAACCCATGCTCGCGGCGGGGCCGCCGCCGCGCGTCGGCCGCCGGACCCAATCCGCCGGGTCCGATCGTCCTAGGACCTGCCACCGTCCACCAGCACGGCCGCGTGCACACCGTCCACGAACCCCTGCCCGCTCGCCTCGACAACGGCCGCCCTGACCTGCGCGAACACCGCGCCGAACGTCGACGCAACACCCACCGCGCCCGCGCCCGCGCGCGCCGCCGATCTGCCGCACGGTCGCCTGCAGACCGCCCGCGACGCCGCCACCCCGGACCGGGGCGTTCCCAGACCGGGGCGTTCCCAGACCGGGGCGTTCCCAGACCGGGGCGTTCCCAGACCGGGGCGTTCCCAGACCGGGGCGTTCCCAGACCGGGGCGTTCCCAGACCGGGGCGTTCCCAGACCGGGGCG
>NZ_JABMCA010000131.1:0-904 GCF_014706005.1 Actinomadura sp. RB99 | reverse complement strand
CGTTCCCGGACCGGGGTGTTCCCGACGATCGCGGCGGACGACGCGGACAGCACCATCCCCGCGCCCAGCTCGAGCGTGACGAACGGCGGCCACATCTCCCGCATGCAGCACCAAGGCCACATTGCGATCGCAGAGATTGAGCAGAAGGACGAGACTCGCGCTTTGGTCCGGGCAGGGATTTAGGTGACGGATGCTCAGTTCATGTCATTATGGCAACTTGTTCTTGGGCAGCCTCGGTCATCTGCGCATGCACGCCCAGTACTTAAGTTCATCGTGGGCCGAGCTTTTCGAGAAGGTGTCCAGGGTGGTCTTCGAGAGAGGGGCGGGGTGTTCTGGCGGTGGCGCGAGGCGGGTTCTTGAATGGGGAGATGGGGTGTTCGGGTGGTGGGGTGGCGCTTGCGTACGGGGCCGGTGTTGGGGGCAGGCTCCGCCTGCCCCGCCCCCGGGTCGCGCCACCCCACCACCCCCCTCCATCAGGTACCGAGGGACGAGACTCCCCCTTCCCCGAGGTACGGAGATCGACAATGGCCACGCGACCCGGCGGCCTTTCCCCGGTCCCAAAAAATACCGGGAAGAATGTGGCTCGAACGGCCTTGAACGGCCTCGAATGTCGGTCACACAGGGTACTATTTACGTATGCAATCAGTGACGGTCGAGCTTGGGGCCGCGTCCACCATGGAACTGGTGAACGCGCTCTCAACCATCGCCACTGAACTCGCATCGCGAGAAGCCCCCGAATCAGCGGCCGCGTGCCTGGAACTCACCGAAACACTTGTGGCCGCATCCGATATGCAGGAAAGCGCGCTCGCCGGATTCATCGGCCGAGTCGACGCCGCCGGAGAGCACGCCCGGTGGGGATACCCCTCCACCCAAGCATGGCTGCGCTCGAGTTTGGGCATGCGCG
>NZ_JABMCA010000130.1:0-13201 GCF_014706005.1 Actinomadura sp. RB99 | reverse complement strand
CGCTGGTGATCATCTCGGCGTGCCGGACCGCGCCGGACGCGTCGAGCAGCAGCGCCCACCCGCCGAGCAGCCGCGCCAGCCGCCGCACGAGCGCGCCCGGCCCGGTGAGCGCGGCGCGGGTCAGCTCCCGCTGGGCCTGGAAGGCGCGGGTGACGTCCTCGTACCACTCGGCGGCCAGCATCCGCGAGACCGCCTTGCCGATCGCGATGAAGGGGGTGGGGCGCGGCACCTCCAGCAGCGCGAGGCCCCGGTCGCGGGCGGCGGCGAGCAGTTCGGGCGGGACGTCGGGGTGGATGACGCCGACCGCGAAGCCGAGCCCCGCGACGCCCCGTCCCACGAGCCGGTCGACGTAGCCGGCGGCGCCGCCGGGGGTGAGCCGCATGCCGGTGGTGAGGACGAGCTCGCCGCCCTCCAGGAACGGGGTCGGGTCCTCCAGCTCGCTGACCGCGACCCACACGACGGGCGCGTCCGGCAGGGCGCCGGTGAGGGAGCGCAGGCCGAGCTGGGGGAGGGCCGCCACGGCGGCCAGCGTCGGCGGCACCCGGACCCCTCCGTCCCGTGTTCGGCCCTCTTGTGTTCAGCGCGTCCAAATCTTTGGACGGATTTCGCCGTCCCGTACGGTTCATCGTAGGGGCCGTTCGGCTTATGTTCGCGCCATGACCAGCCAGAACCTGAGCGGCGGCGAGCGCCTGCCGCAGGAGCGACGCGTCGTGACCGAGATCCCGGGGCCGCGGTCCCGGGAGTTGCAGGAGCGCCGCGCCGCGGCGGTGGCGCCGGGCGTCGGCAGCGTGCTGCCGGTGTACGTGACGGACGCGGGCGGCGGGGTGGTCGTCGACGCGGACGGCAACTCGCTGATCGACTTCGGCTCCGGCATCGCGGTGACGGGCGTCGGCAACGCCAATCCGCGGGTCGCCGCGCGGGTGAAGGAGCAGGCGGACCGGTTCACCCACACCTGCTTCATGGTGGCGCCGTACGAGTCGTACGTGGCGGTGTGCGAGAACCTGAACCGGATCACGCCCGGCGCCCACGAGAAGCGGTCGATCCTGGTCAACAGCGGCGCGGAGGCGGTGGAGAACGCCGTCAAGATCGCCCGGTACGCGACGGGCCGGCAGGCGGTCGTGGCGTTCGACCACGGCTACCACGGCCGGACGCTGCTGACGATGACGCTGACCGCGAAGAACATGCCGTACAAGCAGGGGTTCGGCCCGTACGCGCCCGAGGTGTACCGGATGCCGCTCGCCTACCCGTTCCGGTGGCCGACCGGGCCGGAGAACTGCGGCCCGGAGGCGGCGGCGCAGGCGATCGACCAGATCAGCAAGCAGATCGGCGCGTCGAACGTGGCGGCGGTGCTGGTCGAGCCGATCCAGGGCGAGGGCGGGTTCATCGTGCCGGCGCCGGGGTTCCTGCCGGCGATCGCGGAGTTCTGCCGCGCGAACGGGATCCTGTTCATCGCCGACGAGGTGCAGACGGGCTTCGCGCGGACGGGCGACATGTTCGCCTGCGAGCACGAGGGGATCGTCCCGGACATCGTGACCACCGCGAAGGGCATCGCGGGCGGGCTGCCGCTGGCGGGCGTCACGGGGCGCGCCGACATCATGGACAAGGTGCACGGCGGCGGGCTCGGCGGCACCTACGGCGGCAACCCCCTCGCGTGCGAGGCGGCACTCGCCGTGCTGGAGGAGATCGAGGAGGGCAAGCTCACCGAGCGGGCCCGGCGGATCGGGGAGACCATGCTGCCCCGGCTGCGCGCGCTCGCGGCGAAGCACGAGGCGATCGGGGACGTGCGGGGCCGCGGCGCGATGATCGCGATCGAGCTGGTCAGGCCCGGCACGAAGGACCCCGACCCCGAGCTGACCGCGGAGATCGCGCGCCGCTGCCACGCCCGCGGCGTGCTGGTGCTGACCGCCGGGACGTACGGCAACGTGCTGCGCTTCCTGCCGCCGCTGGTCATCCCGGAGCACCTGCTCGACGAGGGGCTGGACGTCATCGAGGAGGCGTTCGCGGTCTGACCGCGCGACGCCCGTCGGCTGCTCCGACGCCCGTCGGCTGCTCCGACGCCCGTCGGCTGCTCCGACGCCCGTCGGCTGCTCCGACGCCCGGCGGCTGCTCGGCCCCCGGGGCATCCCACGTCAACGGCGTTGTGCCGCCGTCCACCGGCGGCACTACGCCGTTGACGTGGGATCGGCTTCGAGGTCAGAGCCCGCTGGCGGCGGGCGGCTCGGCGGCCTTCAGGTCGTACAGGTCCGCGAGGATCTCGTAGGACCGGATCCGGTCGGCGTGGTCGAACACCTGCGTCGTCACCATGACCTCGTCGACGCCGGTCTTCTCGATCAGCGCGTCCATCTGCCGCCTGACGGTCTCGGGACCGCCCATGACCTGGTCGGCGAGGCGCGAGTCGATCATCTGCCGCTCCAGCGGCGTGTACGGGTGCGCGGCGGTCTCCTCCGGGGTGGGCAGCTTGCCCGGACGGCCCTGCCGCAGCCGCAGGAACGCCAGCGCCTGCGGCGCCGCCAGCTCGCGGGCCCGCTCGTCCGACTCCGCCGCAGTGACCGACACGCCGATCATCGAGTACGGCGCGTCCAGCATCCCCGGGCGGAACGACTCGCGGTACAGCGCCAGCGCGGGCAGCGTGTTCTCCGCGCTGAAGTGGTGCGCGAACGCGAACGGCAGCCCGAGCAGCCCCGCCAGCCGCGCGCTGTACCCGCTGGACCCGAGCAGCCACACCGGCGGCTCGTTGCCCGCCGCCGGCGTCACCGTGCTGTCCTCGGCGAAGTAGCCCCGCAGCTCGATGACCTGCTCGGGGAAGTCGTCGACCGACAGCGCCTCGGGGGAGCGGCGCAGCGCCCGCGCGGTCGCCTGGTCGGTGCCGGGCGCCCGGCCGAGGCCGAGGTCGATGCGCCCGGGGAACAGCGCCTCCAGCGTCCCGAACTGCTCGGCGATCACCATCGGCGCGTGGTTCGGCAGCATCACCCCGCCCGACCCGACCCGGATCCGCGACGTCGCCGCCGCGACCTGCCCGATCAGGACCGACGTCGCCGAGCTCGCGATGCCCGGCATCGTGTGGTGCTCGGCCAGCCAGTACCGGTGGAAGCCGAGGCCCTCGGTGCTCCGGGCGAGGTCGAGGGTGTTGCGCAGGGCGTCGCCGGACGTGGCGCCGCTCACCACGGGCGCCAGGTCGAGGACGGAGAAGGGGATGCTCATAAAGAGTGCAAACCCGCCGGGGCTCCGCCCTCTTCCCGGGTCAGCCCCGCAGCGCCGCCACCGCCGCCCCGGCGGCGACCGCGATGATCAAGGGCACGGTGATGCTGATCCACGACCAGTTCACCAGCCGGCGCGCGCGGGCGGCGTCCGCGGCGAAGACCCCCTCGGCCTTGGTGTACAGCACGGCGCCGACCACGACCAGCGGGAGGAACGCGAACGTGGTGAGCAGGCCCAGGACGAACGCGACCGTCTGGCCGACCCGCGTGTACGTCCCGTCAGGACCGATCCCGAACGCCAGGCGGGGAGCTGCTTCGTTCATGCGCGCACCGATCACTAGAAGTGTGACCTGGATCATACGCTCCGTGAGCGGCGGCGCAAGGGGCCCGGACGTCTCGATTCGGACGCCCGGGCCCGGCGGGATCAGTGCAGGCGCAGGCCGACCAGGACGGGGTCGTGGTCGGACGACCGGAACGCGTCCGGCCGGTAGAAGCGCGGCTGGTTGTACTCGGTGTTGTAGTCGAGGAACGTCGGCTCGTCGCTGTTGACGTGCCAGATCGTCGCGCCCGTCACCCGCTTCGCCAGGGCGGCGCCCGCGAGCACGTGGTCGAGCTCCCCGGACATGCCGTCGAAGACGTAGGAGTAGCGCTGCGCGGGCCGGACGAACCGCTCGGTCTGCCCGGCGAGCCCGGCGCCGGCCAGCACCTTGATCGGGTCCTCGGCGGTGTAGCTGTTGAGGTCGCCGATGACGAGCGGATTCTCCTCCTGGGCGGCGAGCGCGGCGACCGCCTTCGCCTGCACGACGCGGTGGGCGTTGAAGCAGCCCTGCCCGTCGCCCTGATCGGTGTCGGCGCCGGTCGCGCCGGTGCAGCCCTTGGACTTGAGGTGGTTCACGATCAGCGTGAACCGCGTGCCGCCGTTGACCGGCTGGAACTCCTGCGCCAGCGGCGGGCGCTCGAACACGGCCTGGTCGGACGAGTGCGCGGCGCCGACCGGCGTCAGCTTCGCCGGCTTGTAGATGATCGCGACGTGGATCGCGTCGGTGCCGGGGTTCGGGTTCTCGATCCAGGAGTACGTCCCGGCGCCGACGGCCTCGTTGAGCCGGTCGACCAGCGTCTTCAGCGCGCCCGTGTCGCCGTTGTTCTCGACCTCCATCAGCCCGGCGACGTCCGGGTCCAGGCCCTTCAGCGCGGCGACGAGCTTGGCCAGTTGCCGCTCGCGCTCCTCGGCGGTGTTCGCGCCGCGCTGGTTCAGCGTGGTGAACCAGTTGAGGGTGTTGAAGCTCGCCACGCGGACGTCGCCGCCGACGGGCCGCGGCTTCTTCGGCTGCGGGTTGTCGTTGGCGAAGTGCGCCGCCTTCGTGGGCTGGAGGGCGTAGGCGCCGAACTGGTAGGTGAGGACGCCGGTCAGCCCGGACGTGGTGTCGCCGATCCGCAGGACGCGCTTGTCGGTGTACGGGATCGTCGCCGGGTCCTGGACGTTCGACCCGTCGTCGACGAGGAGTTGCCGCGCGTCGTTGTCCGCCTGCGTGGAGCCGTGACCATCGGTGGGCTGGAACAGGCGGCCGCCAGCGGAGACGGTGATCTCGCCGTAGCGGCCGAGCTGGTAGGTCTCGGTGGCGGTGAGCTTCTGCGGGAAGCGCAGCAGCTCGCCCTCGTACCGTTCGAGGTCCGCGCCGTCCGCCAGCGGCAGGCGCACGTTCTCGGGCGCGGCCTTGCCGCGGCCGCACACGTTCACGGTGGTGACCGGGGACAGTTCGGTGAGGCCGTTGTACTCGGTGGCCTTGCCGGTGACGAGGACCCGGTCGCCGGGCCGCACCTCCTGGGTGGAGTAGACGAAGAGCCCGTCGGAGGTGCGCGGGTCGCCGTCCGGCGTCGGGTCCTGGACGAAGAAGCCCTTGAGCTGGTCGGCGCGCTGGAAGTCGCCGGTGACGACGCCCTCGACGCGGACGGTCTGCCCGCGCAGGGGGGACGCGTCCCCGGTGCCCTGCACCTCGGCGATCTGGTGGGTGGCGGGAGTGCCGCAGGTCTCCGGCTCCGCCGCGGCGGCCGGTCCGCCGCCGGCCGCCATGGCCGCGGCGATACCGGCGGTCAGGACGGTCGCTAGTGCTGCTGCTGTTCGGCGCATGCGCGGGACGGTACGGCCCGGCCGCCCCGACCCGGCGAACCATTAATGAAGACTCCACCAATTTGCAATGGCTTGTCGCATTTCGGAGGGCGTGCGACGCGCCGCTGCGCCCTCGGACCTCACGTACCGCACCGACGGCGGCACCCGCCGCCGCGAACGCCCGGCCCGCCGGACGGGACGGCCCGCGCGGTGGGCGGGACGACGGGCCGGAGGACTGGCGGGAGGACGCCGACGGGCGTTCACCCTGCCCGGCCGTTTTTGACTTGGTTGCTAATAAGGGCGCCCGACCCTGTGACGCATCTTCATTCCGCGGCGCGCCGCCCCTGGGGGACAGTCATCAGCATTCACTTTCCGGACCCACCCCTGGAGCGAGGAATGCGACTTCGGACCCTGTTCACCACCGCGGCGCTGGGGGCCGCCCTGGCCGTGCCCGCGGTGTCGACCGCGCCGCAGGCCGTGGCCGCGCCACCGGGCTGCGACGCCACGGACGCGCAGATCTACGCCGCGTCCTCGGCGGTGACCGGGAACCCGGGCGACCTGCTCGCCTGCCGTCCGGCGAAGCTCACCAACATCCCCGGCGACGTGCCGATGCACGCCTGGAAGGTCAGGTACGTCTCGACCGACGCCAAGGGGCGCAAGATCGCCGTGTCCGGGACCGTCGCGGTGCCGGACGCCGAGTGGAAGGGCGGGGGCTCGCGGCCCACCGTCGCCTTCAACCCCGGAACCCTCGGCTCCGGCCTGCAGTGCGCGTTCTCCAAGCAGCTCGCCGGCCAGTACGTCGACATGTACGAGGGCGGCAACCTGCAGCTGATGCTCAAGGCCGGGTACGCGGTCGCCGCCACCGACGGCGTCGGCTACCTCGACGGCCAGGTGCACACCTACATGATCGGCGCGAACGCGGGGCACGCGCTGCTCGACATCGTCCGCACGTCCCGGCAGATCCCCGGCGGGACGCTGAAGGCGGACGGGAAGGTCGGCATCTCCGGCTACTCCGAGGGCGGCGCCGCCGCGCTGTGGGGCGCGCAGCTCGCCGCGTCCTACGCGCCGGAGCTGAACGTGGTCGGCGCGGCGGCGGGCGGCGTGCCCGGCGACCTGAAGCTGACCGCCAAGCAGCTCAACGGCAGCCTGTTCGCCGGGTTCCTCGCGGACGCGCTGGTCGGCCTGCACGCCGCCTACCCGGAGATGCCGTTCGACGAGCTGATGAACGACAAGGGCGCGCAGGCGATCAAGGACGTGAAGGCCAACTGCCTGTACGGGACGCTCGCGGTGTTCCTCGGCGCGAAGGTCGAGAACTTCTCCAAGCAGGGCCTGTCCCTCGACCAGATCTACGCGCTCAAGGGCCCGGACGGGACCACCTGGGGCGACATCGTCGACCGGCAGAAGCTCGGCGTCGGCGTCGGCACCCCGTCCTCGGGCGCCACGTACAAGATCGGCTTCCCGGTGTTCCAGTACCGCGGCTGGCTGGAGGAGATCATCCCCCACGAGACCGAGGACGGCACCCGCGCGGCGTACTGCGCGGCCGGGATCAACACGACCTGGAAGAACACCTACCCGACCGAGCACCTGTCGACCGACTGGGGCGCCGCCGGGGACGTGACGAACTTCCTCGGCGACCGGTTCGCCGGCAAGCCCGTCCAGAGCAACTGCTGAACCGCCGCCCCGCCCGCGGGGCCGGACGGCCGGGACGACCGGCCGCCCGGGACCCGCGGGCGGGGCCTCCGCACTCATGTCTCTAAGGAGTCCGCAATGACAGCGGGTGTCGCCGACGTTGGCAGCCGAACCCCGCAGCCCGACATCTCCGGCACCGTGCCGCTGCCCGAGCGCATCGCGGTCGTGGTGTTCGTGGCCGCGCCGATCATCGGGCTGCTGGCGGCCGTCCCCTTCCTGTGGGGCTGGGGGATCGGCTGGACGGACATCGCGATCTTCGCCTTCCTCTATCCGCTCAACGCCCTCGGGATCACGGTCGGCTACCACCGGCACTTCACACACGGCGGCTTCAAGGCCAAGCGGTGGCTGCGGATCGCGCTCGCCGTCCTCGGCGGGCAGGCGATGCAGGGGTCGGTCGTCCGGTGGGTCGCCGACCACCGCCGCCACCACAAGTACTCCGACCAGGAAGGCGACCCGCACTCCCCGTGGGCGTACGGGCCGGGCGTGTGGGGCCTCACCAAGGGGCTGTACCACGCGCACATCGGCTGGCTGTTCAGCAAGGAGCGCACGTCCCGCAGCAAGTACGCGCCCGACCTGCTCAAGGACCGCGACATCCGGTTCCTGTCCCTCGACCCCGTCTACGCGGTGATCGTGCTCTCGACGTTCCTGGTCCCGATGGGCCTCGGCGCGCTGCTCACCCGGTCCTGGCACGGCGCCGTGACCGCGCTGTTCTGGGCGGGCCTGATGCGGGTGTTCGTCGGCGAGCACGTCACGTTCTCGATCAACTCGATCTGCCACGTCTTCGGCAAGGAGGACTTCCGGACCCGCGACAAGGCCCGCAACGTGTGGTGGCTCGCCATCCCGTCGTTCGGCGAGTCCTGGCACAACCTGCACCACGCCGACCCGACCTGCGCCCGGCACGGGGTGCTGAAGGGGCAGATCGACATCAGCGCCCGCGTCATCTGGCTCTTCGAGCGGCTCGGCTGGGTCTGGGACGTCCGCTGGCCCGACCGCGAGCGCCTCGAATCCCGCCGCGTCCGCCGCGATGGACGCACCGGTGAACCCGCCGGCGCGCCGGCCGCCGCCGACGCCGTCTCCTCCTGACTCGTCCCTCCCGTACCAGGAGCTTTGAGCATGACCGACCTCCCCGCGCTCGACCGCACCCCGCTGATCGAGCGGCTCGCCCGGTTCGCCAAGGACTTCCCCGACGACCGGGCCTACACGTTCATGGACTACATGACCGACCCGGACGGCGTCGCCACCGACGTCACCTGGGGCGAGCTGGACCGGCGCGCCCGCGCGATCGCCGCCGCGATCCGCCGCGCGACCTCGCCGGGGCGGCGCGTCGCGCTGCTCGCCCCGCAGGACCTGCACTACGTCACCGGGTTCCTCGGCGCGATGTACGCCCGCGTCATCGGCGTCCCGCTGTTCTCCCCGGACCTGCCCGGCCACGGCGACCGGCTCCTCGCCGTCTACCAGGACGCCGAGCCCGATGCCGTCATCACCACCAGCGCGTCGCTGCCGGCGGTCCGCGCGTTCCTCGCCGGCGACGGCGTCCGCGAGCCCGCCGAGATCATCGTGGCGGACGAGGTGGACGGCGCGCTCGACTGGACGCCCGAGCCGATCGACCCCGACGACGTCGCCTACCTGCAGTACACGTCCGGGTCCACCCGCACCCCGGCGGGCGTGATCATCACGCACGGGAACTTCGCGACCAACGCCGAGCAGCTGTGGCGCACGTTCGAGGGGATCCCGCGCGAGTCGTCCGGGGTGAACTGGCTGCCGGTCTTCCACGACATGGGCCTGGTCACGACGGTCGCGCTGCCGCTCGTCTACGGCAACCCCGGCGTGATCATGGACCCGGTGGCCTTCGTCATGCGGCCCGTCCGCTGGCTGGAGCTGCTCAGCGAGCAGAAGCACGCCTTCACCGGCGGCCCGAACTTCGCCTACGAGTACCTGACCGCGCAGGTCACCGCGGAGGAGAAGGCGAAGCTCGACCTCAGCGGCGTGCAGGTCTTCATGAACGGCGCCGAGCCGATCCGGGAGAGCACGCTCACCGGGTTCTACGAGGCGTTCAAGGACTGCGGGCTGAAGCCCGAGGCGCAGGTGTGCGCGTACGGCCTCGCCGAGGCGACCGTGTACGTGTCGGCGTCGTCGCGGTTCCGCGAGCCGACCCGCGCCGCGTTCGACCACGAGGCGCTGCGCCGCGGCACCGCCGAGCCCGTCGCCCCGGACGCGCCCGGCGCGATCCAGCTGATCGCGTGCGGCACGTCCTTCGGCCAGCACACGATCATCGTGGACGCCGAGACGGGCGTGCGGAAGCCGGACGGCTCGGTCGGCGAGATCTGGGTGCACGGCCCGAACGTCGCCGCCGGCTACTGGGGGCGCCCGGAGGCGACGAAGGAGACCTTCGAGGCGGAGCTCAAAGGCGGTTCCGGGGGGTCTGGGGGGTCGTCCCCCCAGGAGGCGCACGGGGACACCGGCGGCCTGCCGCGCGGGCCGTGGCTGCGCACCGGCGACCTCGGCGTCCGGCACGGCGGCGAGCTGTTCGTCACCGGCCGGATCAAGGACCTGGTCATCGTCGACGGCCGCAACCACTACCCGCAGGACATCGAGTTCACCGTGTCCAACGCGCACAAGGGCATCCGCCGCGAGTACACCGCCGCGGTGGCGGTGGACACCGGCGACACCGAGGGCCTGGTCGTGGTCGCCGAGCGGAACCGGCGGGTGCCGATCGCGCTGCTGGACGTCGACGAGGTCGCGCAGGCCGTGCGCACCGCCGTGAAGCAGCAGCACGACCTGCGCGTGCACGACTTCGTGCTGATCGAACCGGGCGGCATCCCGCGCACCAGCAGCGGGAAGATCGCCCGGTCGGCGTGCCGGAAGGCCTACCTCGACCGGACGCTGCCGTACGTGACCGTCCCGGCCCGGGAGGAGTAGCCGCCGGGATCAGTGCTCGCCGTCGCCGGCGTCGCGCAGCCAGACGGGGAGCAGCAGCATCAGCTCCAGCCGCAGCGACGGGTCCTCGATGTCGTAGTCGAACAGGTCGTGCAGCTGCGCGAGCCGGTACCGGACGGTCTGCGGGTGCACGCACAGCGCCTCGGCGGCGTCGGTGGCGTTGAACCCGTGCTTGAGGCATTCGAGCAGGGTCAGCGCCAGCCGCCCGCCGCGGTGCGGGCCGAGCTCGGTGAGCGGCGCGAGCCGGCGCCGCGCCGTCGCCTCCGCGAGCGTCCAGCCCTCCTGGAGGAGCAGCTCGGGCAGGTGCCGGTCCGCGCGGACGAGCCGTCCGGCCGGGGCGCCGCCCCGCCGCGTCCGGCCGCCGGGCCCGTCCTGCTCGCGGTTCCTCGCGGAGGGCGGGTCCTGCTCTCCGGCGGGGTTCGCGGCGCCGCCGAGCCGCCCGGCGGCCATCAGATCGAGCGTCCGGTGCGCCCAGTGCAGGGACACGCCGGCCTCCTCCAGCGGCACCGACGGGCCGATCGCGCCCGTCCATCCGGCGACGGTGGCGGTGAGCCGGTCGGCGCCGCCGGGCCGGTCGGGGTCCGGCATGACCAGGCACGGGCGGCCCCGGTCGACGCCGCCGAGCAGGAACGGCGGCAGCCCGGCCGGGCCCTCGCCGCCGCTGCCGGGGCGGGGGGCGAGCACGATCACGGCGATCCGCTCCGGCAGCGTCCAACCCGCGAGCCCGGCCTGCTCCACGACGATGTCGCGGGGCGCGGGCGGCTGCGACAGCAGCAGGCTGAGCAGCCGGCCGCGCCGCTGCTCCCGTTCCCCGGCCGCCTTCTCCCTCGCCCGCGCGTACCCCTGCGCGGCGGCGGAGGCGAGCAGGTCCAGGTAGGCGAAGTTCACCTCGGTCAGCGCGATCGCCAGCTCGCGCGGCTTCTTCAGCCGGTCGGCCTCCCGCGACAGGTACCGCCACGCCGTCCGGGACGCGACGCGCAGCGCGTTCTGCAGGTGCTCCAGGCTGCGCCCCTCGACGGCCTCGCCGTAGCCGATGTCGAAGAAGACCTGGTGGACCTCCTGCCAGGGCGTGTCCGGGTCGGCGATCATCTGCACGAAGTGCCCCATGCCCTGCGCGACCGCGCTCCGGATCACCTCGGTGTAGACGGGATCGTCCGGCCGGGCGTACTCGGGGACGTTGCGCAGCACCCCCTCGACCATGGTGTCGACCAGGTCCGGAAGGTGGGGCCGCATCCACCGGGCCTCCTCGCGCGGGACGTCCCGCCAGGGCTGGGACGACAGATCGTCGGTCTCGGCCGACCCTTCGTGCAGCTCCGTCAAAGTGTCACCTCCGTGAGCGGACACCCGGGCCGCCAGGCTAGGTAGCCCGCGTTTCCCGCGACACTCACAGGAGTGACAACCCCGGCCCGCGTTTGGTACGGGACGGATTGATTTCGCGCAGCGGAATAAGAAGGCCGGCGGCCCCCGGGCAGGAGAGCACAAGAAACGCCGCGATCCTTTGTCACCTTTCGTGGAAAAAGGAGCCCGCCGGCTACAGGGGCGGCAGGGTGAGGAGCACCACGGCGGCGCCGGCGGCGGCCAGCCCGGCCACCTGACCGGCCGACAGCCGTTCGCGCAGCGCGGTGACGCCCCACAGCACCGGCACCACCGGATACAGCGACGACAGGACCACCGCGATCACCACGAGCTGGCGCCCGGTGGCGAGCAGGTAGAGCGCGAGCGCGGCCGCCGCGACGGTGCCCGTCGCGACCGCCCACGCCGTCGTCCGCGCGCCGGGGAGTCGCGGCGCCCGCGATCGCACGAGCATCGGCGCGATCGTCAGGAGGGCCGCCACGCGCCCGACCGCAACCGGCCACAGGCCCGAATCGCCACCGGCCCGCGCCAGGGCCAGGTACTGCACGCCGATGCCGGCGCTCGCCACGAGCCCGTTGACGACCGCCGACCGCACGCGGTCGCGTTCGTCCGATCGGGACCGGGACACCAGCCAGAGGGCGGGCAGGACCACCGCGATCCCCGCCCAGGCCATGGCCGAGGGCCGGTCTCCGAGAAACGCCACGCCCGCCAGGACCGGAAGCGCGACGCCGCCGACGGCGCTGACGGGGACGACCACGCTCATCGTCCCGCCGCTGATGCCCCGGTACAGGAACACCATGGCGATTCCGGTGCCGATTCCGGACGGCGCGCCCCACGCGAGGTCGTGCCACGCGAATTCCCGCACGGGGACGAGAAGGGAGAAGACGGCCGCGCAGGCGAGGCCGCCGGCCTGCCCGAGGAACGCGACCGTGCGGAAATCCGCCCGCCGCGACAGCAGCCCGCCCGCGACGTCCGCGATGCCGTAGCAGAGCGCCGACGCGAGGGCGAGGACCGCGCCCGTCACGACGCTCCCGGTGCGCTCTCCTCGCCGTTCCGTCTCGCGAGGGCGTCCCGTCCCGCGAGGGCGTCCCTTTCGGCCTGCCCCACGGGGCAGACGGCGCCGTCGGTGCAGCATCCGCGGTCGCACAGGCGGCACATGACGTCCGCGTCGCCGATCTCGGCGTAGAGGCGGGCCAGGAGCTTGCCGAGCAGGGCGCCCAGCAGGTCGCGCTCGCTCGCGTCCAGGCCGGCGAGCGCGGTGGCGAGCGGCTCGCCGCGCGCGGCGAGCATGGCGCCCACCGCCTCCTCGCCGGCCGGGGTCAGCCGCACCTGGACGCCGCGTCCCGGGCCGCGCTCCCGCTGGGCGAGCCCCGATGCCTCCAGGCCGTCCAGCATCCGGGCGGCGGCGGACTGCGTGAGCCCGACGCGCCGCCCGAGCTCGGTGACGCCGAGGCCAGGCGCGTGCGCGAGGACGACCAGCGCCCCCGCGCCGCTGGCGCTCACTCCGGCGGCCCGGGTCGCGCCGGCGAGGGCGAGGTCGGTGACCGCGAGCGAGGCGGCGCCGAGCAGGTTCGCGAGACGGTCATGCATGACTCATGCATAACAAGCCCGGCGGGGCGGCGCAACCCCCGGCGGGAAGGGCCGGAGGCCCGGCGCGGGTTCGTTTGGCGTGCGCCCCTGAGGGGTAACCCCTGCTGGTCTCGTGCGCCGCACCCGATCTCCTGCGGCGCCGCCCGCAACGGAGGTCGCCGCATGGATCGTGGACCCGCGCCGGTTCCGGCGCCCCCCGGCGAGCAGGACGAGCGGCGGCGGATCCCGCGCACGGACGCGGTGCTCGCCGACCCGCGGCTCGCGGAGGCGGCGGCGCGGCTCGGACGCGGCGTGGTGAAGGCGGCGGTGGTCGCGGCGCAGCGCCGCA
>NZ_JABMCA010000013.1:0-164583 GCF_014706005.1 Actinomadura sp. RB99 | reverse complement strand
GCACGCCGCCAGCGTTCGTCCTGAGCCAGGATCAAACTCTCCATCAAGGTCCCAACGACCACCCCAGGGGGCGAACCCCGAAGCAGCCAAACCTCAGAAGAAAATCCCAGCAAACAATCCCATCCGAAAACAGGACCGTATTGCCTCAAAGAAATCCCCACCACCCCCGAAGAGATGGCACGGGGCGACCCGGCCGAACCGGCCAGGTCGATAAAGGCACTGGCTTTTAACACGCTGTTGAGTTCTCAAGAAACGGACACCCACCGCGCCGGACCCGCTCCCGCGAGCCCCACCCCGGGGCAACCCTTCAAGCCTACCCGATCCGCCCGCTTTGTCAAACTCTGGGCGGTTCGGCCTCCAACGTCCCATTTGGGCGTGGACAGGTCCGTCCCAGCTGATCTGTTGGAGGTTCCCCCGGGGCCGGCCGCCTTGTCGGCGTCCCGCTCCCCCGTGGGGCGTGTAGAACATTAGGTCCCTGCGAGGGGACCGTCAAATCGATCGCCTGCGGCACGTTTAAGCAGGTCAGAGGGGGTTTCGTGGTCTCAGAACGGCCCAGTTGAGGCCGCTCGTGACCTCACTGTGACGTGGATCTACCGAAGTTTTCCCCCGGGTAGGCCGAGCGCCCGCCCGGAGAGGTCCGGACGGGCGCTCGTCACGCGCGGTTCAGGAGCCGGTCACCTCGACGCCGCCGACGTTCCGCTTGCCCCGCCGCAGGACGAGGAAGCGGCCGTGCAGCAGGTCGCCGGACGCCGGCGCGGCGTCCTCCGACTCGACCTTGGCGTTGTTCAGGTACACGCCGCCCTGGGTGATCGTCCGCCGGGCCTCCGACTTGCTCTTGCAGAGCCCTGAGGCCGCCAGGAGATCCACGACGGGCGGGAGCTCCCCCGGTGGGATCTCCGTGCGGGGCACCTCGGCGAGCGCGGACCTGAGGGTCCGCTCGTCCAGCTCCTCCAGCGCGCCCTGGCCGAACAGGGCCTTGGACGCGGCGATGACCGCGGCCGTCTCGTCCGCGCCGTGGACGAGCGTGGTCATCTCCTCGGCGAGGGCGCGCTGCGGCAGGCGTGCGGCGGGCCGCTCGGCGCCCTGCTTGACCAGGTCCTCGATCTCCTCGCGGGAGCGGAAGCTGAAGACCTTGAGGAACTTCTCCACGTCGCGGTCGTCGGCGTTGATCCAGAACTGGTAGAACGCGTACGGCGAGGTCAGCTCGGGGTCGAGCCAGTACGTCTCGCCCCCGGCGGTCTTGCCGAACTTCGTGCCGTCCGCCTTGGTGAGCAGCGGCGTCGTCAGCGCGTGGGCGCTTCCGCCCTCGACGCGGCGGATGAGGTCGACGCCGGCGGTGAGGTTGCCCCACTGGTCGCTGCCACCCGTCTGCAGGACGCACCCGTACCGGCGGTACAGCTCCAGGAAGTCCATGGACTGCAGGAGCACGTAGCTGAACTCGGTGTAGCTCATCCCGGTGGTGTCGAGGCGGGCCTTGACGGTCTCCCGGGCGAGCATCCGGTTGACCGGGAAGTGCTTGCCGATGTCGCGCAGGAACTCGATGGCCGACATGGGGCCGGTCCAGTCGAGGTTGCTGACCATGGTGGCGCCGGTGGGGCCTTCGTCGAAGTCCAGGAACCGCGACACCTGGCCGCGGATCCGCTCGACCCAGCCGGCGACGGTCTCCTCGGAGTTCAGGACGCGTTCGGCGCTCTTGCCGCTCGGGTCGCCGATCAGGCCGGTGGCGCCGCCGACGAGGCCGAGGGGTCGGTGGCCCGCCTTCTGGAAGCGCCGCAGGATGAGGATCTGGATGAGGTTGCCGAGGTGCAGCGAGGGCGCCGTCGGGTCGAACCCGCAATACAGCGTGACCGGCCCCGCGGCGAGCAGCGCCCGCATCTCGTCCAGATCGGTGGACTGCGCGATCAGGTCGCGCCACGCGAGGTCATCCAGGATGTCGGTCACGTTCTCCCTCGTCTCAGCCTTGCCGTCCGGCTCTTTCACCAGACTGCCCGATGGGCCTGAGCCCACGCCAACGATATTCGGAGGTCAGGCCCGCCAGGCGGCCTTCCGGCGGACGCGCGTGACGTGCGCCCGGTACGGCGACACGGTCGGGTCTCCGTCGATGTAGAACCGCCACGGCACCTCCTTGGCGCCGTTGACGCCGGTCCGCGGCCCGCTGCGGATCAGCGCTGGGTCGGCGGGCTCGCCGCGCAGGATCGTCATCTCGCCGCCGGGCGTGCACACGTCCAGGCCGTTCTGGTCCCGGACGACGCCGAGGGCCTGGCACAGCCGGGCCGGGCCGCGGGCCAGGTCGCGGACGGTGGACTTCGGGCGGCGGGCCCGCGCGAGGTCCTCCCCCGCGATGATCTCGCCGGCGCGCAGGAGCACCGCCGACGACGCCCCCTCGGGGCCGCAGACCAGGTTCATGCAGAAGTGCATGCCGTAGGTGAAGTACACGTAGACGTGCCCGGGCGGCCCGAACATGACGGCGTTGCGCTCCGTCCTGCCGCGGTAAGCGTGCGACGCGGGGTCGAGGGGACCGGCGTACGCCTCGACCTCGGTGAGCCGCGCGGCGACCTCGCCCTCGGGCGTGCGATGCGTGATCACGTGCCCGAGCAGCGAGGGCGCCACCTCGTCCACCGGCCGGTCGAAGAAGTCCCGTGGCAGTAGCGCTCCGTCCATCGCCTCACCGTGGTCTAGGGGGTGGTCCGCCGGTCGACCAGCCTAGAGGGCGCCGCGGACCGCCCCGGCCGGGCGCCCGGTCAGGCGTCGGAGTCGGCGGCCCAGGAGGCGTGGTCGTTGACCTGGGCGCGCAGCGCGGCGATCTGCTCGCGGACGCGGTCGGGCGCGGTGCCGCCGTAGGCCTTGCGGGACGCCAGGGCGCCCTGGACGTTGAGGACCTCGCGGACGTCCGGCGTGAGGTGCGGCGACACCTTGGCCAGCTCGTCGTCGGTGAGGTCGTCGAAGTCCTTGTCGTTGACCTGGCACCAGACGACGAGGTGCCCGACGACCTCGTGGGCGTCGCGGAACGCGACGCCGCGCCGGACCAGCAGCTCGGCGAGGTCGGTGGCGAGGGCGAACCCGTCGGGCGCGGAGGTCTCCAGCCGCTCGGTGTTGACCCGCATGGTGGCGATCAGGCCGGCCATCGCGGGCAGGACGAGCAGGAGCGTCTCGACGGCGTCGAACGCGCCCTCCTTGTCCTCCTGGAGGTCGCGGTTGTAGGTGAGCGGCAGGCCCTTGAGGGTGGTGAGGAGGCCGACGAGGTGGCCGATGAGCCGGCCGGCCTTGCCGCGGGCCAGCTCGGCGACGTCGGGGTTCTTCTTCTGCGGCATGATCGACGACCCGGTGGCGTAGGTGTCGTCCATCTCGATCCAGCGGAACTCCTGCGACGCCCAGAGGCAGACCTCCTCGCCGAGGCGGGACAGGTGCACGCCGATCAGCGCGGCGGTGAAGAGGAACTCGGCGACGAAGTCGCGGTCGGCGACGGCGTCCATGGAGTTGGGCGCGGCGGCGTCGAAGCCGAGTTCGGCGGCGGTGGCCTGCGGGTCGAGCGGCAGCGACGAGCCGGCGAGGGCGCCGGAGCCGAGCGGGGAGACGGCGGCGCGCCGGTCCCAGTCGCGGAGCCGGTCGATGTCGCGGGTGAGCGGCTGGACGTGCGCGAGCAGCTGGTGGGAGAACAGGACCGGCTGCGCGTGCTGCAGGTGGGTCATGCCGGGCGCGGCGACGCCGAGGTTGTGCTCGGCCTGCGCGATCAGCGCGGTCTCCAGCTCGACGAGCCGGGACACGATCTGCCGGGCGTGGTCGCGCAGGTACAGGCGCAGGTCGGTGGCGACCTGGTCGTTGCGGCTGCGGCCGGCGCGCAGCTTGCCGCCGAGGGCGCCGAGCCGCTCCAGCAGGCCGCGTTCGAGGGCGGTGTGGACGTCCTCGTCGGCGACGGCGGGCCGGAACTCCCCGGACCGGCAGGCGGCCTCAAGGTCGTCGAGGGCGCCGATCATGCGCTCGAGCTCGTCGCCGGTGAGCAGCCCGGCCCGGTTGAGGACGCGGGCGTGGGCGCGGGAGCCCATCAGGTCGTACGGGGCGAGCCGCCAGTCGAACTGGACGCTCACCGAGAGCCGCGCGAGCGCGTCCGACGGGCCGCCCTCGAACCGGCCGCCCCACAGTCGCGTCGGTGCCTTGGTCACGGAATTCCTCTTCTTCTCGGCGCTGTTTCTCGCGCTGTGCGTTCGTGTACTCGCCATCCCACCATGCCCCGGGGCCGGGGCGCGCGTCAGGCGCCCCGCCCGGCGGGCCGCGGCGGCGCCCGGGGCGGAGGACGGCGCTAACCTCGTCGTTCCCGGCCGGCGGTCAGCCTGAGGAGCGCCTCGGCGACCTCGTCGCCGCCGTCCGGGTCGCGGGCGATGACGAGGATGGAGTCGTCGCCCGCGACCGTGCCGAGGATCGTCGGCCACTCGGCGTGGTCGATCGCCGAGGCCAGGTACTGCGCCGCGCCCGGCGGGGTGCGGACGATGACCAGGTTCGCCGACGCCTCCGCCGACACGAGCAGTTCGGCGGCGATCCGGGAGAGCCGTCCGGCGAAGGTCTCGGCGGCGCCGGTGCGGGCGCGGCGGATCCGCTCGCCGCCCTCGCCGGGGACGGCGTAGATGAGGCTGCCGTCGTCGGCGCGGAGCTTGACGGCGCCGATCTCGACGAGGTCGCGGGAGAGGGTGGCCTGGGTGACGTCGACGCCGTCGTCCTGCAGGAGCTTGGCGAGCTCGCCCTGCGAGTGGACGGGGTGGCGGGTCAGCAGGTCGATCACCCGGGACTGGCGGGCGGTCTTGGTCATCGGGGTGGTCAACGGGATCGCTCCAAGAGCCAGATCAGCAGTGCCTTCTGGGCGTGCAGCCGGTTCTCGGCCTCGTCCCACACGCGGCTGCGGGGGCCGTCGATGACACCGGCGGTGATCTCCTTGCCACGGTAGGCGGGCAGGCAGTGCAGGACGATCGCCTCGGGGTCGGCGAGGGCGAGGAGGTCCTCGTTGACCTGGTACGGCTCGTAGAGCGAGGTGTCCTTGCCCTCCTCCCCCATCGACACCCAGGTGTCGGTGGCGAGGACGTCGGCGCCGGCGGCGGCGCGGGCGGCGTCGTCGGTGACGGTCACCGAGCCGCCGGTGGCGGCGGCGATCTCGGTGGCGCGCGCGACGACGGCGGGGTCGGGCGGCAGGGACGCCGGCGCGGCGACGCGGACGTGCATCCCGGCGGTGGCGCAGCCGAGCAGGTAGGAGTGGGCCATGTTGTTGGCGCCGTCGCCGAAGTAGGCGAGGGAGGCGCCGGTGAGGCCGCCCTTGGCCTCCCGGACGGTCTGCAGGTCGGCGAGGATCTGGCAGGGGTGGTACTCGTCGGTGAGGGCGTTGACGACGGGGACGGCGGTGCCGGCGGCCATCTCCTCGACGCGCGCCTGCCCGGCCGTCCGCCAGACGATCGCGGCGACCTGGCGTTCGAGCACGCGGGCGGTGTCGGCGATGGTCTCGCCGCGGCCGAGCTGGCTGCTGCCGGCGTCCATGACGAGGGGGTGACCGCCGAGTTCGGCGATGCCGGTCGCGAACGACAGCCGGGTCCGGGTGGAGGGCTTGTCGAACAGCACCGCGACGGACTGCGGGCCTTCGAGCGGCCGGTAGGCGAACCGGTCCTTCTTGGCCTTGGCGGCGAGGTCGAGGACTTCGGCCTGCTCGGCGGGCGCGAGGTCGTCGTCGCGCAGGAAGTGCCTGACGGTCATGGGGGTCAGCTCTCCTTCACGGCGGACGCGGCGGCGTCGAGGATCGAGGGGAACGCGGTGGTGAACGAGCGGGCCTGCTCCTCGGTGAGGATGAGGGGCGGGGCCATCCGCAGGGCGTCGGGCTGGAGCGCATTGACGAGGAAGCCGGCGTCGCGGGCGGCGGCCTCGACGGCGGGCGCGTGCGGGCCGGTGAGGACGGCGGCGCGCCACAGGCCCCGGCCCCGGACGCCCTTGAGCAGCGGGTGGTCGATCGCCGCGATCCCGGACGCGAGGACCTCCCCGACGGCGGCGGCGTTGGCGAGCAGGCCGTCCTTCTCTATGGTGTCGAGGACGGCGAGGGCGGCGGCGGCGCTGACCGGGTTGCCGCCGAACGTGCTGCCGTGGTCGCCCTTGGCGAAGGTCCCGCCGTGCTCGCCGAACGCGACGCAGGCGCCGATCGGGAGGCCGCCCCCGAGTCCCTTGGCGAGCGTGAGGACGTCCGGGCGGGCGTTCTCGTGCTGGAACGCGAACCAGGCGCCGGTCCGGCCGATCGCGGACTGGATCTCGTCGGCGACGAACAGCGCGCCGGTGGCGTCGCAGATCTCCCGGGCGGCGGTGAAGTAGCCGTCGGGCGGGGGGACGACGCCGGCCTCGCCCTGCGTGGGTTCGAGGAACACCGCGGCGCACCGCTCGCCGACCGCGGCCTTGAGGGCGTCCGCGTCGCCGTAGGGGACGAACCGGACGTCGATGGCGAACGGGCCGAACGGCTCGCGGATCGCCTTCTTCCCGGTGAGCGACAGGGCGCCCATGCTGCGGCCGTGGAACCCGTTCTCCGTCGCGACGAAGTACGTCCGGCCGTTGGTCTTGCCGTACTTGATCGCGAGCTTCAGCGCGGCCTCGTTGGCCTCGGTGCCGCTGTTGGCGAGGAACACCCGCCCGTCGCCGCCGAGCAGGTCCCGCAGCCGCTCGGCGAGCCGCACCTCGGGTTCGTTCAGGAACAGGTTGGAGGTGTGGGCGATGGACGCGACCTGCGCGGACACCGCCTCGACGAGGGCGGGGTGGGCGTGCCCGAGGGAGCTGACCGCGATGCCGGCGATCAGGTCGAGGTAGGCGCGCCCGTCGGCGTCCCACACGGTGCAGCCCTCGCCGCGCGCCAGCGCGACCGGGGGGACGCCGTAGTTCGGCATGAACGCGGCCTCGAACCGCTTCCGCAGGTCGCCGGCACTCATTTCAGGTCCTCCCTCACGGGTCCGCCGGGGAGGCTCGGCAGCACCATCGTTCCGATCCCTTCGTCGGTGAAGATCTCCAGCAGCAGCGAGTGCGGGACGCGGCCGTCCAGGACGTGCGCCTGCGGGACGCCGCCGCGCACGGCGGCCAGGCACGCCTCCATCTTCGGCACCATGCCGGCCGACAGGTCCGGCAGCAGCGCCGCCAGCTCGTCGGTGGTCAGCCGGTCGATCACGTCGTCGCTGTCGGGCCAGTCGGAGTACAGGCCCTCGACGTCGGTGAGCACGACGAGCTTCACCGCGTCCAGCGCGACGGCGAGCGCCGCGGCGGCCGTGTCGGCGTTGACGTTGTACACCTCGCCGTCGTCGCCGCGCGCGACGCTCGACACGACGGGGACGCGCCCGTCGTCGAGCAGCGCGCGGACGGCGCCGACCTGCACCTCGACGATCTCGCCGACCTGGCCGATGTCGACCCGCTCGCCGTCCACGAGCGCGTGCTTGCGCTCGGCGGTGAACAGGTTGGCGTCCTCGCCGGACATGCCGACGGCGAACGGGCCGTGCCGGTTGATCAGCCCGACGACGTCCCGCTGCACCTGCCCGGTCAGCACCATCCGGACGACCTCCATGGCCTCCGGGGTGGTGACGCGGAGCCCGGCGGTGAACGTCGAGTCGATGCCGTTGCGCTCGAGCGCGGCGTTGATCTGCGGGCCGCCGCCGTGCACGATGACCGGCTTCAGCCCGGCGTAGCGCAGGAACACGATGTCCTCGGCGAACTGGTGCCGCAGCGCCTCGTCGGTCATCGCGTGCCCGCCGTACTTGATCACGACGGTGGTGCCGTGGAAGCGCTCCAGCCACGGCAGCGCCTTGATCAGCGTCTCCGCCTTGCCCATGACCCCGGCGCGGTTCTTGCGCATCTGCGCGCCGCTGGTGATCGCGCTCATGTGGAGTACGCCGAGTTCTCGTGGACGTAGTCGGCGGTGAGGTCGCTCGTCCAGACGGTCGCGCTGTGCGGGCCGGCCGACAGGTCGGCGGTGATCGTCACGTCGCGGGGGCGCATGTCGACCTTGTCGCGGTCGTCGCCGAACGAGCCGTTCCGGCACACCCACACGCCGTTGATCGCGACGTTGAGCTGGTCGGGCTCGAACACGGCGTCGGTGGTGCCGATCGCCGACAGCACCCGGCCCCAGTTGGGGTCCTCGCCGTGGATGGCGCACTTGAGCAGGTTGTTGCGGGCGACGGACCGGCCGACCGTGACGGCGTCGTCCTCGGACGCGGCGCCGACGACCTCGATCGCGATGGCCTTGGACGCGCCTTCGGCGTCCACGAGGAGCTGCCGGGTCAGGTCGGCGCACACCTCGGTGAGCAGCGCGGTGAACTCCTCCTCGGCGGGGACGGCGCCGGTCGCGCCGGACGCCATCAGCAGGACGGTGTCGTTGGTCGACGTGCAGCCGTCGGAGTCGAGCCGGTCGAAGGTGACGCGGGTCGCGGCGCGCAGCGCCCGGTCCAGCGCCTCGGCGGGCAGGTCGGCGTCAGTGGTGACCACGCACAGCATGGTGGCGAGGGACGGGGCGAGCATGCCCGCGCCCTTCGCCATCGCGCCGATCATGTAGCCGCCCTCGCCCTGCCGGAAGGAGATCTTGGCGACGGTGTCGGTGGTGCGGATGGCGTCGGCGGCGGCGAGGCCGCCGTCGCCGCGCGACAGCTCGGCGACGGCCTTGTCCACGCCGGGCAGCAGCGCGTCCATCGGCAGCCGCTCGCCGATGAGGCCAGTGGAGCAGACGGCGATCTCGCCGGCGGAGTCGGCGAGCAGCTCGGCGGCCTTCTCCGCGGTGGCGTGGGCGTCCTGGAAGCCGGCGGCCCCGGTGCAGGCGTTGGCGCCGCCGGAGTTCAGCACGACCGCGCGGACGCGGCCGCCCTTGAGGACCTGCTCCGACCACAGGACGGGCGCGGCCTTGACGCGGTTGCGGGTGAAGACGGCGGCGGCGGCGCGGGACGGCCCGTCGTTGACGACGAGGGCCAGGTCGCGGGTGCCGCTGTTCTTCAGCCCGGCGACGACGCCGGCGGCGCGGAAACCCCGGGGGGCGGTGACGCTCAAGGGGACACTCCGATCGTGGTCAGCCCGAGTTCTTCCGGGAGGCCGAGGGCGAGGTTGGCGCTCTGGACGGCGCCGCCCGCGGTGCCCTTGGCGAGGTTGTCGATGGCGGCGACCGCGATGATGCGGCCGGCCGCCTCATCCAGGGCGACCTGGACGAGCGCGGTGTTCGCGCCGAGCGTCATGGAGGTGGCGGGCCACTGCCCCTCGGGGAGCAGGCCGAGGAACGGCTCGCCGGCGTAGGCGTCGCCGTAGGCGGCGCGGAGGGTCGCGGCGGTGACGCCGGGCCGGGCCTTGGCCGTGCAGGTCGCGAGGATGCCGCGGCTCATCGGGGCGAGCGTCGGCGTGAACGACACGGTGACGGGCCCGCCGGCGACGGCGCCGAGGTTCTGCGTCATCTCGGGGGTGTGGCGGTGGACGCCGCCGGCCGCGTAGGCGCTGACGGAGCCCATGACCTCGCTGCCGAGCAGGTGCGGTTTGAGGGCGCGGCCGGCGCCGGAGGTGCCGGACGCGGCGACCACGACGACGTCGGGTTCGGCGAGCCCGGCGGCGAACGCCGGGAAGAGCGCGAGGGTGACGGCGGTCGGGTAGCAGCCGGGGACGGCGATCCGCTTGGTGGTGCGGAGCGCGTCCCGCTGTCCCGGCAGCTCCGGCAGCCCGTACGGCCAGGTGCCGGCGTGGGGGGTGCCGTAGAAGGCCTCCCAGGCGGCGGGGTCGGTGAGCCGGTGGTCGGCGCCGCAGTCGACGACGAGCACGTCGTCGCCGAGCTCCGCGGCGAGCGGCCCCGACCGGCCGTGCGGCAGGGCGAGGAACACCACGTCGTGGCCGGCCAGGGTGTCCGGGGTGGTCTCCTCCAGGACGCGCCCGGCCAGGGATCGCAGATGCGGCTGGTGCGCGCCGAGCTCGGTGCCGGCGTTGGCGCCGGCGGTGAGCGCGCCGATCTCGAACTCTGGATGTCCCGCGAGGATGCGCAGCAGCTCGCCGCCCGCGTAACCGCTGGCGCCGGCGACCGCCGTCCGGATTCCCATGTCCACTCCTTCGGAAGCAAGCAGGTAAGAGTATGCACGCAACTGGAAACCTATTCAACGTCGAATGTGCGGTCAGCGGGTTCTGAGACGAGCGACACAGGTGTGCCGCGGCCGCGAGACGCGCCAGAACGTCAACATGGGTTGACACCTCCCCGATGTCAACTTACATTGACATCCATGGCTCGAAGAGTAATTAGGCACCTAAAGATTTGCCCTCGAACCATCAGCGGCCTAACATCGCCACCATGGAGAACCCCGCCTTCGGCGACCTCAAGGCCCTCGGCCCCATCGAGGAGTGGCCCGTCGGCCGGCTCTTCGCCGCCGCCACGCGGCTGGCAGGGCCCGTCGTCTGGCGGATCGTCGAGCGGCACGGCATCAGCCCCGCGGGGTTCTTCCTGCTCCGCCTCCTCGTCGTCGAGGACGGCCTGCGGCCCGGCGAGTGCGCCAAGCGGCTGCTGGTCACCCCGGCCACGGTGACCTCGGTGGTCGACACGCTCGAGCGCAACGGCCACGTCGTCCGGGAGCGCTCGCACCGCGACCGGCGAGGGGTGATGCTGCGGATCACCGACTCGGGCCGCCGGCTCGTCGCCGAGAAGTCCGGGCCGATCGGCGCGGACATGCAGGAGCTCTACGACGTCGTCGACGAGGGCGACGAGCCGGCCGTCCGCCGGTTCCTGCTCAACCTGATCAAGCAGTTCGAGACCTACTCCGAGGGCACGCAAGGGAAGGGAGACCGCGCGTGAGCGCACCCCCCGAGCCCGCCGTCCAGACGGTGGAGCTGAAGAAGACCTACCCGGCCGCCGGACCGCGGCCCGAGGTGCCCGCCGTCCGCGGCATCGACCTGGACGTGCCCCGCGGCGAGTTCTTCGGGCTGCTCGGCCCGAACGGCGCGGGCAAGTCCACGACCATCGGCATGCTCACCACCCTGGTCGTCCCGACCGGCGGCACCGCGCGGGTGACCGGGCTGGACGTGGTGCGGGACGCCGTCGAGATCAAGCGCCGCATCGGCGTGGTGTCGCAGAACAACACCCTCGACAGCGACCTGACCGCCGCCGAGAACCTGGAGTTCCGCGGCCGGTTCTTCGGGCTCAGCGCGCGCGACGCCCGGCGCCGCGCCGACGAGCTGATGGAGCTGTTCGGGCTCACCGAGCACCGCAAGGGCAACCCGTTCGAGATGTCGGGCGGCCAGGCCAAGCGGGTGATGATCTGCCGGGCCCTGATGCACGGGCCCGAGGTGCTGTTCCTGGACGAGCCGACGGCCGGCCTCGACCCGCAGACCCGCACCAACCTGTGGGAGGTGCTGCGCGGCCTGCAGGCGGGCGGGCAGACCATCCTGCTCACGACCCACTACATGGAGGAGGCCGAGGCGCTCTGCGACCGCGTCGCGGTCGTCGACCACGGCAGGATCCTCGCCGCGGGCACCGTGGACGAGCTGAAGGACGCGGCGGGCGCCGACACCGTCATCACCGTCGCCTACGACGCGCCCGCCCCCGACCAGATCCACAAGCTGTCCGCCCGCGACGGCATCAGCAAGGTCGAGGTCACCGACGGGCAGGTCCGGGTGTTCGCCACCGAGCCCGAGGGCATCCTCGGCGAGCTGGTCGCGATCGGGTCGGCCGCCGGCGTCGGCGTCACCGACGCCACGCAGCTGCGCCCCAGCCTGGAGACCGTCTTCCTCACCCTCACCGGAAGGGAATACCGCGAATGACCGCCCCGGCCGCGACCGTCCTGACGCCCCCGCCGCCGGCGCGGGCGACGATCCCCCGCACGTTCGCCGCGATGATGGCGCGCGAGGCGCGGGTGATGCGCAAGAACTTCCTGTCGACGTTCGTCCGGGTGCTGGTGCAGCCGGTGATGTTCGTGTTCGTCTTCTCCTACGTGCTGCCCAAGCTCGGCGGCGGCGCGATGGCGGGCGGGCCCGGCGGGCCGACGTTCTCCACGATCCTGGTGCCCGGGCTGGTCGGCTCGTCCATCATCATGCAGGCGATGATGGCGGTGATCTTCCCGCTGATGATGGAGCTGAACTGGCAGAAGTCCATCACCGACCGGGCGCTGGCGCCGGTGCCGATCCCGCTGCTGGCGGTGCAGAAGATCGTCGCGGCGGCCGTGCAGGGGCTGATCGGCGGGCTGCTGGTGTTCCCCGCCGTGCTGCTGATCCACGCCGAGGGCCAGTCCCCGCACGTGCACGTCGGGAACTGGGCCGTGCTGGTCGTGGTGATGGTGGCCGGGTCGCTGCTGGCCGCGTCCGGCGGGCTGCTGCTCGGCACGCTGCTGAACCCGCAGAAGGTCCAGGTGCTGTTCGCGATGGTGCTGCTGCCGATGACGATGCTCGGCTGCGTGTACTACCCGTGGTCGGCGCTGGACCACATCCGGTGGCTGCAGATCCTCAGCCTGTTCAACCCGCTCGTGTACGTCAGCGAGGGGCTGCGCAGCACCCTGACGCCCGCCATCCCGCACATGCCGGTGTGGGCGTTCCTGCTGGCCATCGTCGGCGGGACGATCCTGCTCACGTGGGCCGCGACCCGCACGTTCACCCGCCGCGTCCTGACCTGACCGGCGGACCAGAAGGCCCCGCGCGGACGTTCCGCGCGGGGCCTTGCGCGTCACATGGGCCCCGCCTCGGCCAGGCCGGTGCGGCGGTCCATGCGCAGCCACCGGGTGAGGCGCAGCGTCCGCAGGAACGGCAGGTCGTGGCTGACCACGATCAGCGCGCCCTCGTAGGCGGCGAGGGCCTCGCCGAGCCGCGCGGCGCTGTCCATGTCGAGGTCGTTGGTCGGCTCGTCCAGCAGCAGGAGCCGCGGCGCGGGGTCGGCGAGCAGCAGCGACGCCAGCACCGCGCGCAGCCGCTCGCCGCCCGACAGGGTCCCGGCGGGCCGGTCGGCGCTCGCGCCGCGGAACAGGAACCGCGCCAGCCCCTGCCGGATCTCGGCGGGCGTCGCCGACGGCGCGGCCGCGCGCACGTTGTCGACGACGCTGCGGTCCCCGTCGAGGACGTCGAGCCGCTGCGGCAGGTACCGCACGCCGTCCACGCCGATCCGCACCGACACCCCGTCCGGGACGCGCTCGCCGGTGAGCGCGCGCAGCAGGGTCGTCTTCCCCGAGCCGTTCGGCCCGGTGAGCGCGATCCGCTCCGGGCCCCGGACGATCAGCTCGGCCAGCGTGCCCGGCGCCGGGTCGGGCGCGCGGAGCCCGGTGACCGCGGCGACCGTCCGCCCGGCCGGGACGCGGGTGGCGGGCAGCTCGATCCGGATCGCGGCGTCCTCGCGCACCGCGTCCTCCGCCTCGGCGAGCCGCGTCCGCGCCCCGGCGAGGCGTTCCTCGTGCATGATGCGGTGCTTGCCCGCCGAGACCTGCGCCTCGCGTTTCCGCAGTTTCATGACGGCCCTCGGTTCCCGCTTGTTCTCGTACATCTTGTTCGCGTACCGCTTGCGGCGGGCGAGCTTGACGTGGGCCTCCTCCAGTTCGCGCTTCTGCCGGCGCAGGTCGGTCCCGGCGACCCGGACCATCCGTTCCGCGGCCTCCTTCTCGACGGCGAGCAGCTCCTCGTAGGCGGACAGGTCGCCGCCGAACGACCGGACGGCGCCGTCGCGAAGGTCGGCGATGGCGTCGACCCGGTCCAGCAGCTCCCGGTCATGGCTGACGACGAGCAGTACGCCCGTCCAGGACTCGACCGCGTCGTACAGGCGGCGCCGCGCGTCGAGGTCGAGGTTGTTGGTCGGCTCGTCGAGGAGCAGCACGTCCGGGCGTGCCAGGAACAGCGCGGCCAGCCCGGTCATCACCGTCTCGCCGCCCGACAGGGTGGCGACGGGCCGGTCCAGGCCGAGGTGGCCGAGGCCGAGCCGGCCCAGCTCGGCGAGCGCGCGTTCCTCGACGTCCCAGCCGTCGCCGACGGCGGCGAAGTTCTCCTCGGTGGCCTCGCCGCGCTCGATGGCGTGCAGCGCGGCGCGGGCCGCGCTGATGCCGAGCAGGTCCGCGACGGTGGCGGAGCCGTCCAGGGCGAGGTTCTGCGGCAGACGGCCGACCTCGCCCTCGACGGCGACGGTCCCGGAACCGGGACGCAGCTCCCCCGCGATCAACTTGAGCAGGGTGGACTTGCCGGACCCGTTGGCCCCGATCAGGCCGGTCCGGCCGGCGCCGAACGCGGCGTCCAGGCCGTCGAGGACGGCGGTGCCGTCCGGCCACGCGAACGACAGGTCCGAGCAGACGATGGCGAATGACATGAGCGGCCTCCATGGCGGGTGAGCGGACTGCTGACACGCGGACTGCTGACACATGGAGACACCGCGAAGGGCGCGCGACGCGCGGGCGGGCATGAGGAAGCCCGGCGGGACGTGGGGCCGCTGAGGTCGTGCGCGGGCCGGTGGACGGCCGCTGCGCGGTGTCGGACCTCAGAACTCCAACGGACTCCCCTGCCGGGCGACGATGTGACGCGTCCAGGCTACCCGGACTCTTATCGCGACACAAGTATCTTTAAGCGGGAATTCCGGTGGAACGCCGGGACGCGCACCGCCATGCTGAAGGCATGGGACCCGTCAGCCCGGTCTTCGCCGGGCGCGCCGCCGAACTGGCCGCGCTGCGCGCCGCCCATGACCGCGCCCGCGCCGGCGAGGCCGCGGCCGTGCTGATCGCCGCCGAGGCGGGCGGCGGCAAGACGCGCCTGGTCGAGGAGTTCACCCGGGACGTGCGCGCCGTCACCGGCGGCTGCCTCGACCTCGGCGCCGCGAACCTGCCCTACGCCCCGTTCACCGCGATCCTGCGGCGGCTCGGCCGGGACGCGGTCACCGCGCTGATGCCCGCGGCGGCCCTGCCGGAGCTGGCCCGGCTGATGCCCGCGCTGAGCGCCGGCGCCCCGCCGCCCGACGAGGGCGCCGGCCGGATGCGGCTGTTCGAGCACGTGCTCACGCTCGCCGAACGGCTCGGCGCCCGCGAACCGGCCGTCCTCGTCGTGGAGGACGCGCACTGGGCCGACGGCTCGACGCGCGACCTGCTGTCCTTCCTGTTCCGCAACCCGCCGCGTCCCGGGGTGCTGCTGGTCGTGACGTTCCGGCCCGAGGAGCCGGCGGCCCGCGCGCTGTTCGCCGAACTCGGCCGGCTCCCCCACGTCGCCCGGCTCGACCTGCCGCCCCTGACCGTCGCCGAGGTCGCCGACCAGGTGCGCGGCATCCTCGGCGCCGCCGACCACGCGACGGTCCGCGACGTCCACGCGCGCGGCGGCGGCAACCCGCTGTTCGTCGAGACGCTCGTCGCCGACCCCGGCGAGGCCCTGCCCGGGACGCTGCGCGACCTGCTGCTCGCCCGCGTCGCCCGGCTCCCGGAGGCCGCCCGCGCGGTGCTGCGCGCGGCGAGCGCCGCCGGGGACCGGGTGGGCCACGCCCTGCTGGCCGCGGTGACCGGCCGCACGGACGCCGAGCTGAGCGAGGCGCTGCGTCCCGCCGTCGAGCACGGCCTGCTGGCCGCCGACGGGGACGGCTACGCGTTCCGGCACGCGCTCATCCGCGAGGCCGTCCACGGCGACCTGCTGCCGGGCGAACGGGCCGCCCTGCACCGTCGCTACGCCGAGACCATCGAGCGGGCACCCGAGCTCAGCGACGCCCCGTCCGGCGCCCTCGCCGTCCACTGGGAGTGGTGCGGCGACCCGGCCAAGGCGCTGGCCGCCGCCTGGCGCGCCGCCGGGGAGCGGCGGGCGGCGACCGCCTACGCCGAGCAGCTCACCCTGCTGGAACGCGTCCTCGCCCTGTGGGACGAGGTCCCCGGCGCCGCCGGGCTGACCGGGCTCACCCGTTCGCGGGTGCTGGAGACGGCGGCGGAGACCGCGTGCACGGCCGGCGACCCGCGGCGCGGGCTGCCCCTCGTGCAGCGGGCACTGGACGCCGCCGACCCGGCCCGCTCCCCCGCCGAGGCCGCCCGGCTCCACGCGCTCCGGGCGACGCTCCGCGCGTATCAGGGGCATGACGGCGAGCTGGACGACCTCCGGGAGGCCGTGCGCCTCGCCGCCGCCTCGCCCCCCGACCGCGTCCGGACGCTCGCGCACCTCGCCTCCCGGCTCCTCGTCCACGGGGCGATGGACGAGGGCGAACGGCTCGGCCGCGAGGCCCTGGAACTCGCCGACGCCGCCGGCCTCGCGCCGCGGAACGGGGGCCTGGAGTTCATCGTGGCCGCCGCCACGGCGCGCGACGGCGACGGCGACACCGCGCCGCTGGAGCGGCTCCGCTCCAGCGGTCTCGACGTCTCGGAGCGCGTCCGGGTGCTGAACACGCTGGCGCACGCGCGGTTGAACACCGGCCGCGCCGCCGAGGCGCTGGCGCTCGCGGGCGAAGGGATCGACGCGGCGGAGGACGCGGGGCTCGTCCACAGCGCGGGGCTCGCGCCGGCCGTCAACCAGGTGGAGGCGCTGTACCGGCTCGGCCGCTGGGACGAGGCCGCCGAGATCCTCGCGCGGCGCCTGGACCGCCACCACGGCCCGGCCTTCCGCCTCCAGATGATGATCTGGCGGATCGCGCTGCTGGCCGCGCGCGGTACCGGGCCGGCGCCCGATCCGGAGGCGCTCGCCGTCCCCCTCGGCGCCGGGTCGCCGCAGACCGTGCTGCCCCTCGCCCAGATGATCATCGAGTGGCGGCTGGCGGAGGAGGACCGGCCGGCGGCATGGGCCGCGGCGGACGCCGTGCTGCGCCATCCGCGCCTCACCGTCCAGCCCTGCCACCTCTGGCCGCTGCTGGAGGCCGCCGCCCGCGCCGGCGGGCCGCGATCGTCCGAGATCGCCGCTCTCGCCGCGCGCACCCCCACCGCGACGCCCGTCGCGGCGGCGTACAAGGCGACCGTGACCGCGTTGACCGGCGGCCCCGCCGACGCGGACGCGGTGATCCGCACGTGGGAGCGGCTGGACCTGCCCTACCCGCTCGCGCGGGCCCTGTTCGACGCGGCCTGCGCCGACCTGGCCCGTGGCGACCGCACCCGCGCCGCGGCGCGGCTCCAGCGCGCCGCGCGGATCGCCGACCGCCTCGGCGCCGCGCCGCTGGCCAGGCGGATCTCCGAACGCGCCCGCCGCGCCGGGCTCGCCGGGACGGCGGGAGGCCCGCTCACCGCCCGCGAGTCGGAGGTGGTGCGGCTGCTGGCGCGGGGACGCTCCAACCGGGAGATCGCCGAGGAGCTCGTCATCTCCCCCAAGACCGCCAGCGTGCACGTGTCCAACATCCTCGCCAAGCTCGGCGTCGGGTCGCGCGGGGAGGCCGCGGCGGCCGCCCGCGACCGCGGCCTGGCCTGACCCCGAGCGGGACGCCTAGGACGGCGCCCGCCGGATCTGAGCCGCGCCCTTATGGCCCGGGGCCGTGCCTTACGGCGACGGTCGAAGCCATGGAACCCGCCGTGCACACCCGCGGGCTGCGCCGCACCTACACGCGCAGACGCCGCACCACCGTGGTCGCCCTGGACGAGCTGACCCTCACCGTCGCGCAGAACGAGATCCACGGGCTGCTCGGGCCGAACGGCGCCGGCAAGACCACCCTCGTCAAGATCCTCTCCACCGTGCTGCTGCCGTCCGCCGGGACGGCCCGCGTCCTCGGCCGGGACGTCGTCGCCGACGCCGGGGCCGTCCGGTCGCTCGTCGGGCTCGTCCTCGGCGGCGACCGCGGCCTGTACGACCGGCTGACCGCCCGCCGGAACCTGCTGTTCTGGGGCGCGCTGTACCGGCTCGACGACCGGACGGCCCGCGCCCGCGCGGACGCGCTGCTGGAACGCGTCGGGCTCGCTGACCGGGCCGGCGACCCCGTCGAGGGCTTCTCGCGCGGCATGCGGCAGCGGCTGCACCTCGCCCGCGGGCTGCTGCACGAGCCGCGCCTGCTGTTCCTGGACGAGCCGACGTCCGGCCTCGACCCCGCCGCGGCCGCCGCGTTCCGCGGGCTCGTCCTCGACCTGCGCGCGGAGGGCCGCACGTTCCTGCTGGCCACCCACGACATGGACGAGGCGGCGGCGCTCTGCGACCGGGTGACGCTCATCGACCGCGGCCGGATGCTGCTGACCGGCGACCCGGCCTGCGCCGGGCGGTTCCTCGGCGACGGCGAGTGCGTCGACTTCGACGACCCCGACCCCGCCCTCACCGGGCCGCTGGAACTGCTGCCCGGGGTGACCGGGGTCGAGCGGCGGGACGGCGGGGCGCGGCGCGTCCACACCGCCGACCGGGACGCCACCCGCCGCGTCCTCGCCTGGCTCATCGACCGCGACGTCCTCACCGCGCGGCGTGGCCGGCCGACCCTCGAAGAGGTGTACCTGCGGGCGGTCGGCGACCGGGGGATGCGGGTATGAGCGCGGTCCGTGCCATGTGGCCCGCGGCGCGGCTGGTCTGGCACGCGGTGCGGCTGCAGGCCGCGCTGTCGCGGCGCAGCCCGGAGCACGCGCTCGTGCTGCTCATCGCCCCGATGCAGACGACGACGATGCTCGCGCTGACGCTGACCGCGCACCGCGCGGACGTCGTCGCGAACGCCGTCCTGGCGCCCGGGCTCATCGGGCTGTGGGTCGCCTCCCTCGACTACGCCGGCCGCATCGTCACCGAGGACCGCTGGGCCGGCCGGTTCCCCGCGCTGGTCGCGGCGCCGGTCCCGTTGGGCCTGGTGGTCGCCGGGCGGGTCGCGACGGTGGTGCTGGTGGGCAGCGCCGCGTTCGCCGAGTCCTGGCTGGTCGCCGCCCTCGGGTTCGGCCGCCGGCTGACGGTCGCCGAGCCCGGGACGTTCGCGGTCGCGGTCGCGGTCACCTGCCTCGCGACGATCGGAACGGCGACGCTGCTGTCCGCCGTGTTCGTCGTGTCGCGCGCACGGGAGGTCTTGCAGAACTCCTTGGGCTATCCCTTCTACATCCTGGGCGGGATCCTCGTGCCGGTCGCGGCGCTGCCGGGCTGGCTGCACCCGTTCAGCCGGGTCGTGTTCCTGTCGTGGAGCGCGGACCTGCTGCGCGGCGCGGTCCGCGGCGACACCCGCGACCGGCCCTGGGTGGTCCTGGCGGTCCTGGCGGTCCTCGGCCTGAGCGCGGCGTCGATGGCCGCCGGCCTGTGGCTGACGCGGCGGTACGTCGACCGTATGCGGCGCGAGGGGACGGTGGATTTCTCATGAGGGCCACGCTCCGCATCGTGCGCGAATCGCTGATCCTCGGATTCGCCGAGATGAGGGCCGTCTACACGTGGCGGACGTGGACGTTCGGCTGGCTCGTCCGGCTGCTGTGCCAGGCCGCCTTCTACGCCCTGCTCGGCCGCTACGTCGGCGACGACGCCACCATGCGGTACGTGCTCGTCGGCAACATCGTGGTGCTGGCCTGCATGGAGGCCACCATCGTCGTGATCTCGCTGGCGGGCGAGCGCCGGATCGGGACCCTGCCGCTGCTGGCCATCACGCCGTCCGGGCACCTGCCGGTGTACCTGGGACGCGGCCTGCAGTGGACGGCCACCGGCCTGACCAGCTCGCTCGTCGCCTGGTGCGCGCTGCCCCCGCTGCTGGGCGCGCCGCTGCCGTGGCCGCGCGCCGCCTACGCGGCACCGGTCATCGTGCTCATCCTCGCCAGCAGCTATGGCTACGGCTGCGCGCTGGCGGGCGTCGCGCTGCGGACGCGCGGCGTCGAGTGGCTCGTGCTGAACCTCGCCTACGGGATCGTCATGACGTTCGGCGGCGTGAACGTCCCCGTCACCGTCTGGCCCGCGCCGCTGCGGATCGCGGTGAACGCGCTGCCGGTCGTGCACGGGCTCCAGGCGGTGCGCGGGATCCTGGACGGCGCGCCGCCCGGGCACGTCCTGCGGCTGCTCGGCGCCGAAGCGCTCGTCGGGGCCAGCTGGTACGCGGTGGCGGCGCTGTCGATGGAGCGGCTCGTCTCCGCGGGCCGCCGCGACGGAAGCCTCGGCCACGCCGGCTGAACACAGGCGTGCCCCGGGCCTGCGGCAGGCCCGGGGCACGTCCCAGCAGATCAGGCGCCGCGGATCAGGCGCCTCGGATCAGGCGCCTCGGATCAGGCGCCGCGCAGCACGGCGCCGGTGCGGTCGGCCGCGACGGCGACCGCGGCGTCCCGGGCCTGCGACGCCTCCTCGGCGGTGAGGGTGCGGTCCGGCGCGCGGAACCGCAGCGAGTAGGCCAGGGACTTGCGGCCCTCCCCCACCTGCTCGCCGGTGTAGACGTCGAACAGCCGGATCGCCTCCAGCAGCTCGCCCGCGCCGTCGCGCAGCGCCGCCTCCACCTCCGCGGCGGGCACGGCGGAGTCGACCACGAGCGCGACGTCCTGCGTGGCGACCGGGTAGGTCGACACGTGCGGCGCGCGCACCTCCACCGGCTCGCCGAGGCGGCGCAGCTCCAGCTCCATCGCGCAGGAGCGCTCCGGCAGGCCGTACGCCTTGGTGACGCGCGGGTGCAGCTCACCGGCGTGCCCGACGAGCGCGTCCCCCGCGTACAGCGCGGCGCAGCGGCCCGGGTGCCAGGGCGCGTGCCGGTCGGCCTTCACCGTCAGCTCCACGCCGACCTCGGCCGCCACCAGCCGCGCGGCCTGCACCGCGTCCGCCCAGATCGCCGGGCGCCCGCCGCCCCACCAGCCCGAGGGCTCGCGGTCGCCGGACAGCACGACCGCCACCCGGTGCGGCTGGTCGGGCAGCGCCGCCTCGACGGACGCGACCTCCTCGGCCGTCGGGCCGCGGTCCACCGCGAGGCGCGGCGCCCGCTCCGGCGCGTCCGGGCGCGGCCGGAACACCACGCCCAGCTCGAACAGCGCCGTGTCGGGGAACCCGCGCCCCACGTTGTGCGCCAGCGTCCGCAGCAGGCCCGGCAGCAGCGTGGTGCGCAGCAGTGGCTCCTGCTCCGACAGCGGGTTCGCCAGCCGCAGCGCGCGCCGGCGCGCGTCGTCGGCGGGCAGCTGCAGGTCGTCCCAGTCCTTCGCGGAGACGAACGGGAACGCCAGCACCTCGACGTAACCCGCGCCGGCGAGCACGCGGCCGACCCGGCGGCGCAGCCGCTGCTGGATCGTCAGGCCGCGCCCGGCCGACGGGCGCGGCGCGCGCGCCGGGATGTCCTCGTAGCCCTCGAGGCGGATGACCTCCTCGGCGAGGTCGTTCGGGTCGGTCAGGTCGGGCCGCCACGACGGCGGCGCCACCATGAGGACGTGGCCCTCGCCGGGGCCGGAGCCCTCGACGGCGCAGCCGACCTGCTCCAGCCGCCGCACGACCGTGTCCCGCCCGTAGGTCACGCCCGCGACCCGGTCGGGGTGCCCCGCCGGCATCGTGATCGTGACCCGCTCGACCGGGGCCTCGGCGTGCGTGACGCCCGGCGCGATCTCCGCGCCGCCCAGCTCCGCCAGCATCCGCGCCGCGCGGTACGAGGCGTACAGCGGCAGCTCGCGGTCGACGCCGCGCTCGAACCGGTACGACGCCTCGCTGTGCAGCTTGTGGCGGCGGCTCATCCGGGCGGTGCCGATCGCGTCGAAGTGCGCGGCCTCGATGACGATGTCGGTCGACCGGTCGTCGATCTCCGTCGCGAGACCGCCCATCGTCCCGGCCATCGAGATCGGGCCCGACTCGTCGGTGATGAGGATGTCCTCGGGGTCCAGCTTGCGCTTGACGTGGTCGAGGGTCTCCAGGCTCTCGCCCTTCTCGGCGCGCCGCACCACGATCGGGCCGGTGAGCTTCACGCGGTCGAACGTGTGCAGCGGCTGCCCGAGCTCCAGCATCAGGTAGTTCACGATGTCGACCGCCAGCGACACCGGCCGCATCCCCGCGCGGTGCAGGCGGACCTGCATCCACATCGGGGTCCGCGCGTCCGGGTCGAAGCCGCGCACCTCCCGCAGGACGATCCGGTCGCACGCGGTCGGGTCGCCGATCGTCGCCGGGTACGCCTCGCCGTTCTTGGCGGGCAGCTCCACGTCCGCCGGGTCCTTGAACGGGACGTCGTAGGCGATCGCGGCCTCCCGGGCGATGCCGCGGATGGACAGCGCGTAGCTGCGGTCCGGGGTGACGGCGATGTCGAGGACCTCGTCGCGGATGCCGAGCAGCTCGACGGCGTCGGCGCCGACGGGCGCGTCCGGCGGCAGCACGAGGATGCCGCTGTGGTCGTCGCCGATGCCGAGCTCGGTGACCGAGCAGATCATGCCCTCGGACATCTTGCCGTAGGTCTTGCGGGCGCCGATCTGGAAGCCGCCGGGCAGCACGCCGCCGGGCAGGATCACCACGACCCGGTCGCCGGCCTCGAAGTTCGTCGCGCCGCAGATGATGTTCTGCGGCTCACCGGTGCCGTTGGCGTCGCCGACGTCGACCCGGCAGTAGCGGATCGGCTTCTTGAAGCCGGTCAGCTCCTCGAACTCGAGGACCTCGCCGACCACGAGCGTGCCGGAGATGTCGGCGCCGGCCTGCTCGACCGTCTCGACCTCCAGGCCCGCCGCGATCAGCCGGGCGGCCAGGTCCCGGCCGGTCACGCCGGCCGGCAGCTCGACGTGCTCGCGCACCCAGGAAAGCGGGGCCCGCATCAGATCTCCATCCCGAACGGGAGGGTGAACCGGACGTCGCCCTCCACCATGTCGTACATGTCCTCCACGCCGTGCCGGAACATCAGCGTCCGCTCGACGCCCAGCCCGAACGCCCAGCCGCTGTAGCGGTCCGGGTCGACGCCGCAGGCCACCAGCACCCGCGGGTTGACCATGCCGCAGCCGCCCAGCTCGATCCAGCCCTCCGAGCCGCAGGTGCGGCACGGTTCGCCGCCCGGCTCGGCGGACGCGCCGCGGCACACGAAGCACTGCATGTCCACCTCCGCCGACGGCTCGGTGAACGGGAAGTAGGACGGCCGGAACCGGGTCTTCAGCCCCGCGCCGAACATGCCGGTGACGAACGCGTCGATGCCGCCGCGCAGGTCCGCCATCGTCAGGCCCTCGTCGACGGCGAGGCCCTCCAGCTGGTGGAACACCGGGCTGTGCGTGGCGTCCAGCTCGTCGGTGCGGAACGTGCGGCCCGGCGCGACCACGTACACCGGCAGCGGCCGCGACAGCAGCGACCTGATCTGCATCGGCGAGGTGTGCGTGCGCATCACCAGCCCGGACTCCTCCGACTCCACGAAGAAGGTGTCCTGCATGGTGCGGGCCGGGTGGTCGGGCAGGAAGTTCAGGGCGTCGAAGTTGAACCACTCCGCCTCGACCTCGGGGCCCTCGGAGACCTCGAAGCCCATCGCGACGAAGACGTCGGCCATCCGCTCCTGCATGGTGGTCAGCGGGTGCCGGGCGCCGCGCGGCGCGCGGTCCCAGGGCAGCGTGACGTCGACGGTCTCCTCGACGAGGACCCGCTGGTCGCGCTCCTCCTCCAGGACGGCCTGGCGCTCCTTCAGCGCCTTGGACACCGCGCCGCGGGCGGCGCCGATGCGCTTGCCCGCGTCGGCGCGCGCCGCCGGCGGCAGCGCGCCTATCTCGCGGTTGGCGAGGGCCAGCGGGGAACGGTCGCCGGCGTGCGCCAGGCGGACCTGCTTGAGTGCGTCGAGGTCGGCGGCCGCGGCGATCGCCGCGAGCGCCTCGTCGCGGGCCCGGTCCAGCTGCTCGGGCTGCAGCGCGGAGACCTCGACGGGGTCATAGGACTTGTTGGGTGCAGACATGGTGGTGTGATCGACTCCGGTCGGCGTGGGACGCCCGCAGTCTAGTGCGCGGGCGGTGAGGATCCGGAAAGCGTGCGCGTGACGCGCGGCCCGCCCGGAGCCCTTCCGCTGCCGCGGGCCGCGCCCGGGACGGGCTCAGCTCGCGTGGTCGGGGGCCCCTGCGGGCACGGTAAATCGGAACTCGGCGCCGCCGCCGGGCGCCCGCCGCACGGTGATCGCGCCGCCGTGCGCCTCGACCAGGCCCTTCACGATGTACAGGCCGAGGCCGGTGCCGCCGCGCCGGTTGCCGCCCGGGCCGCGCCAGAACTGCCGGAAGACGCGCTGGACGGCCTCGGGCGGTATGCCCTCGCCCTCGTCGCGCACCGACACGGCGGCCCCCTCCTTATGCGCGTCCGGCTCTACCACGATGGTGACGGTCCCAGCGCCGTGCCGCACCGCGTTTTCCACCAGGTTGCCCAGGATCTGGTCCATCTTGTCGGGATCGAGCCACATTTCGGGCAGTTCCCCGCGGACCTCGAACCGGAACCGGTCCTCGGCGTCGCCGGCGGCGACCCGGCCCGCGATGACCTTGCGGACCTCCTCGGGCAGGTCGACGACCTGGCGGCGCATCTCCAGCCGGCCCGCCTCGATCCGGGACACGTCCAGCAGCTCGGTGATCAGCCGGGTGACGCGGTCGGCGTCGGCGTTGACGGTCTCCAGCATGACCCGCTTCTGGTCGTCGTTGAAGCGGTGCCACTTGGCCAGCAGCGTCGCGGTGAAGCCCTTGACGCTGGTCAGCGGGGAGCGCAGCTCGTGCGCGACGGTCGACACGAGGTCGGCGCGGTCGCGCTCCTGGCGGGCGCGGTGCTGCGCGTCGCGCAGGCAGACGGTGAACCGCTCGACGCGGCCGCCCTCGCCGCGCCGGTATCCGGCGGTCACCAGCAGCTCGGTGCCGCCGGCCAGGAACAGCGCCCGCTCGGGGTGCCGGGTGCGGGTCGCGAGGCCGTCGTAGGGCGACAGGCACTTCCACCAGTCGCGGCCTTCGGCGTCGTGCAGCGGCAGGACGTCGCGGAAGTCGCGGCCCAGCGCGGCCGCGGCGGCGATCCCGGTCATCCGCTCGGCGGCGGCGTTGAACACCACGACGCGGGCGTCGCGGTCGGCGACCAGCAGCCCGTCCGGCAGGTCGTCCACCTGGCCGGGCTCGAAGAGAGCGCGCGCGGCCACGCCGGGGGGTTCCTCTCCGCCCACAGCGGCCTCCAGAACACCGGTAGAGCGCGGCCTGTCGAGAAGAGACTCTATCCGCAGTCGGGGCCCTTGCGGGACCCGGAGAACGCCTAGCGGCAAGGCATTTGTAGCCGCCGGGCAGGTCCCGGGCGGGCGTCCCCGGACCGGCTCCGGGCGGGGCGGCACGCGCCGCGGAGAGCATGATCGACACGGCCCCGACCCTGACCTGCGCGACCGGGGCCGCGAGACCGTCTCGGGCCGCGCCCGATCATGCTCGTGACCGGGCGTGCCCGGTCCGCTCCGACGTGCTTCGACGGTCTCGTTCGTGCCGGTGCTCAGCGGGAGCCGGTCGGCGAGCCCTGGCCCGCGAGCGCGCCCGCCACGTCCGCGTGGACGGTGAACAGCCGGTGCAGGCCGGTGATCCGCAGCAGCCGCAGCTGGGCGGGCCGGACACCGGCCAGCACGATCTCGCCGCCGGTGGCGGAGATCTCGTTGTGCGCGCCGACCAGCGCGCCGAGGCCCGCCGCGTCGCAGAACGGGACGGCGGCGAAGTCCAGCACCAGCCGGCGCGCCCCCGCGCCGTGCGCCTTGACCAGCCGGGCCCGCAGGCCGTCCGCGGTGTGCAGGTCGATCTCGCCGGTCACCGTGACGACGGCGGTCCCCGGCCGCCGCTCGGCCACCTCGATCTCCAGGCCGGCCACCGGGCCGGACGTCCACGCGGCGGCCACGTCGGGCGCCGCGCCAAGGGTCCCGGCCCCCGGCGAGAACGTGCCGGGCGCCGCGGAGGCGCGGGGCACGGCCTGGCCGGCGCCCGTCCGGCACCGGATCTCCGGCGCGCGACGGCCCGGCCGTCTCGCCGGCCTGGTCTCCTCGGTCATCACGTTCGCCCCCACTTCGTGCGGCTCCCTTGCCGCCCTGGTCAACGCCCCTGGTCAACACCGTAGGCAGCGGGTCGGAGCGGTGGAATCCACCGCCGGACCGGTATCCCGCTCCTACCTGGGAATGAGTTCCCCGCGTCGGCGGGCCCCCTGCCCCTCCGTCCGCGGGAAGACCATCTTCGCAGCTCACATGCCACGAAACGGCCTCGAATACGACCGCTTGCGGCCAACCGGCCACGGAACGCATTGAACCTTCGCGGCCGCTCCCACGTGACCGCCCGTTCGCCCGGGCCCGAGAAACGTCACGGGCTTGCCGGGTGCCGCGCCGTACCGGGCGCGCGGCCGTCTCAGCCTCGGCGCTGCGCCCGGGCGGCCGTCTCAGCCTCGGCGCTGCGCCCGGGCCGAGGCGTACAGGCAGACGGCCGCGGCCGTCGCCAGGTTGAGGCTCTCGGCCCGGCCGTAGATCGGCACCCGGACGACCTCGTCCACGTGCCGGAGGATCTCCTCGGGCAGGCCCCACGCCTCGTTGCCGAACACCCAGGCGGTGGGCCGTGCCAGCAGCCCCTGGTCGATGGCGTCGTCCAGGGTCCGGTCGCCCGCGCCGTCGGCGGCCAGCACCGTCAGCCCCGCCCGCTTCAGCTCGGGGATGAGGGTGTCGAAGCGCGGGCCGACCACGACCGGCAGATGGAACAGGCTGCCCGCCGAGGCGCGCACGCACTTGCCGTTGTAGGGGTCGACGGACGCGTCGGTGAACACCACCGTCTCCGACCCCGCCGCGTCGGCGGTGCGCAGCACCGTCCCGGCGTTGCCGGGGTCGCGGACGTGCGCGAGGACGGTCACCAGCCGCGGTCCGGCCTCCAGCGCGCCGGCCAGCGGGACGTCCACGAACTCGCAGACCGCCAGCAGCCCCTGCGGGGTGACGGTCTGCGCCAGCTCGGCCATGATCTCGCCGCTGACCCGCAGCACCGGGACCCCGGCGCGCTCGGCGGCGCCGACCAGCTCGGGATGGCGGGTCTCGGCCTCGGCCGTGGTGAACAGCTCGGCCAGCCCGCCGGGGATCTCCAGCGCCTCCCGCACCGCCTGCGGCCCCTCGGCGAGGAACCGCCCCTCACGGCGCCGGAAGGCGCGTTTGGCGAGCCGGCGAGCGGCCTTCACCCGTGGTGATCGGATAGAGGTCAGCTCGCGGCCCGCCATGTCGCCGTACTCGCCCGTCGCCAGGTCGCCCGGCTCAGGCGGCCTCCGCCGGGAGCGCGTCCTTGGCCACCTTGACCAGGGCGGCGAACGCGGGGGCGTCGTTCACGGCGAGCTCGGCCAGCATGCGCCGGTCGACCTCGACCTCGGCGGCCTTCAGGCCCTGGATGAACCGGTTGTAGGTGATGCCGTTGGCGCGGGCCGCGGCGTTGATCCGCTGGATCCACAGGCGGCGGAACTGGCCCTTGCGGTCCTTGCGGTCCCGGAAGGCGTAGGTCATCGAGTGGAGCTGCTGCTCCTTGGCCTTGCGGTACAGCCGCGAACGCTGGCCGCGGTAGCCGCTCGACCGCTCCAGAACGACCCGACGCTTCTTGGCGGCGTTGACCGCCCGCTTCACGCGTGCCACGTGCTGAACTCCTTCGTGGGGGCCGGAGCCGTCCTGGCGCCGGCCGGTCGTCGATGTTGCCGGTCGGTGCTACTTGCGCAGCAGCTTCTTGATGTTCTTGGCGTCGGCGTCGGCCACCACGGCCGGGCCGGACAGGCGGCGCGTCCGCTTGGTGGGCTTGTGCTCGAGCAGGTGGTTCTTGTTGGCGCGGCGGCGCATCACCTTGCCGGAGCCGGTCAGCTTGAAGCGCTTCTTGGCACCGCTGTGGGTCTTGGTCTTCGGCATGGTCGCCGTCGTCTCCCTCGTTCCCGGGCCCCCGTGCGGCGGCACGGGAGCGCACCTGATCGGCACGCCGCGTTCGGACGCGTGCGACGCGCCAGGTCAGGCTTCAATGTACGTGCGTAACGACCCCGCGGAAGCCACGAGGCCGCGGACGGGCCCCCGCCGCGGCGGGGGCCAGGCGGCCCTCGCGGGCCGCGGGCGTTGCGGCCGGACCGGCGTCCCGGCCGGTCCGGCACCTTGGTCGTTCGGGCACCGCCCCCGGTGCGCCCTGCCGTGCGGCGGGCAGCACCGAGCGGGGCGCCGCGGTCGAGCGTTCACGACCGGGCGCCGTGACCGCCTTCGCGGCCGGCGTCTCGCTCGCGCGGTCGGCGGCCGGTCAGGCCGGGCCGGTCGCCGCGTCCTGCTCGCGGCTCGCGGCGCGCTCCGCCTTGGCCTCCGCCTTCTTCTTGTGCGGACCGAGCACCATGATCATGTTTCGGCCGTCCTGCTTGGGCCGCGACTCGACGAAGCCGAGCTCCTCGACGTCGTCGGCCAGCCGCTGCAGCAGCCGGAAACCGAGCTCCGGGCGGGACTGCTCACGACCACGGAACATGATCGTGACCTTCACCTTGTCCCCGGCCTTCAGGAACCGCACCACGTGACCCTTCTTGGTCTCGTAGTCGTGCGGGTCGATCTTCGGGCGGAGCTTGATCTCCTTGATGATCGTGTGCGCCTGGTTCTTCCGCGCCTCACGCGCCTTCATCGCGGACTCGTACTTGAACTTGCCGTAGTCCATGAGCTTGGCGACGGGCGGGCGCGCGGTGGGCGCCACCTCGACCAGGTCGAGGTCCGACTCACGCGCGAGTTCAAGGGCCTTGGCGATGGGCACGATGCCCACCTGTTCGCCGTTCGGGCCGACGAGCCGGACCTCGGGCACGCGAATGCGGTCGTTGATACGCGGTTCGGCGCTGATGGGACCTCCTTGGGGCCGTTCTCAAGTTCTGGGACCGGTCGTACCCCGAGGCTCTCACGCGAAAAGCCCCGCACGACTCACGTGCGGGGCCACCTTCGGTCGCCCTGGACGGTGGAACCGTCCGGGGACGACGGCGGGACGAGCGCGCCGCGCCCGTTCGCCGGACCGATACCCACCGGCCGCACGGCCGGTCAGGTGGGAGGTGGCCTCCGCTTGAGCGCCCGGCGCGCACGACCTCGTCGGTCGCGTGCACAGGGCCGGTCGGCCACCAACACTACCACCTGCGAGGCGCGTGCGCGCCCCGCGGGATCCGCGTCCACCGCGGGGTACGCCGCTCGTAGTAACCCGGCGGGCCGCCTCCGCATTCCCGGGGGCGGGACGCCCTCCGCGCGCGGACCGGTCGCCGGTCCCCCTCCGGCCGCCTTTTCCCACGTGGAGGTGAGGGTCATCTGGCCGGGCGGGCCCCTCGCCCGGGACGTCCGCGTTGTTACCGTGGTGCCAGGACGGCCCGGTGGGGCCGGTGCCAGAGAGGTATTCCCGTGATGCCCTCCGTCGAGACCGGTTCCCCCGGCCCCCGCACCGCGTCGCCGCCGGTCCGCCTGCAGTTCGCGCAGAAGGCGTTCATCACGGCCGGGGGGCGGCTGCTGATGGTGCGCAAGGCGGCGTCCGACCCGTTCCAGCCCGGCCGCTGGGAGGTGCCCGGCGGCCGGCTGGACGTCGGGGGCGACCTGGACCTCGACGACCACATCCGGCGGGAGGTGTGGGAGGAGGTCGGCCTGAAGATCGAGCCGGGGCCGCCGTTCCACCTGTGGCAGTGGTTCATGGAGGACCGGTCCCCGGACGGGGCGGGCGGGAGGGTCCGGGTGGTCGCGGCGGCCCGCCGCTGCCGCCCGCTGACGCTCGACGTCGCGTTCGGCAACCAGGACGAGAGCGACCACCTGGACGGATGCGCCTGGGTGCCGCTGGACGAGGTGTGCTCCTACCCGCTGATCCCGAGCCTGCGCCCGGTGGTGCGGGCGTTCCTGCCGCTCGCCCGCTGACGGTCGGATGGACACGGGGATGGACGCGGGCGGCGCTGGCCGCTCCCCCATGCGCCCGCCCCGCCTGGACGGGACGGGCAGGCGCCGCTTCTCCCTGTTCGTCATCGGCGACGTGCGGATCGAGGTGCGGGCGGCGCTCGACGTCCGCTTCGGCGAGGTGACCGCCGACCGGCTCTGCTACGGGCCCGCGCGCGCTCTGGTCGCGGGGACGGCGGTGAACCTGGCCCGGTGCGCGGTGGCCCGCTTCCGCCGGGTGAGCGTGCTGGCGAAGGTCGGCGACGACGAGTTCACGCCGGTGATCCGGCGGGAGCTGCGCCGGATCGGCGCCCGGGATCGGCTGCGCGTCGAGCCGGGTGCGCCGAACGGGGTGACGGTGATGGTGCGCGACCGGCCGGCCGGCGGCGGGCCGGGGGTGCGGCTGCTGGTCGCCGAGCAGGACGCGCCGGGCCGCCGGCTGACCGAGTCGGAGGTCCGCTCGGCCGCGGGCGCGATCCGCCGGGCGGACGTGCTGGTCCTGGACGGGTACTCGCTGCTGTCGCCGGTGTCGCGGGCGGCGCTGCGCGCGGCTGCGGAGGCGGCGCGCACGGCGGGCACCGCGGTGGCGTTCGATCTGGTCCCGCATGACATCGACGCGCGGCTTGCGGCGGCGGACGTGCTGCCGGTCCTGTCGGCGGCGGACGTGGTGTTCGCGGAGGCACCGACACTGGCGCGGCTGCTCGGTCGTGGTGTCCCCGCCGGGGCGGACGAGGTGCGGGCGCTGGCGCGCGCGCTCGACGGCGCGGTCGCGGGGCGGCCTCTGTGGTTGCTGCGCTTCGGCCCGACGCTGCTGGAGCGGGTGCTGGCCTACCAGCGGGAAGGGCTGTCGATGGAGTACGGGACCGGGTACCGCGACGGGGACGCGCGCGCGGGGTTCGGTGATCGGCTGGCGGCGTGCGAGCTCTACTGGTGGCTGTCGTCGCGGTGATCGCGCGGGGGCGGGCCGTCGAGGGCGGAGGCCGCGGGCCGCAACGTCCGCAGGGTCCGCAGGAAGCGCCGCCGGCTTTCGGGGAGCCCGAACGTCTGCTGCCAGCGCCACGTCCCGCCCGCGAGGGCCGTCTCATGCGCGGGTCCGCCTTCCAGAGCGGCAGCGACGGCCCAGCGCAGGAACTGGCCGCGCACTCCGTCGCCGGAATGGACGGTCGCCGTGCCGCGCTCGTCGATGAGCAGGTAGGAGCGCCCGGTGCGGAAGCGGGCCCAGAGCGCCGCGTGTCCGGCGGGGGCGCCCGGCAGGCCCTGCTCTTCCACCACGGCGCGGACGCCGGGCGTCCCCGGCAGGAAGTGCCAGTGCGCGTGGTCGATGCACGCGCCGCCGCCCTGTGACCGCGCGGGCCCGTGCTCGAAGAGCAGCAGGTCGCCCGCCCCGTAGGCGTGCAGGTAGAGGCGGGCGACGCGGTCGCGCCAGCGCAGGGCGCCGTCCCACAGCCGCTCGTCGAAGTCGCCCGCGCACTGGCGGTGCTCGCGCGTGACGAGGAGGAGGTGCCCGTCGGCGAGCGGCGCGACGTCCGGCATCAGCAGGAAGTCGCGGTCCCCGGCGAGGACGGACGCCTCGCCGGGCAGGTCGGCCATGGCGTTGATCCGGAACCGGAGGGGCGGGCACAGCACGCACTCGCGGCCGGGCTGGGCCGACGGCTCGGCCAACGCCTCCTCCAAGCACACGGGACGCACGGGCGGGCGCTTCCAGCGTGCCCGCGGGGCCGCGCCGGCGATCTGTGCGGCCACGGCCACAGACCCGGCACCCGAGGGGTACAAAACATGGCCGAACGGGCACATACGGGGAGAGAAGGCAACACCGTGAACCAGACCCCACAGCCCCCCGCACCCGCGCCCCGCGCCGCCCCTCCCGCCACCGCGTCCTCCGGCGCCCGCGCCGCTCCCGTCATCGACATGGCGGTGCTCGAAGCCCGCCTCGACGAGTCCCTGGACGTCCTGCGCGACACCTACGCGCCCGCCCCCGGCAGCGGCGGCGGCTGGTACCACGAGCTGGCCCGGCCCGAGCCCGGGACGACCGCGACGGCGCTCGGGCTGCTGGCGTTCGTGGAGGCGGGCCGCCCGTTCGAGCACTTCGACGAGGGTCTGGCGTTCCTCGCCGAACGGCAGGCCGCCTCCTCCGACGCGCTGCGCGACGGCGGGTGGGCGACCGGCACGAGCCTCGGCATGCCCGTGGTCGAGGCGACCGGGTGGATCGCCCGGTTCCTCGCCCGCGCCCGCTGCGACCTGCGCGAGGACGCCCCGGATCTGCGGCGCGCCTACCGGTGGCTGCTGCGCAACCAGAACCCCGACGGAGGCTGGGGCTCGCTGTACGGCTCCGCGTCCCGGGTGTGGCAGACGTGCCTGGCGCTGCGCGCGCTCTCCCAGCTCAACCCGTACGACGCGGCGGTGGACCGGGGCGTGGAGTGGCTGACGGCCGATCGGACCGCGTACCGGCCCGCGTGGGGACCGGTGCCGGCGGCCGCGCCGACCGTGACGCACACCGCGTTCGTCCTGGTGACGCTGGCGGAGGCGCGGCCGGGCCTGCGGACCGAGCGGCTGCTCGACGCCTACGACTGGCTGCTCGCCCACCTCGACCCCGACGACGACCACACCTGGATCGAGACCTACGAGGTGTCCCCGCACGGCCTCGGGTCGCGGCCGGTGTGGCGGCTGGCCCTGTGGCACTACGGCCTGCCGATCGCGCTGACGGCGCTGCTGCGGGACCCGCGCGGCCCGCACGGGCCGACGGTCGCCCGCGCGTTCCGGACGCTGGCGCGCGGCGAGGTCACCGACCCCCGCCGCTACGGGCCGCCGGGCGGCGGCCGCACGTCGCTGTGGACGCTGTGGTGGCGGCTGGAGACGCTGATCGCGCTCACCCGCGTCCCGCTCGCCGGAGGCGCGGACGTGCTGCACTGGTTCCCGGACGCGACGGTCGTGCAGCGCGCCCACGCGCGCGAGCGCCCGGTGGCGGCGCTGCTCCCGCACCGCCGGTTCGCCGAGCCGGTGGCGCTGGTGCGGCGGCACTGGTCGAGGCTGGTGCTCGGCTTCGTCTGCGTGTCCAGCGCGTTCGGCGTCGCGCTGGGCGCCTGGGGGTGGCGCGACTTCTGGCTGAGCGTGATCGTGCCGATCGTGCTCGCCAGCGTGGACGAGTCGCTCAAGCGGCGGCGGACGCCGCGCGGCCCGCCCCCGGCGGCCCCCTGACCTGCGCGCCCCGACCCGCGCGGCCTGACCCGCCCTTCGTCTCGGCCGGTGGGGCGTCAGCCCGCGGAGGCCGCGGCGCGGCGGGCCAGCTCCGCCTCGCCGGCCGCGCGCATCGCCGCCACCGGAACGCCGTCGCGGCCGGTCATCAGCTCGACCTGCCGGACGGCCTGGTGCAGCAGCATCTCGAAGCCGCCGACGACCGTGCCGCCCGCGCGCTCCACGGCCGCGGCGAGCGCCGTGGGCCACGGCGCGTACACCACGTCGAACAGCGCGGCGCCGGACGCGGCGACCGGCCCGGCGAACGTGTCGGCGGCCCGTCCCGGCAGGGTCGACACCACCAGCCCGGCGGGCAGGTGGTCGGCGACCCGGTCGAGGGTGACGACCCGCACCGCCAGCCCGCAGCGCTCGCCGGCCTCGGCCGCCTCCGAGGCCCGGCCCGGGTCGCGGACCGCGAGGACGGCCGCGTCCAGGCCCAGCTCGGCGAGCGCGGCCAGCGCCGACGCGGCGGTCGCGCCGCCGCCCAGCACCACGGCGGGCCCGGGCGAACCGAGGCCCGCCTCGCCGAGCGCGGTGACGATGCCGTACACGTCGGTGTTGTCGGCGTGCCGGCGCCCGTCCCGGAAGACGAGCGTGTTGGCGCCGCCGACGCGCTCGGCCAGCTCCGACACCGAGTCGGCGAGCTTCAGCGCGACCCGCTTCAGCGGCATGGTCAGCGACAGGCCCGCCCACTCCGGCCCGAGGCCGTCCAGCAGCCGCGCGAGGCCGTCCTCGCCGCACTCGACGGCGTCGTAGCGCCAGCCGTCCAGGCCCATCGCCGCGTACGCCGCCCGGTGCAGCACCGGCGACAGCGAATGCGCGATCGGCGATCCCAGCACGGCGGCGCGCCGCACGTCACCCACCTGCCCGCTCCGATCCGTCACGCGTCAGCCGTTCGGGTGTTTCTTCTGCCACTCGCGGAACTCCTGCTCCAGCCTCTGGCGCTCCGCGTCGGTGCTGGCGAACTTCGTGACCTTGTGGGTGGGGTCGGTGGCCACGAAGTACAGCCAGTCCCCGGGCGCGGGAGCCAGCGCGGCCTCGATCGCGTCCGGGCCGGGGTTGCAGATCGGTCCCGGCGGCAGGCCCTTGTGCTTGTAGGTGTTGTACGGCGAATCGACCTGGAGGTCCCTGTTCCGCACGTCCAGCGTCCGCTTGTTCAGCGCGTACAGGACGGTGGTGTCGAACTGGAGCGCCATGCCGTTCTTCACCCGGTTGTAGATCACCCGGGAGATCTTCGGCAGGTCGCTCGGCTTGCCGCCCTCCGCCTGCGCGAGGCTGGCCAGCGTCAGCAGCTTCAGCGGGCTGAGCCCCGCCTCCTTCGCCTTGCCCTCCAGGTCGGAGCTGCTCGCCTCCTTGTTGAACGCGTCGACCATCTGCTGGACGATCTTCCGCGCCGACCCGTTCGGGTCGAGGTCGTAGCGGCCCGGGTACAGGAAGCCCTCGAGGTTCCCGCCGGCGTACGACGGCAGCCCGAGGCCGTTGGTGTTCTTCGCGACCGCCTGGAAGTCCCGGACGGGGATGCCGGTCTTCTTCGACAGCAGCTGGAAGACCTCGATCGCGCGCTTGCCCTCCGGGATGGAGATCTGGTTCCCGGACCGCGACTTCGGGTCCAGCAGCAGCGCCATCGCCGCCTTCGACGACATCTGGAGGCGCATCTGGTAGAAGCCCGGCTGGATGCTGGAGGCGCGCGACTCGGCGTTGTAGACCTTCACGAACGCGCGGGTGCTCTTCACCACGCGGTGCTCCTGGAGCGTCGTGGCGATCACCGCGCCGCTCGCGCCGTCCTTCACCTGGACCGTGACATTGCCGGTACCGGCACCGGAGTAGTCCGGCGGGTGGAGCCGGTTGTCCAGGATCGCGACGCCGAACACCCCCGCGGTGCCGAACACCGCGACGATGAAGGCCAGCGCGAACAGGAACGCCGCGCGGCCGCTGCGGCGCCGCCGCTTCTGCCGCTTGCGGGCGCGCCGCTGGTCCCGCCGGCTCGGCGGCTCCTGCGGCTGCCCCTCCTCGTACGGATCACCGTACGGATCGGAGAAAAGGTCCAAATCGTTCATGAGCTCCCCCGGACGATCTCGCCTGGGGGGCGCCCGGTCAACCGTTCCCCGTCCAGGGCCGCTTGAAGCAGGACCGCTGCGGCGGCCTGATCGACGACCTTGCGGCGGGCCTGACCGCGCACTCCCCCCGCCCGCAGCCCGCTCTCGGCCGTGACGGTGGTGAGCCGCTCGTCGTACAGCCGGACCGCCTCCGGGGGAAGGCGGTCCGCCAGCCGCGCGGCGAACCTGCGCGCCGACTGCGCCGCCGGGCCCTCGCGGCCCGACAGCGACGTCGGCAGCCCGACGACCACCTCGATCGCCTCGTACTCGGCCACCAGCTCGACGAGCCGGTCGACGTCGCCCCTGCCGCTCTTCACGGTCTCCAGGGGCGTGGCGAGGATCCCGCCCGGATCGCACCGGGCGACGCCGACCCGGACGCTGCCCACGTCCACCCCGAGCCGCACGCCCTGCCTCATCGCCCCGCTCCGCTCTGCGGTGCGGGGCGCTCCACGGGGGACGCCGCGTCCCTCACGGACCTCATGACGCGCCGTCCCTTAATCCGCCCGCGGGGCTCACGCGGCCCCTACGGCTCGTTCGACCGCGGCGAGCGCGTCGTCGATCGCGGCGGGGTTCGCACCGCCGCCCTGCGCGAGGTCGTCCTTGCCGCCTCCGCCGCCGCCGAGCGCCTTGGCCGCGAGACCGACGAGCGCGCCCGCCTTCAGGCCGCGCCCGCGCGCGCCCTCGGTGACGGCGACGACCACGACGGGACGGTCCTTCGGGACGCCCGTGACCATCACGACGGCGGGCCTGGCCTGCAGTCGGCCGCGGACGTCCACGGCGAGCTTGCGCAGGTCGTCGGCGCCGGTGCCGTCGGGGGCGCGGTGCCCCACGAACGCGGTGCCGTTCACGTCCTTCGCGCCGTCGGCGAGGGACCCGGCGGCCGCGAGGATCTGCTGCGAGCGCAGCCTCTCCAGCTCCTTCTCCGCCTCGCGGAGGCGGCCGACGACGCCGGAGATGCGCTCGGGCAGCTCCTCCTTGCGCGCCTTCATCTGCTCGGCGAGCTGCGCCACCAGCACGCTCTCGCGGGCCAGGAACCGGAACGCGTCGATGCCGACGAGCGCCTCGACACGGCGGACGCCCGCGCCGATGGACGACTCGCCCAGCACCTTCACCAGCCCGAGCTGCCCGGACCGGGCGACGTGCGTGCCGCCGCACAGCTCGCGGGAGTAGTCGCCGACCTCGACGACCCGGACCTCGTCGCCGTACTTCTCGCCGAACAGCGCGAGCGCGCCCATGGCGCGGGCCTCGTCGATCGAGGTGTGGAACGCCCGCACGTCCAGGTCGCCGATGAGGACCTCGTTGACCTCGTCCTCGACGTCGCGCAGCACGCTCGGCGGGACGGCGCCGGAGGCGGTGAAGTCGAACCGGAACCGGCCGGGCGAGTTCTCCGAGCCGGCCTGCGCGGCGGACTCGCCGAGCGCCCGGCGGAACCCGGCGTGCACGAGGTGGGTCGCGGTGTGCGAGCGGGAGATCGCGGCGCGCCGGGTCAGGTCGATCTCGGCGTGCGCGGAGTCGCCGGCCTGCGCCTCGCCGCTGCGGACCCGGCCCCGGTGCACGATCAGCCCGGCCAGCGGCGACTGCACGTCGTGCACGTCGATGACCGCGCCGTTGCCGAGCCGGATCACGCCCTGGTCGGCGAGCTGGCCGCCGCCCTCGGCATAGAACGGGGTGCGGTCGAGGACGACCTCGACCTCGGTGCCCTCGCCCGCCGCGGGCGCGTTCGCGCCGTTGACCAGCAGCCCGACGAGCCGGGCGTCGCCGGTGACGTCGTGGTAGCCGATGAAGTCGACCTTGCCGCCCGCGCCGGTGAGCAGCTCGTCGAGCACCGAGACGTCGAGGTTGCCGGTCTTCTTGTCGCGGGCGTCCTGCTTGGCGCGGTCCCGCTGCTCCTTCATCAGCCGGCGGAAGCCCTCCTCGTCGACCTGGAGCCCGGCCTCGGAGGCCATCTCGAGGGTCAGGTCGATCGGGAAGCCGTAGGTGTCGTGCAGCTTGAACGCCTGGTCGCCGGCCAGGGTCCGGCCGCCCGACCGCCGGGTCTCCGCCACCGCGGTGTCGAAGATCGCGGTGCCGGTGCGCAGCGTCTGGAGGAAGGACTCCTCCTCCGCGTCGATGACCGTGTGGATGTTGGCGGCGGTGCGGACCAGCTCGGGGTACTGCTCGCCCATCGCGGCGATCGCGACGGAGGTCAGCTCGTGCATCAGCCCGGCGTCCTGGCCGCCGAGCAGCCGCAGGTTGCGGATCGAGCGGCGCAGGATGCGGCGCAGCACGTAGCCGCGGCCCTCGTTGCCGGGGCGGATGCCGTCGGCGACCATCATCGTCCCGCTGCGGACGTGGTCGGCGATGACCCGCAGCGACACGTCGGCGCGGTGGTCGCGGCCGTAGGTCGCGTCGGTCAGGTTCGCGGCGCGGTCCAGGACCCGCCACAGGGTGTCGGTCTCGTAGATGTTGTCGACGCCCTGCAGGATCGCCGCCATGCGCTCCAGGCCCATGCCGGTGTCGATGTTCTTGGCGGGCAGGTCGCCGAGGATCGGGAAGTCGGTCTTGCTGTCCCCGGGGCCCCGCTCGAACTGCATGAAGACGAGGTTCCACACCTCGAGGTAGCGGTCCTCGTCGGCGACCGGGCCGCCCTCGCGCCCGTACTCGGGGCCGCGGTCGTAGTAGATCTCCGAGCAGGGCCCGCAGGGGCCGGGGACGCCCATCGACCAGAAGTTGTCCTCCATGCCGCGCTTCTGGATGCGGTCGAGGGGGACGCCGACCTTGTTGTGCCACAGGTCGCGGGCCTCGTCGTCGTCGTGGAAGACGGTGACCCAGAGCTTCTCCTCGGGGAAGCCGAACCCGCCGTCCTCGCGGGAGCGGGTCAGCAGCTCCCAGGCGAACGGGATCGCCTGCTCCTTGAAGTAGTCCCCGATCGAGAAGTTGCCCAGCATCTGGAAGAACGTGGCGTGCCGGGTGGTCTTGCCGACCTCGTCGATGTCGGGCGTCCGGACGCACTTCTGCGCGCTGGTCATCCGCTGCGACGGCGGGGTGCGCTGGCCGAGGAAGTACGGCTTGAACGGGACCATGCCGGCGTTCACCAGCAGCAGGGTCGGGTCCTCGGCGACCAGGCTGGCGGAGGGCACCACCGTGTGCCCGCGCTCCTCGAAGAACTTGAGGAAGCGGCGCGCCACCTCTGCCGACTCCATGATCAGTGGCCATCCTTCTCGTCGTCGATGATCGTGTAACGCGCCCGCAGCACCCGGCGGGGCCGCGGCCCCGGGGTCTCGGGCGGAGCCTGGTCCATGCGGACGGCCTCGCGCAGCTCCTCCTCGCGGGCCTGCATCTCGGTACGGACGTCCGCCGCGAAATGCCTCAGCCGCTCGCCGGCGGACTGCCCGGTCGACACCGCCCGCGCCGCGACCCCCTCCGGGGACCAGCTGCGCGCGAACCGCTCGACCCGGCGCTTGACGCGGTGGGTCGCGTAGACGCCCGCGCCCGCGCCGACCGACAGCCAGAAGAGCCTCTTCACCTGCGCCCCTTCCCCGAGGAGCGGGCCGGGAGCTGCGGGCGGCCGGACGCGCCGGACCCCCCGGACCGGCCCTCCCCGTCGCGGCTGCTCAGGGCCTTGCGCACCCCGTAGGAGAAGGCGGCCGCCTTCACCAGCGGCCCGCCCACCACCGAGGTCATCACGGTGGTGACGGCCGAGACGTTCTGCGTGACGCCGGCGACCTGCTTGGTGATGACGTCGGTGCGGCCGAGCTGCTCGTTGGCGCGCTTCACCGTCGTCGTCATGTCGTCCAGCAGCGGGGCCGCCTGGTCGCCGAGGTCACGCACGAGCTTGCTGGCCTCGCCGAGCAGCCGGGCGAGCCGCAGCAGCGTCAGCGCGACGAACGCGACGAGCACAGCCCAGAACACGGCCACGATGAGACCTGCCAGCTGTCCACCAGTGAGCATGAGGGCTTCCGTTCGCTGTCGTTCCGGCCCGGGCCGGGCACGGCCTGACAGACCTTACCGGGCCGGGCGTGGGCCATGGGCGCCGGTCACGGCCGTGCGGCGGCGGACGCCGGCCGTCCGGCCGACCCGCCGGGGCCGCGCCCGGGGCCGTTTCCGGCAGAGTAGCGGGCCTTCGCCGCCGATGCCGGGAGCACGGCGCCGGAAAGATCGATCTTCATCGGTCCGGGGCGCCGCGCAGCACCGAGCGGATCCGGGCGAGGACCTCGGTGAAGCGGGACTCGGCGCCGTGCCGGGTCGGCCGGTAGTACTCGCGGCCGTCCACCGAGTCGGGCGCGTACTGCTGCCGGACGACCCCGCCGGGGTGGTCGTGGGCGTACTTGTAGCCCTTCCCGTGCCCGATCTTCGCGGCGCCCTTGTAGTGCGCGTCCCGCAGATGGCCCGGGACGGGCCCCGCCAGGCCCTTGCGGACGTCGCCGAGCGCGCCGTCCACCGCCATGATCACCGCGTTGGACTTGGGCGCGAGGGACAGGTGGATCACCGCCTGCGCGAGGTTGATGCGGGCCTCGGGCAGCCCGACGAACTCCACCGCCTGCGCCGCCGCGACCGCCGTCTGCAGCGCGGTCGGGTCGGCCATGCCGACGTCCTCGCTGGCGTGCACGATGAGGCGGCGCGCGATGAACCGCGGGTCCTCGCCGGCCTCGATCATCCGGGCGAGGTAGTGCAGCGCCGCGTCGACGTCGCTGCCGCGGATGCTCTTGATGAACGCGCTGATCACGTCGTAGTGCTGGTCGCCCTCGCGGTCGTAGCGGACGGCGGCCCGGTCGACGGCCTTCTCCAGCACGTCCGCGTCGATCACCGCGCCGTCGTCGACGACGAGGGCGGCGGCCTCCAGGTAGGTGAGGGTGCGGCGGGCGTCGCCGCCGGCCAGCCGGATCAGGTGGTCCTCGGCGGCGGGGTCGAGGCCTACCGTCCCGGCCAGGCCGCGCTCGTCGGCGAGGGCGCGGCGGATCACCTCGCGCAGGTCGTCCTCGCCGAGCGGCTCCAGGGTGAGCAGCAGCGACCGCGACAGCAGCGGGCTGATCACGGAGAAGAACGGGTTCTCGGTGGTGGCGCCGATGAACGACACCCACCGGTTCTCCACGGCCGGGAGCAGCGCGTCCTGCTGGGCCTTGTTGAAGCGGTGGACCTCGTCGACGAACAGGACGGTCTGCCGCCCGGTCATGCCGAGCTCGCGGCGGGCGAGGTCGATCTCCGCGCGGACCCGCTTCACGCCGTCGCTGACCGCGGAGATCTCCACGAACCGGCGGGAGGTGACGTGGCTCACGACCGTGGCGAGGGTGGTCTTGCCCGTGCCGGGCGGGCCCCACAGCACCAGCGACATCGGGACGTCGCGGTCGACGAGCTGCCGGATCGGGGTGCCGGGGCCGAGCAGGTGGGCCTGGCCGACGACCTCGTCCAGCGCACGGGGGCGCATCCGCACCGCGAGCGGCTGCCGCCCGGCCTCCGCCGCCGTCGCGGGCGCCGCGGCCGCGCCGCGGTCACGCTCCGGGGAGCGGCCCTCCGCCTCGGCCGCCGGATCGTCGAACAGCCCCTCCGGCTGCCCCGGTTCCGCCCTGCTGGTCACGCTCCGACACTATCTCGCCGCAGCGACGCTCCCGTCCGCTCGGGCGGCCGGTCCGCCAGCGCCGGGACCCTGGACGTCGCCCACAGCGTGACGACGACGATCGTGCAGCCGACGATCCCGTCCGTCCAGTAGTGGTTGGCGGTGACGACCACGATGAGGAACGTGAGGACGGGGTGGAGGGCCAGGATGTAACGCCAGCGGCCCCCGCCGTAGCGGATCGCGCCCCAGGCGACCAGCAGCGCCCACCCGACGTGCAGCGACGGCATGGCCGCGAACTGGTTGGCCATCCCCTCCCCCGGCTTGGAGCTGTAGGAGCTGGGGCCGTACACGTTCATCAGGTCGATGAACCCGTGGCCGGGCAGCATCCGGGGCGGTGCCAGCGGGAAGGCGAAATGCAGCGCCAGGGCCGCGGCCGCCGTGATCGCGATCACGGCGCGGACGCGCGGCCAGCCCTCCCGGTGCCGGAACCACATCCACGCCATGAACAGCAGGATCGCCGGGAAGTGCACGCGGACGTAGTACTCGTTCGCCGCGCGCACCCAGCCGTCCCAGCCGAGCGCCCATTTCTGGAACGCCGCCTCGTCCGGCAGGTGGAGCGTGCGCTCCAGATCCCACAGCCACCGGGCGTGCGCGAACGCGTCGCTCGGGCGGCCGTCGGCGAAATGGCGGCCCAGCTCGTAGGCCCCGATCACCACGCCCATCACCAGGACCTGCAGGGCGGTCGCCGCCGCGAGGCGGCGCCCGGTCAGAACACGTCGCAGAATGGCCTCCGTACCCCCTGGTCGCCGCATAGGGTTCGTCCTCCAGCCACCCGCCGCGGTATGCCTGATATGCCAGGAGCGTATCGGTCTCCACCCGGGGACCGGGACGGGGTCGGGAACCCTCCGTCCCGCCGCCGCGTTGTTACCGGCCGGAAGACGGAATCAGGAGCGTGACGGTGTCCGGAACGGCCCACCGCCGGCGCCATGGGCAGGCGGGCCTGCTCGTGGCGCTGTTCGTCGTGGCCGGGCTCGTCTTCAGCTACGGACTCGGGCACGGCCTGCCCGACCGCGTGTGCATCGAGAACGGGATGAGCGTGCCCGCCGAGGTCGCCGCCGTGCTGCACCACGCCCCGGCGAAGCCCGGCGGGCCCGAGGCGGCCGGCCGCGCCCCCACCGGGCAGGCGCCCGCCGTCCACACCGCTCCCGTGCACGGGGTACCGGGACATCCCGGACCCTCCGTGACGTCCCTCAGCGCGCCGCTGAGGCTGCCCCCGCTGGCTCCGGCGGACGCGTGCCTGTGCCTGGCCGTGCTCTTCGCCCTGATGCTGCTGGGGCTCGCCACGGGCCGCCGGGCGCTGCTGCGCCTGCCCGCCCGCGGCGGCCGGGCGCCCGCACCGCCGCCCGGTGGCTTCCTCTCGCCCGTTTCCCTGGCGTCCCTCCAGGTTCTCCGGCTGTGACGGACCGGCCGTAAGGCCCACCGGCACCGCCCCGGCGCGCATGCCCGCGCCCGCGCGATGCCGCCATGTCCGTATGCCCGCAGAGACCCCTGAGAGGACCGCTCCGTGTCCAAGAGCGCCCGGAACAAGAACGCCCGCAAGAAGAACGCCCTGACGCGACGTGAGGTGCCGTGGGGCGGCATCGCCTTCTTCACCGTGATCGGCGTGATCGCGGTCGCCGCCATCGGCTACGCCTTCCTGCAGTCGAGGCCCTCGTCGGCCGACACCGCGTCCATCAAGGGCGTGGTCGTCAAGGACGGCCTGACCCGCGACCACACCAGCGACCCGGTGAAGTACGACGCGAACCCGCCCATGGGCGGCGACCACGACCCCGTCTGGCAGAACTGCGACGGCCGCGTCTACGACCAGCCGCTGCGCAACGAGAACGCCGTCCACTCCCTGGAGCACGGCGCCGTCTGGATCACCTACCGGCCCGGTCTGGCGGCGGCCCAGCTGGACGCGCTCAAGGCCAAGGTCGAGCGCACCGACTACACGTTCCTGAGCCCGTACCCGTCGCTGGACGCGCCGGTGGCGCTCACCGCGTGGGGCCATCAGCTGAAGGTCCAGGACGCCGGGGACGCGCGCGTCGACCGGTTCCTGAGCGCCTACGTCAAGGGCCCGCAGACCCCCGAGCCGGGCGCGGCCTGCGACGGCGCCAAGGACACGCCGTGACCGGCACCGAGAACGACGGCCCCCGGTCCCGGGGCCGCCGCGTCACCATCGCCGTCGCCGCCCTGGTGCTGCTCGCCGCCGCGACGCTGATCGGGACGACGGCCTGGAAGTCCGGCGAGCCGGGCACCGACGGGCCCGAGGCCGGGTTCGCCCGCGACATGAGCGCCCACCACGCGCAGGCCGTGGAGATGTCGTTCATCGTCCGGGACCGGACGTCCGACCCCGCCGTCCGGCTGCTGGCGTACGACATCATCAACACCCAGTCGGCGCAGATCGGCATGATGACGGCCTGGCTCGACCAGTGGGGGCTGCCGAAGACCGATCCGGCGGGCCCGATGCGCTGGATGTCCGGCCACGCCGGGATGGCCATGCCGCGGGCCACCGCGCCCGGCGCCGCCCGCATGCCGGGGATGGCCACCGACGCGCAGCTCGCCGAGCTCCGCAAGGCGTCCGGCAAGGACGCCGAGGTGCGGTTCCTCCGGCTGATGATCGCGCACCACCGCGGCGGCGTGGACATGGCCCGCGCCGTCCTCGACCGGACCGGCCGCGACCAGGTGCGGCGGCTGGCCCGGACGATGGTCGCCGGGCAGCTCTCGGAGATCACGCAGATGAACGCGATGCTCCGGGAGCGCGGCGCGGCGCCCACCTGACGGTCCGGCGGGCGGTGCGGCCGCGCCGCCCGCCGGGCCGTCCGGCGCCGCGTCCGGACGAGCTTCGCGATAGCGCTTGACACCGGGGTCCGATCGCGGGTCACTGACCACCATGGCTCACAACCTCAGCGGTTACCACCGGGCACTGGACCTGTTCGAAGGTCTGCTGGCCGGCGTCCCCGGGGACGGCTGGGACGCCCCCTCGCCCTGCGACGGCTGGACGGCGCGGGACGTCGCCGGGCACGTCACCGGCGGGCAGTACCTGATCCGGTCGCTGGCGACCGGGGAGCCCGCGCCGGACGTCAGCACCGACCCGGCGCGCTTCGTGCCCGGGGACGTGATGGCGGCGTGGCGGGAGGCACGCAAGGAGGCCGCCGCCGCGCTGACCCCGGAGGGGCTGGGCCGCCCGGTCCCGGTCGGCGCGCTCGGGTGGCTGCCGCTGGGCGACTACCTGCAGGGCTACATCCTGGAGCCGCTGGTGCACGCCTGGGACCTGGCCCGCGCCACGGGGCAGCCGTCCCGGCTGGACCCGGACCTGGTGCACCACGCGTTCGCGACCGCGCACACGATCGCCGCCGACCTGCGCACGGCCGGCCGCCTGGCGCCGCAGCTCCCCGCCCCCCAGGGCGCCGACGAGCAGACCCGCCTCCTGGCCTTCCTCGGCCGCCCGGTCACCTGAAACGGCCGCCCCCGGAGAAGACCCGGCTGAACCACCCGACGGAAGACCAGACCCCAGCCCCGGCCACGGGCAGGCACGCGGAGCGAGCGCCAGCGAGCGCAGCGGGCATGCCCGGCGGTTGAGGGGCTGTTTCGCGCGGAGCGCTAGCGGAGCGGGAAACAGCCCCTCAACCGTGACGGGGGTTCCAGGGGGTCGCCCCCCTGGGCAATCAAGAGAACTCGGCGAGCGTGCGCTCGGCCTCCTCGAGCCAGGCGCGGCGGGCGCCGAGCGCCTCCTCGGCGTCCTTGACGTCCTTGTCGCGGCCGGCGGCGCGGGCCTTGTCCAGGCGCTTCTCCAGCTGGTCGATGGAGCTGCGCAGCTGGTTGACGGTGGCCTCGGCGCGGGCGCGGGCCTCGGGGTTGGTGCGGCGCCACTCCGATTCCTCGGCGGTCCGGACGGCCTCCTCGATCTTGCGGAGCCGGCCTTCGAGGCGGTCGCGCTGGTCGCGGGGCACCATGCCGGCGGCCTCCCAGCGCTCCTGGATCGCGCGCAGCGCCTGCCGGGCCTGCCGGACGTCCCGGACGGGCAGCAGCCGCTCGGCCTCGGCGAGGATCTTCTCCTTCTCCTCGGCGTTGCCGCGGAACTCGGCGTCGCGTTCGGCGAACGCGGCGCTGCGGGCCTGGAAGAAGGTGTCCTGGGCGCCCTTGAAGCGGGCCCAGAGGTCCTCTTCGGCGTCGCGGGAGGCGCGGCCGGCGAGCTTCCAGCGGCGCATGAGGTCGCGGTAGGCGGCGGCGGTCTCGCCCCAGTCGGTCGAGTCCTGTATCGCCTCGGCCTCGGCGACGAGGCGCTCCTTCTCCCGGCGGGCCTCCTCGCGCTGGTCGTCGAGGGTCGCGAAGTAGACCTTGCGGCGCTTGGTGAAGGCGTTGCGGGCCGAGGAGAGCCGCTTCCACAGCGCGGTCTCGGTGGGCCGGTCGATGCGGTCGGCGGCCTTCCACTCCTCGACGAGCTGGCGGAGCCGCTCGCCGCCGTTCTTCCAGTGCGTCTCCTCGGCGGCGATCCGCTCCGCCTCGGCGACGATCCGCTCCTTGATCTCGCGGGCCTCGTGCCGGTGCTGCTCGCGCTGGGCCTTGACCTCCTCGCGGCGGCGGCCGACCTGCTCGGTCAGGCCGTCGAGCCGGCGGGCGAGCGCGTCGAGGTCGCCGACGGCGTGCGCCTCGCCGACGGCCTCGCGCAGCCGGGCGATACTGTGCTGGGCCTGCGCGGGCTGCAGGTCGGTGGTGCGGACGCGCTGTTCGAGCAGGCCGATCTCGGTGGCGAGCGCGTCGTACTTGCGCTTGAAATAGGCCAGGGCCTCTTCGGGCGCGCCGGCCTGCCAGGACCCGACGACGCGTTCGCCGTCGGAGGTCCTGACGTAGACGGTGCCGTCCTCGTCCACCCGGCCCCAGGGATCGGTCGCGCTGGACACCCTTGCCTCCTGAATCGCAGGTCCGATCGGGCTCACGGCCTCCGGACCCTCACACCTTAGTATCCCGATCGCCTAAACCGGGGCGATCGTGACGTCCTGGATCGTGACCTTCTTCTTGGGCGCGCCGTCGCCCGCGGGGTCGGAGCCCGCCTTGGCGATCTTCTGCAGGACGTCCAGCCCCTTGGTGATCTTGCCGAACACCGAGTAGTCGGGCTGGAGCTGCGAGTCCTTGTAGACCAGGAAGAACTGGCTGCCGTTGGTGTCCGGGCCCGAGTTCGCCATGGCGAGCGTCCCGGCCGTGTACTTGGCGTTCGCCGTGTTCTCGTTGGCGTACTCGTAGCCGGGGCCGCCGGTGCCCTTGCCGGACGGGTCGCCGCACTGCAGGACGTTCAGGCCGCCACTGGTCAGCCGGTGGCACGGGGTGTCGTCGTAGAAGCCCTTCTGGGCGAGGTGGACGAACGATCCCACGGTGCACGGCGCGGCCTTGGCGTCCAGGGCCATCACGACGTCGCCCTGGTTCGTCTTCACCGTGGCCTGGACGGTGCCCTTGTAGGCGGGCTTCTTCGGCGGCGTGCCGAGGTCCTTGACCTTGCCGGCGGGCTGGCCCGCGGCGTTGTAGGAGCAGTGGAGGCCGTCGGCCTTGGACTTGTCGTCCTTGCCGGTGTACACGACGACCGCCGCGCCGCCCACCACGACGACCGCCACCGCCACCGCGGAGCTGATGATCTTGACGCGGCGGGCCTTGGCGGCCGCTTCCGCCAGCGCCTGCTGCTGCCGCTCGTAGCGCTGCCGAGCGAGCTGCTTCTTGCGGTCCTTCCCCGCCACGTGCCTGCCCTTCCGCTGTGATCAGGTGAACGTGCAGCGCATAGTAGCGGCACCCGCGCCCCCGACGGACTCCAGCCTGAACGAACGTGGAGGAAGCCGCGGCGGCCCGTGCCGCTCCGCCGCCCCCGCCGGGGACGGTGCCGCGACACGGCGATCGGCCTATCTCGTTCGCGATGGCCGTGGCCGCGCCGGTACGCTCGGACAAGCCCACCCGAGATGGTTCTAAGGAAGGACGACCGTGCTCGTCGCCGGGTTCCCCGCTGGATCGTTCGCCGCGAACTGCTATGTCGTGGCGCCCGCCGCGGGCGAGGAGTGCGTCATCGTCGATCCGGGCCAGGACGCCGAGGCCGGGATCGAGGAGATCCTGCGCGAGCACCGGCTGAAGCCGGTCGCGGTGCTGCTGACGCACGGCCATATCGACCACGTGTGGTCGGTGGCGCCGGTGTGCGGCGCCAAGGACGTCCCGGCCTACATCCATCCGGACGACCGCGACCTGCTCACCGATCCGGCCAAGGGGCTGTCCCTGGGCCCCGGCCAGCAGCTGTTCGGGGGCCTGGAGCTGACGGAGCCGGACGACGTGAAGGAGCTGGCGGACGGCGCGGTTCTGGAGCTGGCGGGGCTGAGCTTCACCGTCGACCACGCGCCCGGCCACACGCCCGGGTCGGTGACCTTCCGGACGCCGAAGACGCAGGAGCTGCCGGACGTGATGTTCACCGGCGACCTGCTGTTCGCCGGGTCGATCGGCCGCACCGACCTGCCCGGCGGCTCCTACGAGGACATCCTCGCGAGCCTGTCCCGGGTGTGCCTGTCCATGCCGGACGAGACGGCGGTCCTGCCCGGGCACGGCACGCAGACCACAATCGGCCGCGAGCGCGCGACCAACCCGTTCCTGGCGGAGCTGAAGCCCGCCGGCGGGCCCAACAAGGGATTCTGAGCCGAAAAGACCATGAGTTCGAGTTTCCGGGCCCCGAAGGGGGTCAGTGAGTACGTTCCGCCGCGCGCGGACCTCTTCTACGCCATCCGCGAGGCGTTCGCCGAGCAGGCGCGGCTGGCCGGTTACGGCTACCTGGAGCTGGCCGTCTTCGAGGACACCAACCTGTTCCGGCGGGGCGTCGGGGAGTCCACCGACGTGGTGTCCAAGGAGATGTACACCTTCGAGGACCGGGGCGGCCGGTCGCTGACGCTGCGGCCGGAGTTCACCGCGACGGTGCTGCGGGCCGTCCTGGAGAACAACCTGCACAAGGGCGCGCTGCCGGTGAAGGTGTGGACGAGCGGGCCCGCGTTCCGCGCCGAGCGCCCGCAGCAGGGCCGGTACCGGCAGTTCTACCAGCTCGACCTGGAGGCGATCGGCAGCGAGGACCCGCAGATCGACGCGGAGACCATCGCGATCGCCGCGAACTGGTACCGCTCGCTCGGCCTCACGCAGGTACGGCTGCTGCTGAACTCGCTGGGCTGCAAGGAGTGCCGTCCCGCCTACCGGGCGCTGCTGCAGGACTTCCTGCGCGGGCTCGACCTGGACGAGGACACCCGCGCCCGCGTCGAGATCAACCCGCTGCGCGTCCTGGACGACAAGCGCCCGCAGGTGAAGGCGCAGCTCGTGGGCGCGCCGCTGATGGCCGACCACCTGTGCCCGGACTGCAAGGCGTACCACGACCGGGTCCGGGAGCTGCTGGCCGATCTCGGCATCGCCTGGGAGGACACCCCCACCCTCGTCCGCGGCCTGGACTACTACACCCGCACCACCTACGAGTTCGACCACCCGCTGCTCGGCGCGCAGTCCGGCATCGGCGGCGGCGGACGCTACGACGGCCTGTCGGAGGACATCGGCGGCCCGCCGCTGCCCGGCATCGGGTTCGGCCTCGGCCTCGACCGCACGATCCTCGCGCTGGACGCCGAGGCGGAGAAGGACGGGTCGGCGGAGGGCGAGGGCGCCGCGTTCGCGCCCAAGCCGCGCTGCGAGGTGTTCGGGGTCGCGCTCGGCGACACCGCCGAGCGCCGGCTGTTCGCCTTGGTCGCCGAGCTGCGGCGGGCGGGGATCGCCGCCGACATGTCGTTCGGCGGCAAGAAGCTGAAGGGCGCCATGAAGGACGCCGACCGGTCGGGCGCCCGGTACGCCGTGATCCTCGGTGAGCGAGATATCACCGGCGGCGTCGCCCAGGTCAAGGATCTGGCCGAGGGCGAGCAGAACGCCGTCCCGCTCACCGACCTCACCACGACGTTGAAGGAAAGGCTTCAGAAATGATCCGCACCCACGAGGCGGGCACGCTCCGCAAGGAGCACGCCGGGCAGCAGGTCACGCTGGCCGGCTGGGTCGGCCGCCGCCGCGACCACGGCGGCGTCACGTTCATCGACCTGCGCGACGCCTCCGGCACCGCGCAGGTCGTCTTCCGCGAGGACGAGGCGGCGCACGACCTGCGCTCGGAGTTCTGCGTGAAGGTCGTCGGCGAGGTGCGGGTCCGGCCCGCCGGCAACGAGAACCCCGAGCTGCCGACCGGCGACATCGAGGTCGCCGCCACCGACATCGAGGTGCTGTCGGAGTCGGCGCCGCTGCCGTTCCCGATCGAGGGCGACGTCAACGTCAACGAGGAGATCCGGCTCAAGTACCGGTACCTCGACCTGCGCCGCGACGCCGTCGCGCAGGCGATGCGGATCCGCTCCGAGGCGTCCTTCCTCACCCACGAGGTCATGCGCGAGCACGGCTTCGTCAACGTCGAGACGCCGACGCTGACCCGCTCCACCCCCGAGGGCGCCCGCGACTTCCTCGTCCCCGTCCGGCTCAAGCCCGGCCACTGGTACGCGCTGCCGCAGTCGCCGCAGCTGTTCAAGCAGCTGCTCATGGTCGGCGGCCTGGAGCGCTACTACCAGATCGCCCGCTGCTACCGCGACGAGGACTTCCGCGCCGACCGGCAGCCGGAGTTCACGCAGATCGACATCGAGATGTCGTTCGTCGAGCAGGACGACGTCCTGAAGGTCGGCGAGGACCTCATCGCGCGGCTGTGGAAGGACATCGCCGGGTACGAGATCCCCCGGCCGATCCCCCACATCACCTACGCCGACGCGATGGCCCGCTACGGCTCCGACAAGCCCGACCTGCGGTTCGGCAACGAGCTGACCGACATGACCGAGTACTTCGCCGGCACGTCGTTCCGCGTGTTCCAGGCCCCGTACGTTGGCGCGGTCGTGATGCCGGGCGGCGGGTCCCAGACCCGCAAGGAGCTGGACGGCTGGCAGGACTGGGCGAAGGCCCGCGGCGCCCGCGGCCTCGCGTACGTCCTCGTCCAGGAGGACGGCACGCTCGGCGGGCCCGTCGCGAAGAACCTGTCCGACACCGAGAAGGAGGGGCTCGCCGCGAAGACCGGCGCGTCCCCCGGTGACGCGATCTTCTTCGGCGCGGGCAAGCGGCACGCCACGCAGGAGCTGCTCGGCGCGGCCCGGCTGGAGATCGGCCGCCGCCGCGGCCTGATCGACGAGTCGGCGTGGAACTTCGTCTGGGTCGTCGACGCGCCGATCTTCGAGCCGGTCGAGAACGACAAGGGCGAGCAGATCGGCTGGACGTCGGTGCACCACCCGTTCACCGCGCCGAAGCCGCAGTTCGCCGACACCTTCCACGAGGACCCGGGCTCCGCGCTCGCCGACGCCTACGACCTCGTCCTGAACGGCAACGAGATCGGCGGCGGCTCCATCCGTATCCACCGCGCCGAGATGCAGCAGCGCGTGTTCGACGTGCTCGGGCTGTCGAAGGAGGAGGCCGAGTCGCAGTTCGGCTTCCTGCTGGAGGCGTTCAAGTTCGGCCCGCCCCCGCACGGCGGCATCGCGTTCGGCTGGGACCGCACCGTCATGCTGCTGGCCGGCCAGGACACCATCCGCGACGTGATCGCCTTCCCGAAGGCCGCGTCAGGCCTCGACCCGCTGACCGCCGCACCGACGACGATCACGCCGGCGCAGCGCAAGGAGGCCGGCATCGACGTCATCCCGGAGGACGCCCCCGCCGAGGGCTGACCGGGACAGGACCCCGAAGGGGCGGCCACCGCGCTTCCGCGGTGACCGCCCCTTTCGGGTCTCTCAGCGGGTGGCGCCGCTCGTGACGCGGTAGACGTCGTAGACGCCGTCGATGGAGCGGACGGCCTTGAGGACGTGGCCGAGGTGCTTCGGGTCGCCCATCTCGAAGGTGAAGCGGGAGACGGCGACGCGGTCGCGGGTGGTGGTGACCGACGCCGACAGGATGTTGACGTGCTGGTCGGACAGGACGCGCGTCACGTCCGACAGCAGGCGCGGACGGTCGAGAGCCTCGACCTGGATCGCGACGAGGAAGACCGAGTCCTCGCCCGGGGACCACTTGACGTCGATCAGCCGGTCGGGCTGCGCCTTCAGGGCGGCGACGTTCGCGCAGTCGGCCCGGTGGACGGAGACGCCGTGGCCGCGGGTGACGAAGCCGACGATGTCGTCGCCGGGGACAGGGGTGCAGCAGCGCGACAGCCGGACCCACACGTCGGGGTCGTCGGCGACGACGACGCCGGGGTCGCCCGCGGGACGACCCCGCTTGCGGCGGGTCGGGAGCGCGATCTCGGCGAGGTCCTCCTCGGCGCTCTCCACGCCGCCGAGGGCGTCGACGAGGCGCTGGACGACGGTCTGCGCGGACACGTGGCCCTCACCGACCGCCGCGTACAGCGACGACACGTCCGTGTAGCGCATGTCGCGGGCGAGGGCGAGCAGCGCCTCACCGGACATCATCCGCTGCAGCGGCATGTTCTGCTTGCGCATCGCGCGGGCGATGGAGTCCTTGCCGGACTCGATCGCGGTGTCGCGGCGCTCCTTGGAGAACCAGTGCTTGATCTTGTTGCGGGCGCGGGCGCTCTTGACGAAGCCGAGCCAGTCGCGGCTCGGGCCGGCGTCCGGCGACTTGGAGGTGAAGACCTCGACGGTGTCGCCGTTGTCGAGGGTGGATTCGAGGGGGACGAGGCGGCCGTTGACGCGGGCGCCGATACATCGGTGCCCCACCTCGGTGTGGATCGCGTACGCGAAGTCGACGGGGGTCGCGCCCTGCGGCAGCGCGATGACGTCGCCCTTCGGGGTGAACACGAACACCTCGGAGACCGACAGGTCGAAGCGGAGCGACTCCAGGAACTCGGCCGGGTCGGCGGTCTCCTTCTGCCAGTCGAGCAGCTGGCGGAGCCACTGCATGTCGCCGGCCTTGCGGCCGCCGACCGTCTCCTCCTTGTACTTCCAGTGCGCGGCGACGCCGTACTCCGCGCGCCGGTGCATGCCCCACGTGCGGATCTGCAGCTCCACGGGCTTGCCCTCGGGGCCGATGACCGTGGTGTGCAGCGACTGGTACATGTTGAACTTCGGCATCGCGATGTAGTCCTTGAACCGGCCGGGGACCGGGTTCCATCGCGCGTGGATCGAGCCGAGGGCGGCGTAGCAGTCGCGGACGCTGTCGACGAGGACCCGGATGCCGACCAGGTCGTAGATGTCGTCGAAGCTGACGTCGCGGGCGATCATCTTCTGGTAGATCGAGTAGTAGTGCTTCGGCCGGCCGGTCACGGTGGCCTTGATCCGGGCCTCGCGCAGGTCGGTGGAGACGTTCTCGATCACTTCCTGCAGGTAGACGTCGCGGCGCGGGGCGCGCTCGGACACCAGCCGGGCGATCTCGTCGAACCGCTTGGGGTACATCGTGGCGAACGCGAGGTCCTCCAGCTCCCACTTCAGCGTGTTCATCCCGAGGCGGTGCGCGAGGGGCGCGAACACCTCGAGGGTCTCGCGGGCCTTCTTCTCCTGCTTGTGCCGCGGCATGTAGCGCAGCGTCCGCATGTTGTGCAGCCGGTCGCCGAGCTTGATCACCAGGACGCGGATGTCGCGGGACATCGCGACGACCATCTTGCGGACGGTCTCGGCCTCGGCGGCCTCGCCGTACTTGACCTTGTCGAGCTTGGTGACGCCGTCGACGAGCGCGGCGATCTCGTCGCCGAAGTCGGTGCGCAGCTCGTCGAGGGTGTACTCGGTGTCCTCGACGGTGTCGTGCAGCAGCGCCGCGCACAGCGTCTCGGTGTTCATGCCGAGCTCGGCGAGGATGGTCGCGACGGCGAGCGGGTGGGTGATGTACGGGTCGCCGCTCTTGCGCTTCTGGTCGCGGTGGTAGTGCGCGGCGACGTCGTAGGCGCGCTCGATCATCCGCAGGTCCGCTTTGGGGTGGGTGTTGCGGACGGTCTTGATGAGCGGTTCGAGTACCGGGTTCATAGCGGGCCCCCGCTGGGCGCCCAGCCTGGCGAGCCTGCGGCGCACCCGGGCGGCGGACGGTGGGATCGCGGCCGGCGTCGGCCTGGACTGGACATCGGAGGGCGTGGCTCCCGGAGCGGCGGGCGCCGGCGGCGTCGCCGGCCCTTGGACGGGGCGGGCCGCCGCGGCCGCCGCGTCGGCGGCTCCGTCGGCGGGGGACGCCGTGGCCCGCGGCTTGTCCGCGGTCGTTCGCGGCGATGACGGTTTCGCGGCGGACGGTCTCGTCGCCGCCTGTTTCGGTGCGGACGGTTTCGACCCGGACGACCCGGACGGCCGCGCGGCGGACTCGTCGGCGGGCGGCGAGCCGGCGTCGGAGGTCCCGGCGTCGGAGGTCCCGGAGGCGGACGTGTCGGCGGGCGGCGATCCGGTGTCGGAAGGCTCCTGCCCGGTGGAGGGCGTCTGGCCGGCAGAGGGCTCCTGGGCGGTGGAGGGCTCCGGGCCGTTGGCGGATTCCGGGCCGTTGGCGGATTCCGGGCCGTCGGCGGATTCCGGGCCGTCGGCGGGCGGGCGGGCGGCGGGCTCGTCGGGGGCGCGCCGCAGGCCGGCGGCGGGCGCACCGGTCCGCTCTGCGGGCTCCGCGGCGTCCCGCTCCCGGCGGGCCTCGTCCGCGGCGTCCACGGCGGCGTCGGTCACCGCTCCGGTCGATACCACCTCACCGCGCACCCAGCCTCCTCAGCCCTCGCGGGCGCCGCCTCCGCGCCGGCGGGACGCACCCGTCTCCGGCGGATCCTGGTGGCCAGTGTATCCGCCGGGCATTTCGTCCTAGACCGTAACCAATGAGTGGACGTCCAGATTCCCCAGCTTGTCGCGTCCGTGCAGGAACGACAGCTCCAGCAGCACCGACAGGCCGACGACCTCCCCGCCGCCGCGGCGGACCAGCTCGGCGGCGGCCCGGGCCGTCCCGCCGGTGGCCAGCACGTCGTCGACGATCAGCACCCGGTCACCGGGCTCGAAGGCGTCGACGTGGATCTCGATCGTCTCCGTCCCGTACTCGAGATCATAGGTCTCCTCGTGCGTCCGCGACGGCAGCTTCCCCTTTTTGCGCACCGGGACGAAGCCGGCGCCGAAGTGGTAGGCGACCGGCGCGGCGAGGATGAACCCGCGCGCCTCGATCCCGACGATCTTGTCGACGGTGCCGCGGCCGTGGTGGTTGACGATCGTGTCGACGACCCCGGCGAACGCGACGTGGTCGGCCAGCAGCGGGGTGATGTCCTTGAACACCACGCCCGGCTTCGGATAGTCGTCCACGTCGCGGATCCGCTCCTGGATCAGCTTGCCGAGGTCCACCGTTTCACTCCCTGTGACGAATCCCACGTGATCCCGCTCATGACCGCGCCGTGCCCGCGCCCGTCACCACGGTGGGTGACCGGCGCGGGCACGGCGCGTCCTGCTCTACTTGCCGCGGCGCTGCTGGCGGGTGCCGCGGCGCGGCTGCTGCCGCGGTCCCGTCTGCACGACCTTCCGGACGGTCACGCCGGACGGCAGCTCCTCGGAGGCCGGCGCGTCGTCGTCGCCGTCGTCCGGCCCGTCGTCCGGCGGCGCGTCGCCGGACGCCCCGGTCGCGGCCTTGACCTTCGCGCTCCTGGCCTGCCGCTTGGCGCTCTGCTCGCGGCGGGCGATGTTGGCGCGGATCTGCTTGTACTTCGGCTCGCGCTCCTTGAGCTGCACCAGCAGCGGCGTCGCCACGCACAGCGAGGAGTACGTACCGATGATCATGCCGACGAACAGCGCGAGCGACAGGTCCTTCAGCGTGCCCGCGCCGAACAGCGTGGTGCCGATGAACAGGATCGCGCCGACGGGCAGGATCGCGACCAGCGAGGTATTCAGCGACCGGACCAGGGTGCTGCTCAGCGCCTGGTTCGCCGCCTCGCTGTAGGTGGTCCTGGAGGTCGGGCCGAGCGGCTTGGTGACCTCCTTGATCATGTCGAACACGACCACCGCGTCGTACAGCGAGTATCCGAGGATCGTCAGGAACCCCAGCAGCGTCGCGGGCGTGACCTCGAACCCGGACCAGGCGTACACGCCCGCCGTGATGACCAGGTCGTGCACGAGGGCGACCACGGCGGCGAGCGCCATCCGCCACTCGAACGCCACCGACAGGTAGCCGATGATCAGGATCATGAAGACGATGAGCGCCTGCCACGCCTTCTTCTGGATCTCCCCGCCCCACGAGGCGCCGACCACCTGGGTGCTGACCTTGCTGGCGGGGACCTTCAGCTCCTTGGTGATGGTCGCCTTGACCTGGGTGACCTGGTCCGAGGACAGGCTCTGGGTCGTGACCCGCCAGTCGTCGCCGGCCTTCTGCACGATCGGGTCGTGCGCGCCGCCGTCGGACGCGGCGCCGCGCACCTGCTCGATCGAGGAGCTCGGCGACTTGAAGGTGAAGACCGAGCCGCCCTTGAACTCCACGCCGAAGTTGAGGCCCTGGATCAGCAGCCCGGCGATCGACAGGATCAGCAGCGCCCCGGACAGCGAGTACCAGATCTTCGGCTTGCCGACGATGTCGGCGCTGATCTCACCCCGGTAGATCCGGGAGAGGACCGCGCGCAGCCCCATGGCTCAGGCCTCCTGGCTCGTCTTGCGGGCGGCGACGCCGTCGGCGTCCTGCAGGTTGCGGCGCAGCCGTTTGGCGTCCAGCCCGGACATCGGATGCCCGCGGCCGAAGAAGTTCGTCCGCGACAGCAGGGCCACCATCGGCTTGGTGAAGAAGAACACCACCACGATGTCGATCAGCGTGGTCAGGCCCATCGCGAACGCGAACCCGGCGACGCCGCCGACCGCGAGGAAGTACAGCACCACGGCGGCCAGGAACGTCACGGCGTCGGCGACGAGGATGGTGCGCCGCGCCCGCTTCCAGGCGTTCTCCACCGAGGAGCGGAGCCTGCGGCCCGCTCTCAGCTCGTCCCGCAGCCGCTCGAAGTAGACGATGAACGAGTCGGCGGTGATGCCGATCGACACGATCAGGCCGATGATGTGCGGCAGCGACAGCCGGAAGCCCATCCCCTCGCCGAGGATCACCACCGCCTCATAGGTGATCACGGAGGCGACGATCAGGCTGGACACCGCCACGAGGCCGAGGCCCCGGTAGTACAGCATGCAGTAGAGGACGACCAGGCCGAGGCCGATCGCGCCGGCGATCAGGCCGCCGGTCAGCTGGTCGGAGCCCAGCGTGGACGACACCTCGTCGATGGAGCTCTGCTTGAACTCCAGCGGCAGCGCCCCGTACTTCAGCACGTTGGCGAGGTCGGTCGCGTACTGCTGGGTGAAGCTGTCGGCGGGGCCGTCGATGCTGGCGCTGCCGCCGGTGATCGCGCCCTGGTTGATCTGCGGCGCGGAGACCACCTGGCCGTCCAGGACGATCGCGACCTGCGACTGCGGCGAGGACGAGTCGCTCTGGTACGCCTTGGACGCGTCGGTGGTGACGTCGCCGAACTGGCGGGCGCCCTTGCCGTCGAACTTCAGCGCCACCGACCAGCTCGCCTGGCCCTGCTGGGAGTTCGGCGGCATCGCGGTCGCGCTCTTGACGTTCTCGCCGAGCACCCGGACCGGGCCGAGGATGTACTTGCCGACCTGGCCGTTCTCGACCTTCTGCGCGCACGCCGCGACGAACTTGCGGTTCGGGTCGTTCGCGCCCGGGGCGTGGCGGTCGCCGTTGTAGCAGTCCAGCGACTCGAACTGCTGGATGACCGCCTTGTCGGTGACGCCCGGGTAGGTCTGGGTGCCGGTGGACGGCGCCGGCGACACCAGCGGCGACGACGGCGACGCGGACGGGGACGCCGTGGGGGACGGCGAGCCCGAGCCGGACGGGTTCGGCGTCGGCGCCGCCAGCGCGTCCGACACCGCGCGCTTGCGCGGCGTGGCGGACGCGGACGGGGACGCCGACCCCGACGGCTTCGCGGTCGGCTTGCCGGACGGGCTCGCCGTGCCGGACGGGCTCGCGGACGGGGAGGGCGTGGCCCCGCCCGCCGTGGGCTTGCCGTCGGTGTAGGCGAACACCTGCCGGAACTGGAGCTTCGCGGTCGTGCCGATCAGCCCCACGACGCGGCCCTGCCCCTCGCCGGGCACGTTCACCACGATGTTGTTGCTGCCCTGCTTGGCGACCTCGGCGTCGGACACGCCCAGACCGTTGACCCGCTGCGTCATGATCTTGACGGCCTGGTCCATCAGGTCCGCCGGCGGGTTCTTGCCCTTCTCGGTCTTGGCGGTGAGCGTGACGGTCGTCCCGCCCGCCAGGTCCAGGCCGAGTTTCGGCTTGGTCTGCCCTTGCAGGAGCGCGACGCCGGCCAGGATCGCGATGACCGCGAAGAGCGCGAAGAGCGTGCGCCCGGGCTTGGGAACGTTGCTAGGCGAGGCCACTGGTCGTTTTCTTCCCGTCCTTGAGTCGTTGCCGGAGGCGTGTCAGGCCTAGGGCTTCTCCCCGGCCTTGGCCTTCGCCTTGGGCTTGGACTCCTCGGCCTCGTCCTCGTCGCCGAGGTCCGCGTCCTCGACGCGGTCGGCGTCCTTGGACAGGTCCACCTCGGACGGCTCGTCCTTGGACAGGTCGACGCGCTCGTCGTCCTCGTCCGCCTCGAGCTCGTCGTCGTCGGCCTCGTCGTCCAGCTCCTCCGGCTCGTCGTCCTTGAGGACCTGCATGACGGCCTGCTTGACGAAGTGGACCTCGACGCCCGGCGCGATCTCCAGCAGGAGACCGTCGTCGTCGACGGAGACCACGGTGGCGCGGATGCCGCTGGTCGTCAGCACCCGGGCTCCCGGTTCCATGGCGCTCTGCATGTTCATCTGCTCCTTGCGCCGCTTGCTCTGCGGCCGGATGAGCAGGAAGTAGAAGACCACGGGGACGGCGAGGAGCAGCAGCAGGTTGAAGCCCCCGCTGCCGCCGGACGAAGCCGCCAAAATCATGTCGCTGCCCATTACTGGGGCATCCTTCCGATGTGGTTTGCCCAGCCTGTGACCGGATCGGCCACCCCATGGGGAACGCGGGCTGGAGACGGTGGAACCAAGTCCCGGAGTCTAGAGAGTACGCGAGACCCCGGCAACGACGTGACGATCCGCGACGCCGGGAAGTTCCCATCCCGTTACAACATGATCACTGTTCGGGCCGATCGGCGTCGTCGTCCACCTCGAACAGCGTACCGGCCATCGGCGACGAGGGCGGCTGCGCGACGCCGAGATGCGCCCACGCGGCGGGCGTCGCGATGCGCCCGCGGGGCGTCCTGGCCAGCAGGCCCTGCCGGACGAGGAACGGCTCGGCGACGACCTCGACCGTCTCGGGCTCCTCCCCCACCGACACCGCGAGCGTCGACAGCCCCACCGGCCCCCCGCCGAACTTGCGCAACAGGGACCCCAGGACGGCGCGGTCGAGCCGGTCCAGACCACGCTCGTCCACCTCGTAGAGTCGCAGGGCGGCCTCGGCCAGGTCCCGCGTGATCACGCCGTCCGCGCGGACCTCGGCGTAGTCGCGGACGCGGCGCAGCAGCCGGTTGGCGATCCGGGGCGTCCCCCGCGACCTCCCGGCGACCTCGGCGGCGCCGTCGTCGGTGATCTCCACGTCCAGCAGCCGCGCCGACCGCCGGACGATCACCTCCAGCTCGGCGGGCTCGTAGAAGTCCATGTGCGCGACGAACCCGAACCGGTCGCGCAGCGGCCCCGGCAGCATGCCCGCCCGGGTCGTCGCGCCGACCAGCGTGAACGGCGCGATGTCCAGCGGGATCGCGGTCGCGCCCGGCCCCTTGCCCACGACGACGTCGACCCGGAAGTCCTCCATCGCCATGTAGAGCATCTCCTCGGCGGGCCGCGCCAGCCGGTGGATCTCGTCCAGGAACAGCACCTCGCCCTCGGCGAGGGTGGACAGCACCGCCGCGAGGTCGCCGGCGCGCTCGATCGCGGGCCCCGAGGAGATCCGCAGCGGCTGGCCCAGCTCCGCCGCGATGATCATGGCGAGGGTCGTCTTGCCGAGCCCCGGGCCGCCGGACAGCAGCACGTGGTCGGGCGTGCGGCCGCGCCGCAGCGCCCCGTGCAGCACCAGCGACAGCTGCTCGCGGACCCGCTCCTGGCCGACGAAGTCCTCGAGCCGCTTCGGCCGCAGCGCCGCCTCGATCACCTGCTCCTCGGCGCCGTCCGCGTCCGCCGAGACCAGCCGGTCCGCCTCGCCGCTCATCGCCTCGCCTCCGCTCGGCGGCGAACGGCCTTTCCACGCCGCCGCTTCCCTCGTCGCTCCGCTCGCACGCTCCCTGCGCTCCTCAGTCCGGCGACGACGCGGCCGTTCGCGCGCATCACTTGGCGAGCTTCTTCAGCGCGGACTTCAGCAGCGCCGCGACCGGGGGCGCCTCGGCGCCGTCGAGGTCGGCGGCGACGGCGTCGACGGCCGCGTCGGCGTCCTTGGCGGACCAGCCGAGGTTGATCAGGCCCATCTGGACCTGCGTGCGCCACGCCTCGGCCGCGGCGGGCGCCCGCACCTCCGCGGGGCCGTCGCCGACGGGGCCGCCGAGCCGGTCCTTCAGCTCCAGGACGATCCGCTGGGCGCCCTTCTTGCCGATCCCCGGCACCTTGGTCAGCGCGGTCAGGTCCTCGGCGGCGACGGCGCGGCGCAGCGCGTTCGGGGTGTGCACGGCGAGCATCGCCAGCGCGAGGCGGGGGCCGACGCCGCTGGCGGTCTGCAGCAGCTCGAAGACCGTCCGCTCGTCGTCGTCGGCGAACCCGAACAGGGTCAGCGAGTCCTCCCGGACGACCAGCGAGGTCGGCACCTTCGCCTGGTCGCCGACCCGCAGCCCGGCGAGGGTGGCGGGCGTGCACTGCACGGCCAGGCCGACGCCGTGCACGTCGATCACCGCGCCGTCCGGCCCGGCGGCGGCCACCTGGCCGCTGACGAAGGCGATCACTGGGCACTTCCTCCTCTGCTCGGGTCCTTCGGACGAGAGCCCCGGGGGGCCGGGGGGCCGCCCGCGGGGGCGGCGGCGTTCCGGGCGGCGAGCCGCTCGCGCTCGGCCCGCGCCAGGTCCTCGATTCGCGAGACGCGTGCCCGCGCCAGCCGCCGCTGCGCGCTACCCCGCCACACGTGGCAGATGGCGAGGGCGAGCGCGTCGGCCGCGTCCGCGGGCTTCGGCGCCGTGTCGAGGTGCAGCAGGCGGGTGACCATGGCGGTCACCTGCGCCTTGTCGGCGCGGCCGTTGCCGGTGACGGCGGCCTTGGCCTCGCTCGGGGTGTGCAGGGCGACCGGCAGGCCGCGGCGGGCGGCGGCCAGCATCGCGATTCCGGCGGCCTGCGCGGTGCCCATCACGGTGCGGACGTTGTGCTGGGAGAACACCCGCTCGACGGCGACGGCGTCGGGGCGCAGCTCGTCCATCAGCGCCTCGATCCCCCGCTCGACGCCGAGGAGGCGCAGCGCGTGGTCCTCGTCGGCGTCGGTCCGCACCACCGACACGTGCACCAGGTGCAGCCGCTTGCCGGGCGCGCCCTCGACGACCCCGACCCCGCACCGGGTGAGGCCGGGGTCCACCCCCATCACCCGCACGGCCGCTCCTTCGATCATGTGTTCGGCCGAACACGCTACCAACTCAGGATGACATCGTTCACGTGCGGCGGGCGTGTCCCGCTAGAAGTAGTCGAGGGAGAACGGCGTGGCCGCGAACGCGGCGGAGAGCGCCCCGGCGTCCCCGCCGCCGAGCAGGCCGGCGCGGCGCAGGGTCGCCACCGGGACGCCGGCGTAGAGGGCGGACAGGCCCCGCACGTCCAGGCGGACGGCGGCGGCGTCCTCGCGGGAGCGTTCCAGGCGCCCCGCGCCGTCCTTGATCTCCAGGCGCCAGTGGCCGGAGTTCCCCGGCCGCTGCGGGTCGTCGATCTCCAGCGGGACCGCGGCGGCGACGCCCTCCGGGTACCCGCGCGCCTCGATCGCGGCGGGCGCGTCCACCACCCGCAGCATCCACTGGCTGCGCCGGACGATCTCCTTCTCCCGCTCCCCCGGCAGCCACAGGACCGGGTCCATGGGCGAGACACAGGCCTTCACCGTGGGAGCCGTCGAGGAGCCTGACCCCACGATGGCCCAGAGCACGCGCAGCGTCCGCTCGGAGGCGGCCACCGCCCGGATCACCTCCAGCGCCGCGTTCCCCTCGGCCCAGCGGTAGGCGAGGAACCCGTCCTCGGCCAGGTAGCAGTACTCGTCGGGGGTGTCGAGGAACGCCGGCCACATGGACTCGTGCCAGCCGATCGGCCCGCAGTCCCCGGCGGACGCGTGGACGCGGCCGATCACCGCCGCGACCTCGGCCGCGTCGCCGGAGCCGGCGCGGCGCACCGGCACCCGGTCGGCGGCGATGCCGCGCAGCGCCTCCGCCGGGATCTCGATCGTGTGCTGGGCGCCCGCGTGCTCCCAGCCGAGCGACCGGTAGATCCGCGTCGTCGCCGGGTACAGCATCGCCAGGGCGTGCCCGAAACCGGCGCAGCGTTCGAGGACCTCGGTCATCAGGCGGCGCCCGAGGCCCCGCCCGCGCTCCTCCGGCGCGACGGTGACGCCGCCGATGCCGCCCGTGGACACGGCCCGGCCGTGCCACCACTGGGTCATGTCGTGGATGCGTGCCGTCGCCACGATCCGCTCGCCGTCGAAGCCCGCGAACTGCCGTCCCGCCGCCAGCACCGGCGCGGTGCGGCGCAGCGTGGCCTCCCATTCGGCGTCCGGCAGCGGCCCGAAGGCGCGGGCGCGGATGTCGCGGGTGGCGGCCATCTCCTCGGCGGTGGCGAGTACGCGGATCTCCATGATCCCCGACCGTAGACCATGGCGCGGACCGCCCGGGAAGCCGAACGCCGCCGCGCCCTTCCGGGCGGCGGCGGCGTTCACGGCATGCGGCGCGGCTCAGGCGTCGATCTTCTCCATCACGTCGTCCGAGACGTCGAAGTTGGCGTAGACGTCCTGGACGTCGTCGGAGTCCTCCAGGGCGTCCAGCAGCCGGAAGACCTTCCGGGCGTTGTCCTCGTCCAGCGGGACGGTCACGCTCGGCAGGAACTTGCTCTCGGCCGACTCGTAGTCGATGCCGGCGTCCTGCAGGGCCTTGCGGACGGCGACGAGGTCGCCGGCCTCGCTGACGACCTCGAAGTTCTCGTCGTCGAGCTCGTTGACCTCCTCGGCGCCGGCGTCCAGGACGGCCATCATCAGGTCGTCCTCGGAGGTGCCCGCCTTCGGGACGATCACGACGCCCTTGCGGTTGAACATGTACGACACCGAGCCGGGGTCGGCGAGGGAGCCGCCGTTGCGGGTGAGGGCCACCCGGACCTCGGACGCGGCGCGGTTGCGGTTGTCGGTCAGGCACTCGATCAGCACGGCGACACCGCCGGGGGCGTAGCCCTCGTAGGTGATGTTCTGCCAGTCGGCGCCCCCGGCCTCCTCACCGGCGCCGCGCTTGCGCGCGCGCTCGATGTTGTCGTTGGGGACGGAGTTCTTCTTCGCCTTGTAGATGGCGTCATAGAGGGTGGGGTTGGCGTCGGGGTCGCCGCCGCCCGTGCGGGCCGCCACCTCGATGTTCTTGATCAGCTTGGCGAAGAGCTTGCCCCGCTTGGCGTCGAGGGCCGCCTTCTTGTGCTTGGTCGTCGCCCATTTGGAATGGCCGGACATTCAGTCAATCCTCCTTGCGCATCGCCCGGCGCACCAGATCGGCGAAGTAGTGGTGCACGCGGAAGTCGCCCGTCAGCTCCGGATGGAAGGAGGTCGCCATGAGACGACCCTGGCGGACGGCGACGATCCTACCGGCGTTCGGCCCGCTCTCGGCGCGTCCGAGGACCTCGACGGCGTCGCCGACGGACTCCACCCAGGGCGCGCGGATGAAAACGGCGTGGTACGGCGTGTCCCCCATACCGGTCAGCGGGACGTCGGACTCGAAGGAGTCGACCTGCCGTCCGAAGGCGTTGCGCCGCACGGTCATGTCGATGCCGCCGACGGTCTCCTGCCCCGCCACGCCGTCCCTGATCCGGTCCGCCAGCATGATCATGCCTGCGCAGGACCCGTAGGCGGGCAGGCCCCCCTCGATCCGCTTGCGCAGCGGCTCCAGCAGCTCGAACGCGCGCGCCAGCCGCCACATGGTGGTGGACTCCCCGCCGGGCAGGACGAGCCCGTCGATCCGGTCGAGCTCCTCGGCGCGCCGCACGTTCAGGGTGCGCGCGCCGGCCTGCTCGAGGGCGCGGGCGTGCTCGCGCACGTCGCCCTGGAGGGCGAGGACGCCGATCGTTGGTACGGCAGCAGTCACGTGGGTGAACACCTCTCGGGGTCGCGCTGGCGCGGTATGGGCAAAACCCTGGACGTTCCTTACAACGTGGCAGGGCGCGGTGGATCTTCCCCAGGGTGCTCCGGGCACCCTGGGGCGGGCTCGCGTGAGATCACGCGTGCTTGAAGCGGCGGAGCGGGAGCTCCAGCGGCAGGAAGCCGTCCTTGCCCCGGTCGGCGATGCCGCGCCCGAACATGTGGGCCGCGGCGAGGGCGAGCCCGAACTCCTCGTGGTCGAACGGGAGCGGGACGTCCGGGGCGCCCGCGTCGATGGCCCGCCAGAACGGGCGCTCCGCGGGGAGCCGCTCGCCCTGGTCGACGACGACGCCGTCCTCGGCGGTGACGAACACGTCGCGGCGCAGCTCGCCGGCGGTGTACCAGCGGAACCAGCAGCCGCGGATGACCGTGTGCAGGACGAGCACACCGCAGGACGCGCCGGGCAGCGCGGCGGCGGCGGTGTCGGCGATCCGGCGGGCGTCGTCGTCCAGGCAGAACAGCCGCCGGTCGCACAGCAGCAGCGCCCGCTCGAACGCGCCGACGAACAGCTCGTCCTCGTACGGCCAGAGCGCGAAGTCCAGGACTGTGTCGCCGGTCTCGGTGAGGGTGTCCGCCGGGTAGAGGCCGCGTGCGATCCGCGCGGCCGCGTCGGGGTCGGGCACGAGGCCCGGCCGGAACACCTCGGTGGGTTCACCCGCGCTCGCGCACGCCAGCGCGACGGACCAAGCCATGCTCTCCCCTCCCGCGGCCGGGCACCGCGCAGGGGCGCCCGGTCTCCGGGGGGCCCGCCCCGGCGACCCGGTCCCTCACCGGCCGCGCCGCAAGCGTAATCCCTCCGGCGCCGCGGCGGGGAGGGGGCCACCCGGCTGACCGCCCGGTCATCGGACCGGGCGGCCGGACCCGCGGTCGGCGCCCCGCCGGGGCGTTCACCAGCCGCGGTGGGCGAACTTCTGGTCCTCGCCGAGGGAGGCGACGTTGATGCCGACCATGGCGTCGCCGAGGCCCCGGGACACCTTGGCGATCACGCCGGGGTCGTCGTGGAAGGTGGTGGCCTTGACGATCGCCTCGGCGCGCTGCGCCGGGTTGCCGGACTTGAAGATCCCGGAGCCGACGAACACGCCCTCGGCGCCGAGCTGCATCATCATCGCGGCGTCGGCGGGCGTGGCGATGCCGCCGGCGGTGAACAGCACCACGGGCAGCTTTCCGGCCTGTGCGACCTCCTTGACCAGCTCGTACGGGGCCTGGAGCTCCTTGGCCGCGACGTACAGCTCGTCCTCGGGCAGCGACTGGAGCCGGCGGATCTCCTGCCGGATCTGCCGCATGTGCGTGGTGGCGTTGGAGACGTCGCCGGTGCCGGCCTCGCCCTTGGAGCGGATCATCGCCGCGCCCTCGGTGATGCGGCGCAGCGCCTCGCCGAGGTTGGTGGCGCCGCAGACGAACGGGACGGTGAACGCCCACTTGTCGATGTGGTTCTCGTAGTCGGCCGGGGTGAGCACCTCGGACTCGTCGACGTAGTCGACGCCGAGGGCCTGCAGCACCTGGGCCTCGACGAAGTGGCCGATGCGGGCCTTGGCCATCACGGGGATGGACACGGCGGAGATGATGCCGTCGATCATGTCGGGGTCGCTCATCCGGGAGATGCCGCCCTCGGCGCGGATGTCGGCGGGCACCCGCTCCAGGGCCATCACCGCGACGGCGCCGGCGTCCTCGGCGATCTTCGCCTGCTCGGGGGTGACGACGTCCATGATCACGCCGCCCTTGAGCATCTCCGCCATGCCGCGCTTGACGCGGGCGGTGCCGGTCTCGGGCGCGTTCTCCGGGGCGGAATTCAAAGTGGACACGGGCATTCCTCACGTGCGCGGACGACAGGTCGCTCCCCATGATATTGCCTGCTAGCGGGGCTTTTCGACGCCCCTCCGGGGCAGGCCAATGGCCGGAAATTGGCCGTTGACCGGCCGCCTCCGGCGCTATGGAATGTGGGGCTTGCCGTCGTTCAGCAGGACGACCCAGACCTGTCCGCGCGCGAAGGTCATCGGCTTGCCGTCGGCGGTGGTGTAGGTGGTCCCGGCGGTCTCCGAGGGGCGCGACCACTTGGCGTCATAGGACTTCCCGTCGCGCAGCACGACGGCGCGGCCGGTGCCGGTCGTCTGGATGAGCGGGGTGTAGCTGCCGAGGAAGTCGTGGAACCGGGAGCGGGTCGTCTTCGCGTACTGGACGACGACCGTGGCGCCGCCGAGCCGTCCGCCTTCGGCCGCGGTGTCGGGCCTGCCGCCCCAACTCGCGAGCCAGCGCTTCTGCTTGGCCGACCACGTGAACCCCATGGTCGCCGCCGGCCATTTCGCGGTGAACGAACTCGTCGGCCTGCCGCCTTCGGGCGCCGGGCCGAAGCGGAAGCCGATGTCGTGCGGCGCGGACGCCTTGGGCGCCTTCTTGAGCAGGGCCTTCGGGTCGCCGTAGAGGTTGTAGGGGATCTGCCGCGCGCTGGAGCGGGAGTAGGCGGAACCCGCGTTCTCCTGTGAGATGTCGTACACCGGCGCCTTGCGGATGTACTTCTTCATCTTGCTCTGCACGCCGGAGAACGCGAAGGCGGGATGCCCGAACTGCGGGAGGATGTGCAGGTCGGAGATGCGGGCGCTGCGGACCGGTCCGACGCGCTTGGGCAGCTTGGACGAGAAGACCGCCATCAGCCGGGTCTCACCGCCCTCCACCTGCTCGACGTAGACGATGTCGGCGGCCGACACCCCGGCCTGCGGCAGCGCGGGCTTGGTGTTCTCGATCTTCACCGCGAGGACGGGGTTGGCCAGCCCGGTGGTGCCGCCGTTGAACGGGTGCGTCGTCGGCGCCGGGGTCCCGGACGCCGTCCCGCCGTGCGCGCTCGGCGGCGCCGCGGTGCCCGGTCCGTGCGAGTCGGAGCAGGCCGCGAGCGCGGTGCCGAGCACGGCGGCACCGAGCCCCACGGCCGCCCGGCCTCGTACCGTCCTGTGCCACGCGTGTCGCATAACCCTCCCTTTGCGGCGATCTGCCCGAGGGTAGCGAACGGAAATGACGCGTTCGCCCGGTCCGCTGTACGCGGGGACGGCCTCCAGGCGATCAACTCGGCGGCGAGGGCACGATGGACGGCGCGGCGGAAGGCGCGCCCTCGCCGCGGCGGAAGGCGCGCCGGGGGCTCCGCGGCGGGCTTCGCGGCGGGCGTCAGATCCCTGGCGGGTCGTCGTCGATCTCGAAGAAGTCCGGCAGCGGCGCGCGGCCGGCCAGCGGCAGGACGCGGATCAGCGGCTTGCGGCGCGCGGCCCGCGCCTGCGCGACGGCGTCGTTGTAGAAGCGGCGGGCATAGGCGACCTTCGCGGCCGACGAGGACAGCTCCTCCAGGACGTCGGTGCCGTCGCCGCCCTCCCCCGCGACCGTCCCGGCGAAGTCGGGCTGGTCCGCGACGGCCCGGAGCGCGCGGGACAGATCGCTCTCGGCGAACTCGCGGTTGTCGGCGTCGGCCGTCCGGGCCTCGTGCGCGGCGGTGGCCAGCACGAGGCTCGCGGCCGGGTCCAGCAGCCGGGACGCGGCGAGCTCCAGCGCGGCCGCGGCCCGCCGGACCAGCGCGGCGTCCAGCGCGGCGCGGGCGGTCTCGACGCGGACGTGCAGCCGGTCCAGCCGGGTGGCGCGCCACGACACGTACACCCCGACGAGGAACACGACGGCGACCCAGAACAGCACGTCGACGATCCAGTGGTAGAGCATGGGACCGTTCCTCAGGCGCCGGAGCCGGACTCGACGACGCCCGCGCCCGCGTAGGCGACCGTCTCGTAGACCCGCAGCACGTCGCGGGCCACCGACGACCAGTCGTAGGCGCGGACGGCGGCGCGGGCCTCCGCGGACAGCTGCTTGCGGCGGGCCGGGTCGTCGAGCAGGGCGGCGGCAGCGGCGGCAAGGGCCTCGTGGTCGCCGGCGGGGAACAGCACCCCGGCGCGGCCGCCGAGCAGCACCCGGTCGAACGCCTCGATGTCGCTGGCGAGGATCGGGGCGCCCGCCGACATCGCCTCGGCGAGCACGATGCCGAAGCTCTCGCCGCCGAGGTTGGGCGCGACGAACGCGTCCACCGAGTGGTAGGCGCGGATCTTGTCCTCCTCGCTCACCATGCCGAGCACGATCACCCGGTCGCGCAGCTCCGGCGAGACGCGGGCGGCCACGTCGTCGGCGTCGCCCGGCCCGGCGAGGAGCAGCCGCAGCCCCGGCCGGCGGCGCCCGAGGATCTCGAAGGCGCGCAGCAGCACCGGCAGGCCCTTGCGGGGCTCGTCCATCCGGCCGAGGAAGCCGAGCGCCTCGCCGCCGTCCCGGGCCCGCCCGGCGCTCCCGGCGCCCTCCCGGCCCCGCCAGCCCGGCAGCGGGTCGGCCATCGCGTACCGCTCGGTGGCGACCCCGTTCGGGATCAGCACCGCGTCGCCGCCGAGGTGCTCGACCAGGCTGGTGCGGGCCGCCTCGGACACCGCGATCCGGCCGTTGATCTTCTCCAGCGCGCTGCGCAGGATCGGCGCGGTCACCGACAGCGCGCGGGACCGCTCGTAGGAGGCGTGGAAGGTGCCGACGATCGGCCCGTCCGCCGCCCAGCAGGCCAGCAGGCCGAGCGACGGCGCGGCGGGCTCGTGCACGTGCAGGACGTCGAAGCCGCCCTCGTTGATCCAGCGGCGCACCCGCGCGGAGGACAGGAACCCGAACGCCAGCCGCGCCACCGAGCCGTTGTAGGGGACGGGGACGGCGCGCCCCGCCGGCACGGCGTAGGGCGGCAGGTCGGCGTCGTCGTCGGCGGGCGTCATCACCGACACCCGGTGCCCGAGCGCGATCAGCGCCTCGGCGAGGTCGCGGATGTGCTGCTGGACGCCGCCCGGGACGTTCCAGGTGTAGGGGCAGACGATGCCGACGTTCACCGGGGCGCCTTCCCCGGCCCGGCCGGGTCCAGGTCGTCCACCCAGACCTTCTGCAGCATGTGCCAGTCCTCCGGGTGGGCGGCGATGCCCGCCTCGAAGACCCGCGCGATCTCCTGCGTCATGGTCTGGATCTTCTCCCGCCTGGCGCCCCCGTCCGGGACCCGGACCTCCTCGTGGACGCGCGCTCCCCAGTACTTCCCCTCGTACCAGAGTGTCACGGGAATGAGAGCGGCGCCCGTCTGCAGCGCCAGCGCGGCGGAAACGGCGGGCATCCGCGCGGTGGCGCCGAAGAACTCCACGTCGACGCCGCTCGCGGTGAGGTCGCGGTCGACGACCAGGCAGACGGGCCGCCCGGCGCGCAGCCGCTGCGCCATCCGGCCGAACGCGGACGCGCCGGTGTGCGCGAGGACCTCCATGCCGAGGCTCTCGCGGAACTCCACGAACCGGTCGAACAGCGACTCGGGCCTGAGCCGCTCGGCGACCGTGGTGAACGGGTGCCCGCAGGCGGCGAGCCAGGCGCCCGCGTGCTCGTAGTTGCCCATGTGCGGCAGCGCGAGGACCACGCCGCGGCCGGCCTCCAGGTTCGCGAAGATCTTCTTCTCGCCGGTGACCCGCATCCGGCCGACGATCCGCTCCCGCCCGTACTCGGGCAGCCGGAACACCTCCAGCCAGTACCGGGCGTACGAGCGCAGCACGCGCTTGCTGAGGACGCGGACCTCGTCGTCCACGGCGTCCTTGCCGAGGACGCGGCACAGGTTGCGCTCCAGCTGCCGCACGCCGCCGCCGTGCGCCTGCCAGGCGCGGTCGGCGACCGCGGTGAACACGAGCCGGGCGGCGCCCTCGGGCATCTTGCGGACGACCGTCCAGCCCAGCGCGTAGGCGGCGTCCATCACCTCGTCGCGCAGCGACGCGGGCGCGGAGCCGCCTGCGGGCGCGGTCACGGGCACGGCTCCCTCCTGGGCGCGGCCTGGTCGTCGGCGCGGCCCGGTCACGGGTACGGCGTTCGGCGCGGCGGGGTCACCGGCGCGGCTGCGGGCCCGCCTTCGCGTGCGCCCTCTCGCCGTTCTCCTCGTCCTCTTCGTTCCCGGCGGCGGACGCCCCCGATCCCGGCGCGGGACCGGACGCGGCGGGCTTCGGCGCGGGGTCCTCCTTCGCCTGGGCGTAGACCGTCGCGAACCGCTGCCCGACCGTGACGGTGCTGAGCACCGCCAGCGCCCACAGCGCGACCGCCAGGATGTAGGGGACGCCGAGGCCGTCGAACCCGGCCGCCACGAGGGCGACGATCAGGCGTTCGGCGCGCTCGGCGATGCCCACGTTGCAGGTGTACCCGAGGCCCTCGGCGCGGGCCTTGGCGTACGACACCACGACGCCGGCGACGAGGCAGTACAGGGCGACACCGGCGAGGCCGTGCTGCCCGTCCCGGTACAGCCCGATCATCAGCCCGGAGAAGATCGCGGCGTCCGCGACCCGGTCCATGGTGGAGTCGAGGAACGCGCCGAACTTGGAGATCTTGCCGGTGACCCGGGCGACCGCGCCGTCGAGCATGTCGAACAGCACGAACGCGGTGATCACCATCGTGCCCCAGAAGAACTCCCCGCGCGGGAACAGCACGAGCGCGCCCGCGGCGACGCCGGCGGTGCCGATGACGGTGATGGCGTTGGGCGACACCCCGGTCCGCGCGACCGTCCGTCCGATGGGCGTCAGGACGCGCCCCAGCGCGGGCCTGATTCTGTTGAGCATCGCCGTCCGTTCTCCTGCTGCCGGAAGTGGGGCCGCCGGCATCGGCCAGGGGGCCGCCGTTGGCGCGCCCAATCGTAGTGCCGCCGCCGACCCGGCGCGGTCAGGCCCGAGTTTGCGGTTCCGCGCGGCGGACAGAAGCAGGTTGTTTGCCGTTCACCCCTTGTGATCCCGCCGCGCACGGGAAAGGGTGTTGACACGGGTGTGACGTCGGTCACGCACGTTGGACGAGGACGCCGCACTCGGACGTCAGGGCCGGTCCCTCCGGGCCGGGCCCCAGCCGACGCGGGCCCCCGCGAGGAGGCCCGTCCGAGGAGGTAGTCATGGCGGACAAGGGAGGACATCCGGGAGCCCCCGGCAGGGCACCGGAGGCCGGCGGCTGCGACAGGGTGCGCAACGTCGCGCTGGTCGGCCATTCGGGGGCGGGAAAGACCACGCTCGTGGAGGCGCTGCTGACCGCGGCGGGCACGCTGCAGCGGGCCGGCCGGGTCGAGGAGGGCACCACCGTCAGCGACTTCGACGACGTCGAGGTCCGCCAGCAGCGCTCGGTCAACCTCGCGCTCGCCCCGCTCACGCACGGCGACATCAAGGTCAACCTCATCGACACCCCCGGCTACGCCGACTTCGTCGGCGACCTGCGGGCCGGGCTGCGGGCCGCCGACGCGGCGCTGTTCGTGATCTCCGCGGTGGACGGGATCGACGGCCTCACCCGGATGATCTGGGAGGAGTGCGCGCGGGTCGGGATGCCCCGCGCGGTCGTCATCACCAAGATCGACCAGCAGCGCGGCGACTTCGACGACGTGGTGCTCGGCTGCCAGGACGCCTTCGGCGAGGGCGTGCTCCCGCTGTACTTCCCGGCGGCGGACGGCGACGGGCTCAAGGGCCTGATCGGGCTGCTCACGCAGCGCTGCCTGGACTACTCCACCGGCAAGCGCACCGAGTGCGCGCCCGACCCGCGGTACCTGGAGCAGATCGCCGAGCAGCACGCGTCGCTGATCGAGGGGATCATCCAGGAGAGCGAGGACGAGACCCTCATGGACCGGTACCTGTCCGGTGAGGAGATCGACGTCAAGGCGCTCATCGAGGACCTGGAGACCGCGGTGGCGCGCGGCAGCTTCTACCCGGTCCTCGCCACGTCGGTGCCGCACGGCGACCACCCCGGCCCGGTCGTCGGCATGCTGGAGCTGCTGGAGGTCATCACCCAGGCGTTCCCCTCGCCCCTCGAACACGGCATCCCCCAGGTGACGCCCGTCAAGGGCGGGCCGCCGGTGGAGATCGGCTGTGACCCCGACGGGCCGCTGGTCGCCGAGGTGGTCAAGACCACGTCCGACCCGTACGTCGGGCGGATCTCCCTGGTCCGGGTGTTCTCCGGGACGCTGCGCCCCGACTCCACCGTGCACGTCTCGGGGCACGGCATGGAGGAGCGCGGGCACGAGGACCACGACGTCGACGAACGGGTGGGCGCCCTCACCTCCCCACTCGGCAAGACCCAGCGGACGGTCGCCTCGTGCGGCGCCGGCGACATCTGCGCGGTGGCGAAGCTGTCGCGCGCCGAGACCGGCGACACCCTGTCGGACCCGTCGTCGCCGATGGTGATGGCGCCGTGGACGATGCCGGACCCGCTGCTGCCCGTCGCGATCCGCGCCCAGTCCAAGGCCGACGAGGACAAGCTCAGCCAGGCGCTCGGCCGGCTCGTCGCCGAGGACCCGACGCTGCGGCTGGAGAACAACGCCGAGACGCGGCAGCTGGTCCTGTGGTGCATGGGCGAGGCGCACGCCGACGTGCTGATCGACCGGCTCAGCGCCCGGTACGGCGTCGAGGTCGAGCGGGTCGAGCTGCGGGTGCCGCTGCGCGAGACGTTCGGCGGGTCCGCCAAGGGGCTCGGCCGGCACGTCAAGCAGAGCGGCGGCCACGGCCAGTACGGCATCTGCCACATCGAGGTGGAGCCGCTGCCGTCCGGCGAGGGCTTCGAGTTCGTCGACAAGATCGTCGGCGGGGTGGTGCCGCGGCAGTTCATCCCGTCGGTCGAGAAGGGCGTCCGGCAGCAGATGGAGCGCGGCGTCTCCGCCGGCTACCCGCTGGTCGACATCAAGGTCACGCTGTACGACGGCAAGGCGCACTCGGTGGACTCCTCCGACATGGCCTTCCAGGCCGCCGGGGCGCTCGCGCTGAAGGACGCCGCCGGGCAGGTGCCGGTGCTGCTGCTGGAGCCGGTGGACGAGGTGAGCGTGCTGATCGCCGACGAGTACGTCGGCGCGGTGATGTCCGACCTGACCTCGCGGCGCGGCCGGGTGCTCGGGTCGCAGGCGGTGCCGGGCGGCCGCACGATGATCAAAGCCGAGGTGCCGCAGCTGGAGATCGTCCGGTACGCGATCGACCTGCGGTCGATGTCGCAGGGCACCGGCACGTTCGACCGGGCGTTCCTGCGGTACGAGCCGCTCCCCTCGCACCTGGCCGACAAGGTCGCCAAGGCCGAGGCGGTGCACGACTAGGTCGCCGGCGGGCGGGACGGGCCGCTTCCCCGCCCCGCCCGCCGCTCGGCCCCCTGGGACCGCTTGGTCCCCCCGGGACACCTCCCTTGATCCTTCCGGAGTCGTCCAAATGGCGGCGCGGACTCATCCCTGAGGGTGACTCCGATTTCGGCATCTGGGGCGATGGCGGGCGGTTCGCGGCGTGAAACTCTGACTGCGCCATGAAAGACACGGGGGAAGACCGGCGGCCCGCCCGGCCCAGGCGCCGCAACATCATCCGGGGCCTCGGCCTCGCGGCCGGCGGGCTGCTCGCCGGCGGCGCCGGGTTCGCCACCGAGCAGGCGTGGCGCCGGGAGGACCCGCCGACCCCCGCGTCCGCGGCGTCGGTCGACTCCTGGCAGCCGCCCGACCGGCAGGTCGACGTCGTCTGGGCGGTGAACACCCGCCGCCGGCTGGTCGCGCTGACCTTCGACGACGGGCCGATGGAGCGGTGGACCCCGCAGGCCCTCGACGCGCTCGACGAGGCGAAGGCGCCGGCGACGTTCTTCATGGTGGGCAGCCGGCTCGCCCGCAACGCCCGCCTCGTCGAGGGCCGGCTCGACCGGCACGAGGTCGGCAACCACACCTGGAAGCACGACGACCTGTCCAAGCTGAGCCTCGCGCACGCCCGCCGCTCCATCCACCGCACGCACCGGACGATCGAGGAGGTCACCGGGCGGGCCCCGACGCTGCTGCGGCCGCCGTGGGGCCGGCTCGGCGGCACCACCCTGCACGTCGCCGCGGAGCACGGCTACGACCTCGTGCTGTGGTCGCTGCTGGTGCAGGACCGGCGGCTCGGCCACGAGCCGGCGGAGATGGTCGCCGCCGTCGTCGACAACGCCCGGCCCGGCACCATCGTCCTCGGCCACGACGTCGGCGCCGCCAGCCGGGAGACCGCCGTCGCGCAGCTGCCCGCGATGATCCGCGGGCTGCGCGGCCGCGGTTTCGAGTTCGTCACCGTGTCGCAGCTGCGACGCGCAGCGATCTAGGCTTGTCCGGTGAGCCTCCCCCCACTCCGCCTGGGCGCCCGCGCGCGCCTCTGGCGATCGCTCGCGGGCGCGGTGTTCGTCGCCGCGCTGCTGTTCACGAGCGCGTTCGGAAGCAACGACGACTTCCCCATCGGGCCGATGACGCAGTTCGCGTTCTCGGTGAAGAACGACGGCGGGACCATCGGCTCGTTCTGGCTCGAGGCCGACACCGCCGAGGGCCGGCACGTCGAGCTGTCCCGGGACGCCGTCGGGACGGGCATGAAGCGCGCCGAGATCGAGGGGCAGATGGGCCGGATCGTCCGCGACCCGTCGCTGCTGCAGGGCATCGCCGAAGGGCAGCACCGGCTGCACCCCGGCGACCCGCGGCTCACCCGGGTCTACGTCGTGGAGGAGATCAAGAGGCTGGAGCACGGCAAGGTCGTGTCGACCAAGCGCGTCAACCGCGTGGTCTGGGACGTGCGGTGACCGCCGCCGCGACGCCGGAGGCGCCCCGGCCCGTGGCACCGGCGGGCCCCGGGCCGGACCTCGCCCGCACGCCGTGGGGCCGGTGGTGGTTCGGGCCGGTCCCCCGCGCCCGGATCGCCTGGCTGCGCCTCCTCGGGTACGTGTTCCTGCCGTTCGACATGCTGCTGCTGACCGGCAGCTCGCTGGCGCACGCCCGGCTGCCCGCCGACCTGTACCAGCCGGTGCTTCTCGGGCGGCTGCTGCATCTGCCCGCGCCGACGCCCGCCGCGATGTACGCGCTGCTGGCCGTGACGCTCGCGGCCGGGTTCGCCGCGGCGACGGGCCGGTTCCTGCCGCGCCTGACGGGCTACGTCTGCGCCTGCGGATACCTGTGGTGGGTCACGATCAGCATGTCGTACGGGAAGGTCGACCACGACCACCTCGCGCTCGTGGTGGCGCTGTTCGTCCTGCCGAGCGTGGGACGGGCCCGGATCGACGACGAGCGCGGGTGCGAGGCGTCCGCGTGGGCGGTGCGCGGGATCCAGGTCTCGGTGGTGGCCGCCTACTTCCTGTCCATGTGGGCGAAGGTGAAGATCGGCGGGTTCCCCGAGTGGCCGAACGGGGCGACGGTCCAGTGGGCGCTGAGCCGCCGCGGGACGGCGTTCGGGCGCAGCCTCATCGACTACCCGGTGCTGCTGAAGGCCAGCCAGTGGTTCATGTTCACGGCGGAGGCGATCTCACCGGCGCTGCTGTTCCTGCGCGGGCGGCCGCTGTACCTGTTCGTGCTGTTCTTCGCCGGGTTCCACGCCGTCACCTACGCGCTGATGAGCATCCACTTCCTGCCGCACGCGATCTGGCTGGCGGCGTTCCTGCCGCTGGAGCGGCTCACCGGGCACGTGCCGGTGCGGCTCCGCCGGGTGCTCGGCGGCCGGGCGGGAGCGACCGCGCCCGAGGCGGTCTGAAGGCCCGCACCGCGCGGCGCGGGGGTCAGTCCCGGGCGCTGGGGTCAGCTCTGTGCGCCGGGGCGCTGCGCGGCGGGCAGCATGCAGGCGGCCGTACCGCCCGGCATCCGCTGCCGGTTGTTCGCGACGAGCCGGTACACGGCGTGCGCGAGCCAGCTCACCGGCGGCGTCCGCATGACCACGCCCGGGACGCGCCAGATCCCGCCGGCGGCCGTGAGCAGCCGCCCGATCGCGTCCGCGCCGCCGCTGACCCGTCCCGCCCGGTCGACCCACAGCACCTCGTGCTCGGCGCGCTCCTGGGTGGTGCCGAGCGCGCCGAGGTCGGTGAACTGGAACGCGACGACCTCGGCGTCCACGGGCACGTGGCGTTCCAGGAACCGCACCGAGGTGGTGCAGAACCCGCAGTCTCCGTCGTAGACCAGCACCGGCCGCTCGCGTCGCGTCATGGCGTCCATCATGCCGTGGCCCGCGGCCGCCCGCGCGCGAGGGGACCGTCAGTCCTGCGGCCAGGCGTCGGCGAGGATCTGCCGGGTGTCGCGCAGCAGCTGCGGCAGCACCCGCGTGTGCCCGACGACCGGCATGAAGTTGGTGTCCCCGCCCCAGCGCGGCACCACGTGCTGGTGCAGGTGGGCGGCGATGCCGGCGCCGGCGACCAGGCCGAGGTTCATGCCGACGTTGAAGCCCTGCGCGCCGCTGGCCTTGCGCAGCGCGGCGAGCGAGCGGCGGGTGAACACGGCCAGCTCGGTGTACTCCGCCTCGTCGAGCTCGCCGTAGTCGGCGACGTGCCGGTACGGGACGACCATGAGGTGCCCGGAGTTGTACGGGTAGAGGTTGAGCACGGTGTACACCGACCGGCCGCGGGCGACGACGAGGCCGTCCTCGTCGCTCATCGCCGGGATCTCGCAGAACGGGCAGCCCTCCCCGGCCCCCGGCCCGGTGGGCTTGTTCTCGCCCTTGATGTAGGCCATCCGGTGCGGAGTCCACAGCCGCTGGAAGTTGTCGGGCACGCCCGCGCCGCCCCTCTCCTCCTCGAGGCGGGACTGGTGCTCCGCGGCGCCCTCGCCGGACGCCTCGTCGCGCCCCTGCTGCTCCACGGGCTTCTCCGGCTCTGTGGTCAAGGCGGCGGTCTCCTTTTGTTCACGGCCTGACCAGCAGCATAGAGAGACCCGCGCGCCGGCACGTAGCCGGGATGCCCCCGCCGAACGCCGGACGCGCCCGCGGGAGGGGGCGTGACGTCCCGCCCGGCTCTCCGACACCATGGGTCGTCCAGCCGAACAGTGGGAGCGATCATGACCGAGCTCGACAAGGGCCGCGCCGGAGACGGCGCCGAGCCGCGCCCGGGAGCGGGTCCGACGCCGTTCTTCCCGGGAGCGCCGGGAATGCCGGGCCCGGTGCCGCCGCCGGGCTCGCCGCTGCCCGCGCCCCCCGCCGGGGGCCCGCCGGGCGGCGCGCATGCGGCGCCGCCCGCCGCGCCGCCCGCCGCGCCGCCCCGGGTGGAGGGACGGATCACGGTCGGCGACGAGGTGGCCGAGAAGGTCGCCGTGCTCGCCGCGCTGGAGGTCGGCGGGGTCTGCGCGCTCGGGTCGGGGGTGCGGGTGCGGTCCGCCGGCGACGCGGTGACGGTCGACGTCGGCATCGCCGTCGAGTACGGCCACGTGATCAGGGACGTGGCGGCGGCGGTGCAGGCCGGGGTCGCGCGGATGGCCGGGCTGATGCTGGGCGCCCGGGTCGCCGCGGTCAACGTGACGGTCGAGGACGTCCGCCGCACGTCGGGGCCCGGCTCCGGCGAGGCGGGCGCCGCGTCCGCTCCCCTCCCGCCCATGGGAACGGGCCTGGACGCAGGACACGCGCGCTAGGCGGACTCCGCCCGCGTACCGGGCGGCCTCGGTCGTCAGGCGGGCCGTGCGTAGCAGTTCTGCATCGCCACGCCGACCGACACGGTCGTCACCTTCACCCGCCGCACCAGTTGCGCCGCCACGCCCTTGAACCGGAACGTGTGCGGCCTGCCGCCCGACACCGTCGTCTGCTGCGCCTGCGGCGCGTGCCCCTTGATCGACAACTCGGCGCGGATCGCGCCACTGGACGAGACCGTGATGGTGACATCGACACCGCCCTTGGCGGCGCGGTAGAACGCCGTCCCCTGCGGGCACCACCCGGTGCCGCCCGTGCCGTTCTGGTCGGGGATCTGCATGCCGCCGCCCTGTCCGCCGCTCTGCCCGCCCCCTTGGCCGCCGCCCGTGTAGGGCGAGCCGCCGGTGTTCTGCGGGACGGGGTTGGTCGGGTTCACCGGCCCGCCGGAGGCGCCCGGGACGCCGCCCAGGCCCGCCGTGGGCGACGCGCCGGGACTCGTCGTCCCCGCGGCGCCGGTGCCGTCCTTGTCCTTGTCGAGCAGCGGGACCAGGAGCACCACGATGGCGGCGGCCACGAGCAGCGCGGCGCCCCCGTAGCCGGCGATCCGGCCCCAGACCGAGCGCGCCCGCCGCGGCCCCGGCCGCCGCGGCCTCGTGGACTTCATCTCGCTCGTCTCCCCGGTCCGTGAACGTGACCGTTGAGGCTACCAACTCCGCGCATCCCGCACGTCCGCTCACGGGCGGCGGGCCGCCGCGCTCAGGCCAGCAGCCGCCGGGTCAGCTCCGCCAGGCTCCGCGCCACCTCGGCGGGGGCGTGCAGCGGCGCGACCGCGTGGCTGACGGTGACCCGCATCAACGTCTCGACCAGCAGGTCCTTGACGTCGACGGGGACGTCCGGCCAGGTCGCGTCGGCGTAGCCGCGGAACGCCGCGACCACGTGCCCGACCACCGGGTCCCGGCCGCGGGTCGCCAGCGCGATCAGCTCGTCGTCGCGGGACCGCCCGGCCCCGAAGATGTTCTTCAGCAGGGACCGCCGCTCCGCCTCGGTGAGCGCGAACAGCACGGCCGCCTCCACCGCCGCCGGGACGTCGTCGGCGTGCCGCTCCATCCGCTCCTGGACGCCGCCGAGGAAGACGTCGACCTCCCGTTCGACGAGCGCGCGGCCGAGCCCGACCTTGGACCCGAACTCGTTGTAGGCGGTCTGGCGGCTGACCCCGGCGGCCCGCGCGACGCGGGCGAGGCGCAGCGCGCCCCAGTCCCCGTCCTCCACGATCGCGGAAGTGGCGTCGAGCATCCGCTCGCGGGGCCCGTTGCGTGGACACATCCCGCGATTGTGCCCAGTGCGGATCACGCCGCGCACGGAGAACTTGTCACGCTCCGGACAAGAGAGTAACCGGCGCGTTGTCACATATTGCGTGACATGACGATCGCCAGAACGACACGCGCCCGTGCCCTGCGCGCCGGGCTCGCCGCCGTGGCGACGGGCGCGGTCGTCGCCGCCGTCCTCGCGGTGCCCGCCAATACGGCGCGCGCCTCCGGCGAATGGACGGTGCAACCCGCGCCCCCCACGGTCGGCGATAGCGCCCTCCTCGCCGTCGCCGCCGCCTCACCCGGCGCCGTCTGGACCGGTGGGTACCAGTTCGAGCGCCCCAACGACCATCCGTGCCTCGGCGTCGTGTGCTGGTCGCTCCCGGCGCTCCTCAATCCGACCCTTCAGCGGTGGGACGGAGCCGCATGGCACTGGCTGAACACACCGGGGATGCCCGACCTCGGCCGGATCCTCCGCCTGGACGCCGTCTCGGTGAGCGATCTGTGGGCGGTCGGCATGCGGTACAGCGAGTACAGCGACGAGGGCCCCGACTACATCGCCCATTTCACCGGCACCACGTCGACCGAACTGCAAGCACCAACGGGACTCGACCACATCGCCGCCCTTGCTGCCGACCAGCAGGGCGCGTGGCTCGCGGGAACCGCGAACGCCCGGTACAACGGCTCGCCGGTGTACCGGTGGAACGGGCTCGCCTGGATCCCCTATTCGCTCGCCGCGACGATCAGCGGCCTCAGCGAACGCACCCCGGACGACGTCTGGGCCGTCGGCGCGGATGCGAACGGCGCCCCGTACGCCGCGCGCTACGACGGCTCGTCCTGGCGCACCGTGACGCCCCCGCAGCTCGCCAACGCGCGCGGGACCCTCCTCAGCGTCCTCCCGCTCGGCCCCGACGACGTCTGGGCGACCGGGTACACCACGGCCGGTGAGCAGCGCGTGGACCGCTCGTACCACTGGGACGGGACCGCCTGGCAGGAGGCGGCGGCACCGGGCGGCGCCCACTTCGGCGGCGCACTCGCCGACGACAGGACAGGCGGCCTCTGGGCGACCGTGGACAGCGGCACGCTCGCGGGCACGTCCGACCTGCTGCACTACGCGGACGGCACCTGGCGCAGGGAGGCGACCGTGTCCGGCTCCAAGACGTCCATCACCGCGCTGGCGCACGTCCCCGGCACAGGAACGGTGTGGGCGGTCGGCGCGCGGGCCGGCGCGCCTTTCGCGATCTCGAGGGGATGACCGCCCTCGGGCCGCGCCCGCGCGGGGGCGGGCGCGGCCCGGGACGGGCGGGTGTCAGATCTGGACGCGGGCCTCGACGGCCTTCACGATCTCCTCGACGGCCTCGTCGATCGGCACGCCGTTCTTCTGCTCCCCGTTGCGGTACCGGAACGACACCGCGTCCTTGGCGACGTCCTCGTCGCCGGCGAGCAGCATGTAGGGGATCTTCTGCTTCTGCGCGTTGCGGATCTTCTTCTGCATCCGGTCGGAGGAGGAGTCGACCTCCACCCGGATCCCGCGCTCGCGCAGCCGCGCGGCCACCTGGTCCAGGTGCGCGACGTGCGCGTCGCCGATCGGGATGCCGACCGCCTGCACCGGCGACAGCCACGGCGGCATGGCGCCGGCGTAGTGCTCCAGCAGCACGCCGAAGAACCGCTCGATCGACCCGAACAGCGCCCGGTGGATCATGACGGGCTGCTTGCGGGTGCCGTCGGCCGCCTGGTACTCCAGCTCGAACCGCTTCGGCTGGTTGAAGTCGACCTGGATGGTGGACAGCTGCCAGGTCCGGCCGATCGCGTCCCTGGCCTGGACGGAGATCTTCGGCCCGTAGAAGGCCGCGCCGCCCGGGTCGGGCACGAGGTCGAGCCCCGAGTCGCCCGCCGCCTCCTCCAGCGCCGCGGTGGCCTCGGCCCAGTCCTCCTCGGAGCCGATGAACTTCTCCGACTCGTCGCGGGTGGACAGCTCCAGGTAGAACTCGTTGAGGCCGTAGTCGCGCAGCAGGTCGAGCACGAAGGTGAGCAGGTTCTTCAGCTCGCCGACCATCTGGTCGCGGGTGCAGTAGATGTGCGCGTCGTCCTGGGTCATGCCGCGGACGCGGGTGAGGCCGTGCACCACGCCGGACTTCTCGTACCGGTACACCGACCCGAACTCGAACAGCCGCAGCGGCAGCTCCCGGTAGGACCGCCCGCGCGCCCGGAAGATCAGGTTGTGCATCGGGCAGTTCATCGGTTTGAGGTAGTAGTCCCCGCCGTCCACCTCCATGGGCGGGAACATGTCGTCCTTGTACCAGCCGAGGTGGCCGGAGATCTCGAACAGGTTGCCCTTGGTGATGTGCGGGGTGTTGACGAACTCGTACCCGGCGTCCTCGTGGCGGCGCCGCGAGTAGTCCTCCATGACGCGGCGGACGACGCCGCCCTTCGGGTGGAAGACGGCGAGGCCGCTGCCGATCTCGTTGGGGAAGGAGAACAGGTCGAGCTCGGCGCCGAGGCGGCGGTGGTCGCGCTTCTCGGCCTCCTCCAGGAACTTCAGGTACTCGTCCTGCTTCTCCCGGGACTCCCACGCGGTGCCGTAGATGCGCTGCAGCTGCGGGTTCTTCTCGCTGCCGCGCCAGTACGCGCCGCCGGACCGCATCAGCTTGAACGCGGGGATGACGCGGGTGGACGGCAGGTGCGGGCCGCGGCAGAGGTCCTTCCAGCGCAGCTCGCCGGACTTGGCGTCGAGGTTGTCGTAGATGGTCAGCTCGGCGCCGCCCACCTCCACGTTCGCGCCGTCCGCCGCGTCCTCGACCGGGCCCGAGCCCTTGAGGCCGATGAGCTCCAGCTTGTACGGCTCGGCGGCCAGCTCGGCGCGGGCGTCCTCGTCGGAGACGGGACGGCGGGAGAACCGCTGGCCCTGCTTGACGATCTCGCGCATCCGCTTCTCGATGCGCTTGAGGTCGTCGGGGGTGAACGGCTCGGCGACGTCGAAGTCGTAGTAGAAGCCGTTCTCGACCGGCGGGCCGATGCCGAGCTTGGCCTCGGGGAACAGCTCCTGCACGGCCTGCGCCATGACGTGCGCGGCGGAGTGCCGCATGATCGCCCGGCCGTCGTCGGAGCCGATCTCGACCGGCTCGACGGCGTCGCCGTCGTGCAGTTCCCCGGCCAGGTCGCGCAGCTCGCCGTTGACCCGGGCGGCGATCACGGTGCGGCCGTCGGCGTCCAGTGCCTGCCCCGCGGTGGTGCCCGCCGGCACCGCCCGCTCGCTCCCGTCGAGGGTGATGCGCAGCTCAGACACGGTGGACACGGGTACTCCTCGGGATGGTGGGTTGGGATCAACGGGTTCCGATGCTATCGACTCGGGGTGTGCCCCGGACGCATCCGGCTCCATCGGACTGCTCCTGTCCTCCTCTGGGAGGCCCCGGAACGACCCCGGAAAGCGGTGAAGGCCCCGGGATCGCTCCCGGGGCCTTCACAGCGTGCGATGTCAGTGCATGCGGCCGTGGCGCCGGGGGCGACCCGGCGTCGTCGTCTCGAGCACGAGCGATACGGCCTGCATGGGTCCATCGTAACCGACGCGGGCGGCGCCCGGCAGGGCGGTTTCCGCGGTCATGCGCGGGCCTCCCGCCTCGGCCGTTCGAGCCGGTCCATGTCCTCCAGCTCGCGCCCCCGCGTCTCCGGGACGGCCCGGATCACGAAGATGAACGCCAGCACGGAGAACGCGGTGTACAGGCCGTAGGCCAGGCTGAGCGAGAAGCCGGAGATGCCGGGGAAGGTCGTGGTGACCAGCCAGTTGGCGATCCACTGCGCGGCGGCGGCGACGGCCAGCGCCGACGCGCGGATGAAGTTGTTGAACATCTCGCCGAGCATCACCCACACGACCGGGCCCCAGGTCGCGGCGAACGCGGCGACGAAGACGTTGGCGGCGACGAGCGCGATCGGCCCGGCGGCGCCGCTCAGCTCCGGCTTGCCGTCCACCACGTGGGCGGTCGAGAAGCAGGCCGTCAGCGTGCCGAGCGACAGCGCCATGCCCGCCGCGCCGCCGAGCAGCAGCGGGCGCCGCCCGACCCGGTCGACGAGCGCGATCGCGACCAGCGTGAACGCCACGTTCACCATCGAGTTGATCACGGAGGTGAGCATCGCGTTGCTCTCGGAGAACCCGACCGCCTGCCACAGCGAGGACGAGTAGTAGAAGATCACGTTGATGCCGACGAACTGCTGGAAGACCGACAGCAGGATGCCGACCCACACGATCGGCAGCAGCCCGAGCCGGGAGCCGCGCAGGTCCCGCAGGTGCACGGCGCGGTCCTCGGCGATCGACCGGACGATGTCCTTGATCTTGCCGTCCACGTCGCCGCGGCCCATGACCCGCGCGAGCACCCGCTTCGCGTCGGTCATCTTGTGCTTCTTCACCAGGTAGCGGGGCGACTCGGGGATCGTCGTGGCGATGACGCCCCAGAACACCGCGGGCACGGCCGCGCTGGCGAACATCCAGCGCCAGGCGCCGCCGCCCCAGGGGAACGTCCCGGTCGCGCCGCCCTTGGACACCTGGGCGATGACGTAGTCGACGACCAGCGCCGCGAAGATGCCGAGGACGATCGCCATCTGCTGGAGGGAGCCGAGCCTGCCGCGCAGCTCGGCGGGCGCGATCTCGGCGATGTAGGCGGGCGCGATGACGGACGCGGCGCCGATCGCCAGGCCGCCGACCAGCCGCCACGCGGTGAGGTCGGCGGCGCTGAACGCGAACGCCGAGCCGAGCGAGCTGATCACGAACAGGGCGGACGCGGCCAGCATCACCTTCACCCGGCCGATCCGGTCGCCGAGCGGGCCGGCGAACCAGGCGCCCACGGCGCAGCCGAGCAGCGCGGCCGAGACCACGAAGCCGACGACGAAGCCGCTGAGGTGGAAGGTGTCCTTGAGCGCGTCGACGGTGCCGTTGATGACCGAGGAGTCGTAACCGAACAGGAACCCGCCGAGCGCCGCGGCTCCGGCCAGGAGGGCGGCGGTGGCGGCCGAGTGGGAAGGGCCGCCGTGCTCCTCGCCTACCGTGGTCTTCGATCCGCTTCCCGGTGTGCTCATGGAGCCGGATCTTCCCCGTAGAAAAGACCTTATGCGGCTGCGTTGCCCGTGCCCCACCCGCGAATGGCGGTTCCGCGACCGTGCCCTGGGACGGAGTTGGGCCGCGTTCCCGGAACGCGCTCCTTGGCGGGCCCCCGCGTCACCAGTCCTCGGCGGACTCGGCGGTGAGGCGGACGAGTTCGCCGCCCGCGTCCAGGTCGTAGCGGCGCATGGTCGACAGCGGCGGCGAGTACACGTGCACGCTGACCGCGGGCGCGTCCGAGGTGTTGCGGACGTCGTGGACGTAGTCGGGTCCGAACGAGCGCACCTGCCCGGCGCCGACCTCGCGCCGGTCGTGCACGCGGTGCTCCTCGAGCGTGCCGAGGGCGACGGCGAAGGCGCCGGCGGAGCCGCCGTGGTCGTGGAAGCCGGTGGCCTGGCCGGGCAGCCAGCTGATCAGCCAGATCTCGTGGTCGGCGTCCTGGTGGAGGCGCTCGTACCAGCGGCCCTGCGGGTCGAGCCGGACCCGGTGGACCCACTCCTCCGGGTGGTCGGCCAGCGCGCGGGCGCGCTCGGCGAGCCGCGCCGGCGCGAACGGCGCACCCGCCTCCTGCGGTGCGGTCTGCGCGGGCGTGCCGGACTCGGGCGCGCCGGACTCGGTGGCGGTGACGGTCATCTGTCGCTCTCCTCGGCTGTGCTGTGGAACGTGCGGGAACGCGGCCGCGAGCGGGTGTCCGCTAGCGGAGCGTCCGGCGACACAGCGCGCTGGCCTGGAGGCGCAGATCGACGTGCAGGCGTTCGTGCAGTGCGGCGGAGATCGTCACACCACGAGGATGGGCCACAATCCCTATAAAGTCAATCGGGAAAGGCTGGAAGACGCCGCCCCGGCTCTGGGCAGCGGTGATACCAGCGGGGGCGGCCCGATCTCCCTCCCCGGAGGCAGGCGGGCGCGGCGCCGGGCGCTCTAGGCTCGCAGCGAGATGAACGAACCACACCGCCCCGGCGCCGGCGCGCGGCCCCGGCTGCTCGCCGGGGTCGCCTCCGCCGTCGTGCCCGGCCACGACGACCCCGCCGTCCCCCTGCTCCCCGGCCGGCTCCTGCTGCGCGCGCCGATCCTCGCCGTCCTGCTCGCCATGACGATCGGCTTCACGGCCGGGTCCATCGCGATCTCCATCTCGGCGTACCACGTGGACGCCGAGGCGGCCTGGCCGCTCGGGGTGCTGATGGCGACCCCGCTGATCTTCGCGGCCCGCTGGCCGCTCGCCGCCTGGCGCATCGCGGCCATCGGGCTGCTGGCCACCGTGTTCGTCCGGCACGGCACCGGCTTCATGCCGTGGCCGGTCACCGCGATCCTCGCGCTGGTCGTCATCCTGTTCTTCGCCGGGATCGGCTGCGACCGGCAGACGACCGTCGGGGTCGGCGCGGTGACGATCGTCGCGGTGCTGCTGCCCGCCGTGCTGTTCGGCATGCCGGGCTGGTTCGGCATCATCCTCGCCGGGATCACCGCGCTCGCCCTGACCTTCGGCGACGCGGTCGGCGGGCGCAGGTCCGCGGAGGAGGAGCTGCGCCGCCGCGAGGAGCAGCACCGGCAGGACCTGGCCCGGCAGGCGGTGCTGGAGGAGCGCGCCCGCATCGCCCGCGAGCTGCACGACGTCGTCGCCCACCACATGTCGGTGATCGCCATGCAGGCCGAGGCCGCCCCGTTCAAGATCCCCGACCTGCCGGACGCCGCCCGCGAGACGTTCGGGGTCGTGCGGGACGCGGCCCGCGAGGCGCTCACCGAGACCCGCCGCGTGGTCGGGCTGCTGCGCTCGGACGACGAGGGCGCCGAGCGCGCCCCGAGCCCGGGCCTGGACCGGCTCGACGAGCTGGCCGCGGCGGCCCGCAACTCCGGGCTGTCGGTCGCCACCGTGGTCGTCGGCATGCCGCGCCAGCTGGACGCCGGGGTCGACCTGTCGGCCTTCCGGATCGTCCAGGAGTCGCTCAGCAACGCGGCCCGGTACGCGCCGGGCTCGCGCGTCCACGTGGAGATCAAGTACGGCCCCGAGGCGCTCGCGGTGACCGTCGACGACGACGGCCCGCGCGGGGTCCCGGACGGGTCGCAGGGCGGCGGGCACGGCCTGGTCGGGATGCGCGAGCGCGTCACCATGCTCGGCGGGACGCTGTCGGCCGGCCCGCGCCCGCCCGCCGGCTGGACGGTCGCGGCCGAGCTGCCGTACGGGGACTGATCGTTCCCCGTAGGGTGGCGTCGTGACGATTCGGGTGCTGATCGCCGACGACCAGGTGATGATCCGCGACGGGCTCGCGGCGCTGCTGTCCTCCGATCCGGAGATCGAGGTGATCGGGCAGGCGGGGAACGGGCGCGAGGCCGTGGACATGGCCCGCGCGCTGGATCCGGACGTCGTGGTGATGGACATCCGGATGCCGGAGATGGACGGCCTGGCCGCGACCGCCGAGCTGATCGGCGCGCCCGCCGGGACCGACGGCGGGGACCCCGCCGACGTGCGGCCGAAGGTCCTGGTGCTCACCACGTTCGACCTGGACGAGTACGTCTACGAGGCGCTCGGCGCGGGGGCCAGCGGGTTCCTGCTGAAGGACGCCTCGGCGGCCGATCTGGTGACCGGGGTGCGGGTGGTGGCGGCGGGCGACGCGCTGCTCGCGCCGTCGATCACGCGGCGGCTGATCGGCGACTTCGCGCGCCGGCGCCGCCACCAGCGGCCGAGCCCGACGGCGACGGCGGGGCTCACCCCGCGCGAGATGGACGTGCTGCGGCTCATCGCGCGGGGCCTGTCCAACGCCGAGATCGCCGCCGAGCTGGTGCTCGCCGAGCAGACGATCAAGACGCACGTCGGGCACGTGCTGACCAAGCTGGCGCTGCGGGACCGGACCCAGGCCGTGGTGTTCGCCTACGAGAACGGCCTCGTCGGCTAGCGCGGCCGTTCCGGGTCCGGTCCCGGCGGGGCTCAGCGGGACGGGTCGAGGACGAGCTTGCCGGTGGTGCGGCGGGCGCGCAGGTCCTCGTGGGCGCGGCGGACCTCCGACAGGCCGTACTCGCCGCCGCCGACCACGCGCAGCCGTCCGTCGGCGGCCAGGCCGAACAGCTCGTCCAGTGCGGCGCGCATGACGTCGCCGGGCAGCTGGAAGACGTGCGCCAGCCACATGCCGGCGATCGTCGTGGAGTGCGACATCAGCGAGGCGGGCCGCACCGGCGACGGCTCCTTGCGGGAGGCCATGCCGTAGAAGGCGAGCCGGCCGAACGGCGCGAGCGCCTTCAGGCTCTGGTCGGTGACGGTGCCGCCGGTCATCTCCAGCACGGTGTCGACGCGGCGGCCGCCGTTGGCCTCGATGAGCGCGTCCTTCAGGTCGGGCTCGTTGGCGTCGATCGCGACGTCCGCGCCGAGCTCCAGGGCGAGGTCGCGCTTGTCCTTGGACGAGGCGGTCGCGATGACGCGCCCGGCGCCCCAGGCCTTGGCGAGCTGGACGGCGAGGGTGCCGACTCCGCCGGCGGCGGCGTGCACGACGACCGACTCCCCCGGCGCCAGGTGCACGCTGCGCCGCAGCAGCACCCACGCCGACGCCCCCTGCACGATCATGCCGAGCGCGGTGACGTCGTCGACGGCGTCCGGGACGTCCCAGGCCAGCGCCTCGGGCGCGACGGCCTTCTCGGCGTACCCGCCGGTGCCGACGAGCGCGACGACGCGGCGGCCGTCCGGGGTGGTGCCGACGACCTCGCCGCCCGGCACCATCGGCAGCGTCGACTCCGACAGGTAGCTGTTCTCGGCCTGGTGGGTGTCGGCGTAGTTGATGCCGGCCCGGGAGACGTCGACGAGCAGGTGCCCGGGCCCGGCGACCGGGTCGGGCAGCTCGGTGACGGTCAGCACCTCGGGACCGCCGAACTCGGTGATCTGGATCGCGCGCATGACTCTCCTGTTCGGTGCGTGGGCGCCTTCGTGCGGGGCGGGCGGGCTCAGCGCGGGCCCGGGACGCCGCGGAACTTGAACGGCTCGGACGGGCGGCCCGGGACGACGTACCACGCCTCGCCGGCGCCGTCGGCCTCCAGGATCCGCATGAACGCCTCGACGACGTCGTCCACCTGGAGGATCGGGAACCCGCTCTCCTGGAGCCGCCCCTTCATCTCGCCGAGGATCGCGGTGTCGGCGAACGACGGGCACAGCGCGTTCACCCGGATGCCCTCGGGCAGGTAGGTGGGGCCGAGCGCGCGGACGAGGCCGACGACCGCGGCCTTGTTCGCGCCGTAGACGGGGTCGAAGGGCGTCGCGGTGAGCGCGGCCATGCTGGCGGTCGCGATGATGTTCCCGCCGCCGCGGGCGCGGATCGCGGGCAGCGCGGCGTGCACGCCGTAGACGACGCCGTCGAGGTTGATGCCCATGGCGCGGCGGTACACCGCGGGGTCGAAGTCCTCGCCGAGGTCGCCCCCGCCGGCGACGCCCGCGTTGAGGAACGCGACGTCCAGGCCGCCGAAGCGCTCGACGGCGGCGGCGACGGCGGCCTCGCTGTCGGCGGGCTCGCGGACGTCGCAGCGGACGAACGCGCCGTCGAGCTCCTTGGCGAGCGCGCCGCCGGCCTCGGCGTCGACGTCGGCGAGCACGACCCGGGCGCCCTCGCGGGCCAGCCGGCGCGCGACCGACGCGCCGATGCCGTTGGATCCGCCCGTGATCAGCGCGACCTTGCCCGTGCCGTCGAAGGCTGCCATGGGGACTCCCTCCCAAGTAACTGACTCGTCAGTTACTCTAGCGGAATGGACTTCGGTTTGAGCGAGCGGGCCCAGGAGCACCTCGGCCGCCTCCAGGAATTCATGGACTCCCACGTCTACCCCGCGGAGCCGGTGTACGCGGCCCAGCGGGCGGAGCTGCGCGAGCAGGGCCGCGAGCACCACGTCCCGCAGGTCGTCGAGGACCTCAAGGTCGAGGCCCGCAAGCGCGGCCTGTGGAACCTGTTCCTACCCGACAGCGAGGACCCGGCGCACGGCCTGAGCGTCACCGACTACGCCTCGCTCGCCGAGGTGACGGGCCGCTCCCCCAGCCTCGCGCCCGAGGCGACCAACTGCGCGGCGCCCGACACCGGCAACATGGAGGTCCTGCACCTGTTCGGCACGCCCGAGCAGAAGGAGCGCTGGCTGAGGCCGCTGCTGGACGGCGAGATCCGCAGCGCGTTCGCGATGACGGAGCCGGACGTGGCGAGCTCGGACGCCACCAACATCTCCACCCGCATCGAGCGCGACGGCGACCACTACGTGATCAACGGCCGCAAGTGGTGGATCAGCGGCACCGCCGACCCGCGCTGCAAGATCATGATCGTGATGGGCAAGACCGACCCGGAGGGCCACCCGTACCGGCAGCAGTCGATGGTGCTGGTGCCGATCGACGCCCCGGGCGTCGAGGTCGTCCGGCCGCTGCCCGTGTTCGGCTACCAGGACCAGCACGGCCACTGCGAGATCACCTTCACCGACGTCCGCGTCCCGGTGGAGAACCTCGTCGGCGAGGAGGGCGGCGGCTTCGCGATCGCGCAGGCGCGCCTCGGGCCCGGCCGCATCCACCACTGCATGCGCGCGATCGGGATGGCCGAGCGGGCGCTGGAGCTGATGTGCGAGCGGGCGGCGTCCCGCGTGGCGTTCGGCGGGCCGCTCGCCAAGCAGGGCGTGGTGCGCCAGCAGATCGCCGAGTCGCGGATGGCGATCGAGCAGGCCCGGCTGCTCACGCTGAAGACCGCGTGGCTGATCGACAAGCAGGGCGTGCAGGCCGCGCGGTCCGAGGTCGCGGCGATCAAGGTGATCGCGCCGCGGGTCGCGCTGGAGGTCGTCGACCGGGCGATCCAGGTGCACGGCGGCGCCGGCGTCAGCGACGACACCCCGCTCGCCGCCATGTGGGCGGGCCTGCGCACGCTGCGCCTCGCCGACGGGCCCGACGAGGTCCACGTGCGCTCGGTCGCGCGCGCCGAACTGGGCAAGTACCTCGGGAAATGACCGGAGGCACGGGGGACGCGGGAACGCACGGGACGGTGCCCGCCGGCATGGAACCGGCGGGCACCGAGCCTGCGGAAACCGGGCCGGCGGGCGCGGAGCCGGCCGGTACGCGGCCGGCGGACACCGGGACCGCGGGAACGGGGCCGGTCGTGCGGCGGCGGATGCCGTACGCCCGGCGGCGTGAGCAGCTGCTCCAGGTGGCGCTGGCCGAGTTCGGCCGGCGCGGCTACCACCTCACGCAGATGGAGCACGTCGCCGCGGCGGCGCAGGTGTCCAAGGCGCTGCTGTACCAGCACTTCGTGTCCAAGGAGGAGCTGTTCGCCGAGGTCACGGAGGCGATCGTCGGCGAGCTGACGGCGCGGCTCAACGAGGCGGTGCCCGCCGCGCACGGCACGGCGGGCGGCATCCGGGCGATGATCCGGGTGCTGTTCGACTACGCCACCGAGGAGCCGGACGCGTGGTCGCTGGTGGTCCGGCACCTGGACAAGCCGGAGGTCGGGCTGGAGCTGCGGGAGCTGCGCGACCGGCTCGGCACCGCGTTCGCCGACCTGCTGCTGCGCCGCCGCCGCGCCGACCCGAAGCTGTCGCCGGCCGCCCTCGCGGTGAACGAGCGGCGGGCGCGGCTGCTCGTCCCGCTGATGTACGGGTCGATGCTGTCGATGGTGTCGTGGTGGCTGGAGCATCCCGACACGCCGCGCGAGCGCGCCGAGCAGATGGCGCTGGAGTTCATCTGGCTCGGCCTGGACCGGCTGCGCACCGGCGAGCGGCTGCCCCGGGAGTGACGGCCGGACCGCGGCGGTAGGCCGGGGCCCGCGGCGGCGGCACGGACGCGGGCGGGCGGTCAGCCCGCGGCGACCGGGCGGCCGAAGACGTCGTCGCGGGCGAGGTCCAGCGCGGTGAGGACGGCGCCGCGCAGCACCGCGTCCCCCTCGGGCACGGCGGCCGGGCGCACCACCGTGGCGGCCGGGCTCAGCTCGGCGAGCCGGTCCGCGACCAGCCCGGCGAGGCGGTCGCCGCCGCCGCGCCCGAGCGCGCCGCCGAGCACGACGAGGCCGGGGTCCAGGACCGCGACGAGGGCGAACACGCCTTCGGTGACCCGGTCCGCGAGCGCCTCGGTGTCCAGGTGCCCGGCGGACGCGACCTCGACCGCGTGGCAGAGGTCGCTGCCGCCGAAGCGCAGCATCCCCACCTCGCCCGCGCCGCCGGACGCGCCGCGCCGCAGCCGCCCGTCCAGCACGATCGCGGCGCCGACGCCGTCGTCCAGCCACAGCAGCGCGAAGTCGTCGTGGCCGGCGGCCGCGCCGTCGCGGTGCTCGGCGACGGCCGCGAGGTTGACCTCGTTCTCCACGACGACGCGCGCGGACGTCCGGTCCTGAAGGGCCCGGCGCAGGTCGGGGCGCCAGCCGGGCATGTCGCCGTCGGTCACCAGGCCGGTGCCCGGATGGATCAGGCCGGGGGTGCCGACGACGACGGCGTGCAGGGCGGTGCCTCCGGCGGCCTCGGCGACCGCCTCCGAGATCAGGCCGGGCAGGTCCGGGGCGTCGGGCAGCGGACGCGACGACGAGCCGGCCGGGTTCTCGGCGAGGTCCGCGACGGTGACGTGCACGGCGTCGCGCCGCAGGTCGACACCGGCGACGTGGGCGCGGCCGGCGACCAGGCCGTAGAGCCGGGCGTTCGGCCCGCGCCGGTCGGCGCCGGTCTCCCCGGCCACCTCGATCAGCCCGTCCGCGCGGAGCCGCTCGACCAGGTCGGAGACCGTCGGCCGGGACAGCCCGGTCAGCGCGCGCAGCTGCGGGGCGGTCAGCGGGCCGCGTTCCAGCAGCAGGTCGAGCGCGAGCCGGTCGTTGATCGCGCGGGCCATCGTCGGGTCGGCGGTCTTCACGAGCCCCATGGTAGTGAGCGGGGCCGCCCGTGGCCGCTTTTCATCAGGAAGGCTGCCTGTTAGTTTATCGGGCATGAGCCGTCCCCATCGCGCCATCGCCGCCGTCTTCGCCGTGCACGGCGCCGTCGCGGGCACCCTGGCGACCCGCATCCCCTGGATCCAGGACCGCCTCGGCCTCGGCGCCACCGTCCTCGGGCTCGCCCTGCTCTGCCCGTCCATCGGCGCGTTCGTGACGATGCCGACCGCGAGCCGGATCGCGCACCGCATCGGGGAGCGCACCGCCACCCGGCTGCTGATCGCGTACTGGGCGGCGGTCCTCGCGCTGCCCGCCCTGTCGCCCGCGCCCGGCTGGCTGTTCGCCGCGATGCTCCTGTACGGCATGGGCGCCGGCATGTCGGACGTGGTGATGAACGGGCACGCCGTGTCGGTGGAGCGGCACCTGAAGAAGCCGATCATGTCGGGGCTGCACGGGCTGTGGGCCGTCGGGAGCCTCGCCGCGGGCGGCGCCGGCATCCTCGCCGCGCACGCCGGAGTGGACGCCCGGATCCACCTCGGGGCGGTCGCGCTCGTCCTGCTCGCCGCGGGCGCCGCGGCGGGCCGCGGCCTCCTGCCCGACCGGGCGGGCGCGGCGGACGCCCCGGCGCCGCGCCGGTTCGCGCTGCCGAACCGGGCGGTCGCGGCGATCGGCGTCGTCGGGTTCTGCGCGACGTTCGCCGAGGGCGCGAGCGCCGACTGGTCGGCCGTCTACCTCACCAAGGTCGCCGGCGCCGGCCCCGGGCTCGCCGCCGCCAGCTTCACGGTCTTCATGTCGTGCATGGCCGGGACGCGGCTCGCCGGCGACCGCCTCGTCCGCCGGTTCGGCCCCGCCGCGGTCGTCCGCTGCGGCGGGTCCGTCGCGGTGCTCGGCGGCGTCCTGGTGGTGGCGGCGCGGGACGCGGTGCCGGGCATCGCCGGATTCGCGCTGATCGGCGCGGGCGTCGCGACCGTCGTGCCGCTGGTGTTCGCGGCGGCCGGTAACGCCGGGAACACGCCGGGCGAGGGCGTCGCGGGCGTCGCGACGATCACCTACCTGTCCGGGCTGACCGCGCCGGCGGTGACCGGCTGGGCGGCGGGCGCGCTGTCCTACCCGGCCGCGTTCGCGCTGATCACCTGCATCTGCGCGCCGACGGTCCTGCTGGCCGGCGCGCTGCGTCCGCGTCCCGCCCGGCTGCCCGAGTCCGCCGCGCCGCCCGTCCGGGAGCTACGCGCGTGAGAGGCGGGCGAGGGCCTCGGCGGCCGGCGACCCGGGCGTCGCGTAGTGCACCAGGACGCTCTGGTCCGGGTCGTTCTCGACGTTGATCTTCATGTAGCGGAGCGTGATCTCGCCGAGGTCCGGGTGCCGGAACCGCCGCTCGGACGGGGTGAACGGCGTGATGTCGTGCGACTCCCAGAACGCGCGGAACCGCGGGCTGGTCGCGGTCAGCCGCGCCACGAGCCGCTCGAAGCCGGGATTGCCGACCTGCCGCCCGGCCTCGTTGCGCAGCAGCGCCGTCAGCCAGCGGGCCTCGGCCTCCCAGTCGACGAACCGCTCGCGCATCCAGGCGCTGTGGAACATCAGCCAGACGACGTTGAGGTCCTCGCCGGACGGCCGCTCGGGCATGCTGCGCAGCAGCGCGTCCAGCGGGGCGTTCCAGGCCACGAGGTCGAAGCGGCGCGTCACCACGTGGGCGAGGTTCGGCTCGACCATCGCCAGCAGGTCGCGGACCTCGCGGGTCACCGTCGCCGGGCCCGGCGGCTCGGCGGCGGGCTCGCCGGCCAGCTCCAGCAGGTGCCGGTGCTCGGCGTCGCCGAGCCGCAGCGCCCGGGCGAGGCTGTCGAGGACCTGCCGCGACACCCCGTTGACGCGGCCCTGCTCCAGCCACGTGTACCAGGTGAGGCTGACGCCGGCGGCGGCCGCGACCTCCTCGCGCCGCAGCCCGGGCGTCCGGCGCCGCGGTCCGGGCACGATGCCCGCCTCGTGCGGCGTCACCCGGCCGCGCCGGGACCGCAAGAAGTCGCCGAGTTCCCGGCGGCGTGCGTCGGCGGTCGGTGCGGGCACGACCGGTCACCTCGCTTCGTGTATGCCTGTTAGCCGCGTTAATAGCGTTAACAGTAGTCTTGTCCGGCTCGGCCGGGGGGCCCAGCATCGGCTCCATGAGCACTCGAACCGTACTGATCACCGGGGCGGCCGGCGGCGTCGGCGGCGCGGCCGTCCGCAGGCTCGCCGGGCTCGGCTGGGACGTGTACGCCGGGATCCGGCGGCCGTCCGACGCCGGCCGGCTGCCCGCCGGGGTCCACGCCCTGACCATCGACCTGATCGACGAGGAGACCGTCGAGGCCGCCGCCAAGGAGATCGCCGCCCGCACCGGCGGGCGGCTGGACGCGCTGGTCAACAACGCCGGCGTCATCGTCGAGGGACCGGTCGAGCTGGTGCCGCTGGAGGACTGGCGGCGGCAGTTCGACGTCAACGTGGTCGGCCAGGTCGCGATGGCCCAGGCGGTGCTGCCGATGCTGCGCGCCGCGAAGGGGCGGGTCGTCAACGTGGGCGCCGTGAGCTCCCGGATGAGCGGGCCCGCGTTCGGGCCGATCGCGGCGTCGAAGGCGGCGCTGGCGTCGGTCACCGAGGCGCTGCGGGTGGAGATGCGCCCGCTGGGGGTGAAGGTCAGCGTGATCGAGCCCGGCCTGCTGGACACCGAGATCTTCGACAAGTCCGGCGCCTCTCGGCGGGCGACCGGCTGGCGCGGCGACGCAGACGCCCAGCGCATCTACGAGGGCGTCACCGCGAAGATGGCCGAGTTCGGCGCCCGCGCGAAACCGGGGCCGGTCGACTCGGCCGTGAAGGCGATCGTCAAGGCGCTGACGGCGCGCCGCCCGAAGGCGCGCTACCTGGTCGGCCGCGACGCCCGCATGATGGCGACCCTTGCCCGGCTCCCCGACCACACAAGGGACCGGCTGCTCCTCCGCACGGTCGGCATCAACGCCGCGACCTACCGCGCCTAGGCATGCGAAAGGCCGGGGACGCCGTGCGTCCCCGGCCTGTTCACGCGTTGAGCGCGGGCCTTAGAGCGGGTAGACGCCCTCGGCCTGCGGGCCCTTCTGGCCCTGGGTGATCTCGAAGCCGACGCGCTGGTTCTCGTCGAGGCTGCGGTAGCCGTTCGTGGTGATCGCCGAGTAGTGGACGAACACGTCCGGGCCGCCGCCGTCGGGGGCGATGAACCCGAAGCCCTTTTCGGCGTTGAACCACTTCACGGTGCCTTCGGCCATGGTCTTTCTCCTCTGGGTGTGACCACCGGGCCGCCGGGCGGCGGACCGGGCTGCAAGCGGACTCATCTCACGTCCGCCGGTCACCCGGAGAAACGGAGAACGCCCGTCGTCTTGAACTTCTACGGGCGTTTCGTAGAGCAAACGTTCGAGACTGCCTGACTGGCCGCCGCACCTGGCCGGTCGCGGCGACAGGATCGAACCTACCCCATACGGGGCCGCCCCGAACCCCGACACACCTAAGTCAGATCATCCAGTGCCACGGCCGCGCGATGGCAGTCGTGGAACGTGCAGTAGAGCGGGACGGGCGCGAACCGCACGACGTCCGGTTCGCGGGCGTCGGCGACCACGCCGTGGCCCCGCGCGAGCCGCCGGACCAGCCCCCCGGCGTCGGCCACCCGCAGCGACAGCTGGCTGCCGCGCGCCGCCGGGTCGTCCGGGGTGATCACCTGGACGCCGCGCAGCGGGGCGAGCCGCGCCGCGAGGTAGCCGGTGAGCCGCTCGCTGCGGGCGCGCAGCGCGTCCATCCCGACCCGGTCGAAGATCTCCAGGGAGGCCAGCACCGGCGCCAGCGCGAGGATCGGCGGGTTGGACAGCTGCCAGGCGTCGGCGGACGCGGGCGGCGCGATGTCGGGGTCCATCCGGAACCGGACGGACGGCTCGGTCCCCCACCAGCCCGACAGCTTCGGCACCGACGGGTCGGCGACGTGCCGCTCGTGGACGAAGCAGCCGGCGACCGCGCCGGGCCCGCTGTTGAGGTACTTGTAGGTGCACCAGGCGGCGAAGTCGACGTCCCAGTCGTGCAGCCGCAGCGGGACGTTCCCGGCGGCGTGCGCCAGGTCCCAGCCGACGACGGCGCCGGCGGCGCGGCCCGCCTTGGTGATCGCGGCCATGTCCATGAGCTGGCCGGTCAGGTAGTTGACGCCGCCGAGCATCAGCAGCGCGACCGTGCCGCCCTCGCGCTCGAGGAACGCCAGGACGTCCTCGGTGCGCAGGGTGTCCTCGCCGGGCCGGGGGGTCAGCCGCACGACGGTGTCCGCCGGGTCGAGGCCGTGGTGGACCGCCTGGCTAGCGACCGCGTACGAGTCGGAGGGGAACGCCGAGTCCTCGATGACGATGCGGGTGCGCGCCCCGGACGGCCGGTAGAAGCTCGCCATCATCAGGTGGAGGTTGACCGTCAGCGAGTTCATCGCGACGACCTCGTGCGGCAGGGCGCCGACGAGGCGGGCGGCGGGCTCGCGGAGCAGCTCGTGGTAGTCGACCCACGGGCGGCGCGCCTGGGTGTGGCCCTCGACGGCGAGCCGGGCCCAGTCGTCGAGCTCCTCGCGCAGGCGGCCCGCGACGGCCTTCGGCTGGAGGCCGAGCGAGTTTCCGGCGAAGTACGCCGCCTCCGGGTACGCGCCGCCGGGCGCGGGCGGGACGAGGAACTCCTCGCGCAGCGAGGGCACCGGGTCGGTCTCGTCGAGCCGGAGCGCCTCGCGCTCCGCGGCCTCCTGTGCGGCGCTCACGACGCGCTCCCGGTGACGGCGGTGCCGGTGACGTCGGTACTGCCGACGTCCGTACTGCCGACTTCCACGGCCTCGGCGGAAGGGGCGGGAACGGCGGCCTCCGCCGGGGCGGCGGTCGCGAAGAACGCCCGCGCGTTGCCGCCGAGCAGCTTTGCGCGGTCGGCGTCGTCGAGGCCGGGGCACTCGCGGATCGTCGCGCCGGGGTCCTGCTCCCCCAGCGGGAACGGGTAGTCGGTGCCGAGCATGACGCGCTCGGCGCCCATCACCTCGACCAGCAGCCGGAGCGCGCGCGGGTCGAACACCGCGGAGTCGACGAAGAACCGGTCGGTGTACTCCGACGGCGGGCGCGGCGAGTCGGCGCGGACGATGTCGCGCCGGTGCCAGGCGTTGTCGGCGCGGCCGAGCGTGAACGCGAAACTGCCGCCGCCGTGGCAGAAGCACAGCCGCAGCGACTCGGGGATCCGCTCGAAGGCGCCGGACAGCATCAGCGCGAGGATGCTCAGCTGCGTCTCGGCGGGCATGCCGGACAGCCACGGCAGCATGTGGCCCTGCATCCGGTCGGCGCCGAGCATGTCCCATGGATGCGCCAGCACGGGCAGGCCGATCCGGGCGCAGTGCGCGAGGAACTCGGTGATGCCGGGGTCGTCCAGGTTCCGGTCGCCGACGTGGTTGCCGATGTGCACGCCCCGGTGCCCGGCCGCCGCCGCCCGCGTCGCGACCTCGCAGGCCAGCGCCGGGTCCTGCAGCGGGACCTGGCACAGCGGCAGCAGCCGGTCCGGCGCGTCCGCGCAGTAGGCGAGGATGCGGTCGTTGACCAGGTCGCACCAGTCGGCGGCGCGGGACGGCTCGGCCGCGTACCCGAACATCAGCGGGGTGGACGAGACGGCCTGGACGTCGACGCCGGCGGCGTCCATGTCGGCCACCCGCCGCGCGGGGTCCCACAGCCCCTCCTCGACCGGGCGGTACTCCCGGTCGCCGCTCATCATCATGCCGGTGCCGTCGCCGTGGACGCGCAGCCACGGCTCGTCCCGGTCGGCGAGCGTGCGGCCCTCGGCGCGGCCGAGCCGGGGGAAGACATGGGCGTGGACGTCGATGACTGTCACTGGAGCTCCGTCGGACGGGAAGGGGTCAGGCGCGGGGCGCCGTCGTGGGGACCATGTGCGCGGGCCACTGCCGGCCCGGGTGGACGGCGCCGCAGTTCGGGCACTCGCGGTCGCCGCCGTAGAAGCCCTCGAAGGCGGGCGGCAGGTCGTCCACGATCGAGCGGACCTGCAGCTCGGCGCGGTGCACGAGGTGGTGGCACTCGGTGCAGTACCACTCGAAGGCCTCCTTGAGCCCCTCGGGCCGCGGGATCTCCACCACGAGGCCGATCGACCCCTCCTCGGGCCGCTGCGGGGAGTGCCGCACGTGCGGCGGCAGCAGGAACACGTCGCCCTCGTTGATCTGCAGGTCGGTGGGCGGCTTGCCCTCCTCCTCCATGACCCGCAGGACCATGTTGCCCTTGAGCTGGTAGAAGAACTCCTCGGTCGGGTCGTCGTGGAAGTCGGTGCGCTGGTTGGGGCCGCCGACCACCATCACGATCAGTCCGGCGTCGTCGAACACCTGGACGTTCCCGACCGGCGGCTTGAGCAGGTCGCGGTGCTCGTCGATCCACGCCTGGAAGTTGAACGGGCGTCCGAACGTCAGCTGCGGCAGGGTCATGCTCCGGCCTCCTCGCCGTTGCGTGGGATGTGGGCGATGCACGAGATCTCGATGAGCAGGTGCGGGTGGGGGAGCTGGTGGACCGCGACGGTGGTGCGGGCCGGTCCGGTCTCGTCGAAGTACTCGCCGTAGACCTCGTTGTAGCCGCCGAAGTCGTTCATGCTCACCAGGTAGGTGGTGACGCTGACGACGTCGGACAGCCCTCCCCCGGCGGCCTCCAGCAGGTCGGCGATGTTCTCGATGACGGCGCGGGTCTGCGCGCGGATGTCGAGGTCGGTGACGCCCATCGGGTCGGCGCTCGCGCCGGCGAACGTGCCGTCGGGCCGCCGCGAGCTGGTGCCGGACACGAACACGAAGTCGCCGGCCCGCTTCACGTGCGGGAACCGCCCGCGCGGTTTCGCCTTGCCCTCGACGAGGATCGCGTCGCTCACCGGGTCGTCACCTCCGCGCTGCCGAGGCCGGCGCCGGTGACGCGGACGTGCGCGTCCTTCGGCAGCGGGACGGCGGCCGTCGCGGCGCCCGCCAGCACCACCCAGCCGGGTTCGAGGGGGATTCCGGCGCCGAGCGCGAGCCGCGCGGCGGCGCGCAGCGACCGGGCCGGGTCGCCGAGGATCGCGGCGGACGACCCGGTCTGCACCGGCCGCCCGTCGATCTCCATCAGCAGCCCGACGTTGGCCAGGTCGCGCGGCTCGTGCCAGGCGCCGAACCCGTAGAGGGCGGCGGAGGCGTTGTCCGCGATCACGTCCGGGAGGGTGAACGTGAAGTCCTCGTAGCGCGAGTCGAGGATCTCGAACCCGACGGCGACGCCGGCCACGGCCGACTCGACCTCGGCGACGGAGCGGACCTCGCGGCCGATCAGGTACACGATCTCCGGCTCGATCCGCGGGTGGATGAGGCCCGACAGGTCCGCCGACGCCCCGGCCTGCATCCGGTCGGTGAGCAGGCCCCAGATGACGTCGTCGACGCCCATCTGGACCATCTTCGCGCGGCTGGTGAAGCCCATCTTGACGCCGGAGAGCCGCTCCCCGCGCCCGATCCGGTGCTCGATCAGCTCGCGCTGCACCGCGTACGCGGTCGGCACGTCGAACGGTGCGGCGTCGGTGAGCTTCGGGACCGCGCGGACGTCCCGGACGGCGCCGTCCAGCTTCGCGGCGAGCGCCTGCACGTCCACCATCAGGAGTCCTCCTTACCGAAGGCGACGCGGACGTCGCCGAGGCCGTCGATGCGGGCTTCGAACACGTCGCCGGGCGCGGCGGGCACGACCGGGCCGAGCGCGCCGGTCAGCACCGTGTCGCCGGCGCGCAGCGGCCGCCCGACGCGGACCAGCGTGTCGGCGAGCCACAGCGCGGCGTTCAGCGGATGGCCGAGGCACGCGGCGCCGGTGCCGCTGGACAGCTGCTCGCCGCGCCGCTCCAGCACCATGCCGCACAGCCGCAGGTCGGCGTCCTCCAGCCGGACGGGCCGGTTGCCGAGCGCGTACATGCCGGACGAGGCGTTGTCGGCGACGGTGTCGGCGAGCGTGATGTCCCAGTCGCGGATGCGGCTGCCGACGATCTCGATGGCCGGGAGCGCGAACGCGGTCGCGCGGATGAGGTCGGCGACGGTGTGCCGCTCGTGGGTCAGGTCGTGCTCCAGGACGAGCGCGACCTCCGCCTCGACGCGCGGCTGCAGGACGGCGCCGGCGGGGATCTCGTCGCCGTCCGGGACGGCCATGTCGGCGTACAGCATCCCGAAGTCGGGGCTGTCGACGCGCATCTGCTGCTGCACGGCGCGGGACGTCAGGCCGATCTTGCGGCCGGACAGCCGCCGCCCCTCCCCCAGCCACCTCTCGGTCATCCGGTCCTGGACGGCGTAGGCGTCGTCGGCCGTCGCGATGAGGTCGCGGACGGGCTCGCACGGGACACCGGAGGCGTGGGCGCCGAGCAGCCTCTCGGCCGCCGCGCCGATCGCCGCGGCGTCCGCCGTGTTCTCGTTGGTCGGTTCGGTCACTGGCTCGCTCTCAGATCTGGATGCACACGTTGACGGGCTCGGAGAAGAAGTCCAGTGAGTACTCTCCCCCTTCGCGGCCGATCCCGGACGCCTTGACGCCGCCGAAGGGGGTGCGGAGGTCGCGCAGGTTCCAGCAGTTCACCCACACGATGCCGGTCTCCACCTTCGGCGCGACGCGGTGCGCCCTGGACAGGTCGCGGGTCCACACGGTGGAGGCGAGGCCGTAGGGACTGTCGTTGGCGAGCCGGAGCGCCTCGTCCTCGGTGTCGAACGGCGCGACGTGGCAGACCGGCCCGAAGATCTCCTCGCGGACGGTGCGGGCCGTCTCGGGGAGCCCGGTGAGGACGGTGGGCTCGACGTGGAAGCCGCCGTCCCGGTCGTCGCCGAACGACGGCGCGCCGCCGCCCGCGACGACGGTGGCGCCCTCCTCGCGGGCGAGCCGGTAGTACGACAGGACCTTGTCGCGGTGCGCGGCGGAGATCATCGGCCCGTAGTCCGCGAGTTCCCGTGCGCGCGCGCCGAGCCGTTCGACGAACTCGTCGAAGACGGGGCGCTCGACGTAGACGCGCTCGGTGCACAGGCAGATCTGCCCGGAGTGGGTGAAGGACGAGCGGACCGTGCCCTCGACGGCGGCGTCGAGGTCGGCGTCGGCGAACACCAGCGCCGGGTTCTTGCCGCCGAGCTCGAACGAGACGGGCGTGACGTGGTCGGCGGCGTTGCGCATGATCGCCGAGCCGGTAGCGGACTCGCCGGTGAAGGCGATGGCGTCGACGCCCGGGTGCCCGGTGAGGAGCTCGCCGGCCGCGCCGGGGCCGTGCCCGTGCACCAGGTTGAACGCGCCGGACGGCAGCCCCGCCTGGTCGACGACCCGGGCGAGCAGCGTCGCGGTGGACGGCGTCTCCTCCGACGGCTTGACGACGACCGCGTTCCCGGCCGCGAGCGCCGGCGCGACCTTCCAGGTCATCAGCAGCAGCGGCAGGTTCCACGGCGAGATGATCGCGACGACGCCGAGCGGGCGCCGCACCGTGTAGTTCAGGGCCTGCCCGCCGCCGGCGCTCCAGCCGGGGACCTGCGTGGTGTAGGCGCGCTCGGGGCGCCCGTAGAGCAGGTCGGCGTAGGCGCGGAAGTTGCCGATGGCGCGGGGCACGTCGACCGTCTCGGCGAACGCGCGGGGGCGGCCGGTGTCGGCGACCTCGGCGTCCACGAACTCGGCGAACCGCGCCTCGATCCCGTCGGCGATGCGGCGCAGCGCCGCGGCCCGCTCCTCGGCGCCGCCGGCGCCCCAGGGGCCGCGCAGCGCCGCGCGGGCCGCCGCGACCGCGTCGTCGACGGCCTCGCGCGGCGCCTCCGGGACGGCACCGATCTCCGCGCCGTCCGCGGGCGAGATCAGCGGGAAGGCCGGTCCGTCCGAACGGAACACCCCGCCGACGTAGTGCTCAGCCTTCATTCCGCTCCTCCACGACGCGATCTGCCCTGACGTACCGATCCTCTGCCCGCGGAGCTATGCCGTGCAAATACCAAAGATCCGCAGAGCTATCACGATGCTGTGATATCAAAGCGGTATGCGCGCGATCGACCTGCTCAACGGGCGGCTCAAGCTGCGGCACCTCGTCCTCGTGGTCGCCATCGCCGACCAGGGCAGCGTGCTGCGCGCCGCCGAGCACCTGCGGCTGGCGCAGCCCGCCGTGACGCGCAGCCTGCGCGAGGTCGAGCACATCCTCGGCGTCGAGCTGTTCACCCGCGGCCCGCGCGGCGTGACGCCGACGATGTTCGGGGACGCGTTCGTCGAGCACGCCCGGGCCGTGCTGGCCGAGCTGCGCCGCGCCGGCGAGCGGATCACCGGGCTGGCCGACGGCGAGGTCGGCACCGTCACCATCGGCACCCTGCTGGCGGGCTCGAACGTGCTGCTGCCGCGCGCGATCGCGGCGCTGAAGAAGGACCGCCCCGGCATCACCGTGATCGTCCAGGAGGCCACGTTCGACGCGCAGGTGCCGCGGCTGCTGGACGGCGAGATCGACCTGATCCTCGGCCGCCTCAACCCGATCGGCGACCTGCGCGGGCTGCGCCAGATCACCCTGTACGGCGAGCCGGTCCGGCTGGTGGCGCGGCACGGCCATCCGGCCCGGTCCCGCGCCGGGCTCTCGCTCGCCGACCTGCTCGACTACCCGTGGGTGCTGCCGCTGGAGCAGACCGCGCTGCGCGCCGAGCTGGAGCAGGTGTTCCGCGCCGAGGGCCTGGAGCCGCCCGGCGACCTGGTGGAGTGCACGTCGGTGCTGACCGTCCGGACGCTGGTCCGCGACACCGACATGATCGCCGCGCTGCCGCAGCTGGTCGCGCGGACCGACGACGACATCGCGCCGCTGCCGGTGCCGCTGGAGACCGTCCGCCGGCAGGTCGGGGTCACGCTGCCCGCGCACCGCGCGCCGACCCCGTCGGCCCGGCTGATGCTCGACCACCTGCGCCGCGAGGCCGCGGAGATCGCGGAGGACTGATCACAGCGAGCGGACCAGGCCGAGCAGCGCCTCGAAGGGCGCCGACGCCGGGTCGCCGAGGTCGAGCACCACGTCGAAGTGGTCGCGGTCCGGCACCACCATCGCCTCGCCCGCGCCCCACAGCGGCGCGAACCTCCGCGACTGCTCCACGAAGCCGGTGCCGTCGTGCTCGGCGACCGCGACGACCGCCGGGCAGCGCCGCTCGCGCGGCAGCAGCGCCGGGCTGAGCGCCGCGGCCCGCGGCACGTCCAGCTTCACGTACTCGTTGACGTAGACGCGGGTGATCGGGCGGATGTCGAACAGGCCGCTGAACGGCATGGCCGCCTTCACCACGTCGGCGGGCAGCCCGAACTCCTCCTGCCATCCGCCGACCATCGTCATGCCGGTGAGGTGCCCGCCGGCGGAGCTGCCGCCGACCACGATCCGCTCGGGGTCGAGGCCGTGCTCGCGACCGTGCCGATGGACCCAGGCGATGGACGCCCGCACCTGCCGGACGATCTCCTCCAGTGTCGCCTTCGGCGCCAGGGTGTAGTCCGGGACGACGGTGGCGATCCCCTGTTCGTAGAGCGCACGCGCCATGAACGAGGACTCGGCGCGCGACAGCGCCATCCAGTAGCCGCCGTGCAGGAACACGAACACCGGGCGCAGGCCGTCGTCGCCGACGCCCCACACGTCCAGCCGCTCGCCGCTCGGCTCGTCGTAGACGATCCCGGGGTGACCGGGCAGTCCGTCCACGGCCGCCTCCGACTCGGCCCGGTACCGGGCCATGTGCCGCTCGAACAGCTCCGGCCCGGCCTTGCGCCGCACGTTGTAGGCGACGTCCAGTTCCTCGTCGCTCAGCCCGCTGCCCGGCCAGTCGTCCAGGTCGACCACGACCACCCACCCCTCCCGGTCCGCTCCAGCCTCCCCCGCGGCGCCGGGTCGATCAAATACCCGTCTCGTCCGCCGCTATCACCATCGCGCTATGCCCACACCGGCTCGTCCGACTCCGTGACCCGCCCGTCGGCGCCGAACACCAGGTACCGGTCGAAGTCGGCGGCGAACCAGCGGTCGTGCGTGACGGCCAGGACGGTCCCGGAGTAGGACGCGAGCCCGTCCTGCAGCGCCTCGGCGCTCGCGAGGTCGAGGTTGTCGGTCGGCTCGTCGAGGAGCAGGAGCGTCGCGCCGGACAGCTCCAGCAGCAGGATCTGCAGCCGCGCCTGCTGCCCGCCCGACAGCGTCTCGAACGGCCGTGCCCCGGCGGGCGCCAGCTCGTAGCGGGCCAGCGCCGCCATCGCGTCGTTGCGGGTCAGGGCGTGCCCGGTCATGACGATCTCGGCGGGCGTGCGGCCGCGCAGGTCCGGCCGCGCGTGCGTCTGGACGAAGTGGCCGGGGACGACCCGCGCGCCGAGCCGCGCCTCGCCGCGGTGGGGCACGTCCGCCCCGGCGAGCAGGCGCAGGAACGTCGACTTGCCCGACCCGTTCGAGCCCAGGACCGCGACCCGCTCCCCGTACTGGACCTCCAGGTCGAAGGGGCGGGCGAGGCCGGTCAGCTCCAGCGACGCGCACACCAGGGCGCGCTTGCCCGTGCGGCCGCCGCGCAGCCGCATCCGCACGTTCTGCTCCTTCGGCGCGCTCCGCGGCGGCCCCGCCTCCTCGAACCTGCGCAGCCGGGTGCGCGCCGCCTGGTACGACGAGGCGACCGCGTCGTTGTTCGCCGCCCGCTGCCGCAGCGTGTGGACCAGGCGTTTCAGCCGCGCGTGCTCCTCGTCCCACCGGCGGCGCCGCTCGTGCAGCCGTCCGGTGCGCTCCCGCCGCGCCGCCGCGTACCCGGCGAACCCGCCGCCGTGCACCCAGAGGTCGCGGGACTCGACCGTGACGATCCGGTCGGCGGTGTCGGCGAGGAGCCGCCGGTCGTGCGAGACCAGCAGGACGGTCTTGCCCGTGGCGCGCAGCCGTCCCGCCAGCCACTCCTTGCCGGGCACGTCCAGGTAGTTGTCGGGCTCGTCGAGCAGGAGCACCTCGTCGGGGCCGCGCAGCAGCGCCTCCAGGACGAGCCGCTTCTGCTCGCCTCCCGACAGCGTGGCCACCCTGCGCGCCGCGGCGCGGTCGAAGGGCAGGCCGAGCGCGGCGGTCGTGCAGGTGTCCCAGACGACCTCGATGTCATAGCCGCCCGCGTCGGTGTAGTCGGCGATGGCCCGCGCGTAGGCGAGCTGGCTCTCCTCGCTCTCGCCCAGGTCCCGCTCCGCCCTCGCCAGCGCCCCCGCGGCGGCGCGGACCGGTGCGGGCGCCACCGACAGCAGCAGGTCGCGGACGGTGCGGTCGTCCCGGACGCCGCCGATGAACTGCCGCATCACCCCGAGCCCGCCGGTGCTCGTCACGGTTCCCGCCGACGGCGCGACGTCCCCGGCGATCAGGCGCAGCAGCGTGGTCTTGCCCGCGCCGTTCGGGCCGACGAGCGCGCCCTTCGCCCCCTCGCCGATCCGGAAGGAGACGTCGTCCAGCAGCGGCCGGCCGTCCGGGAGCCGGTACGTCAGGCGGCTCACGTCGATGTGTCCCATCACGCCTCCTCGTACGGTGTTCGACGGACCGGATCGTTGATCCGGTGCCCGCCCAATGTACTAGCCTGGTCGCATGACCGAGAGCGTGTGGCTGCGGGAGAACCGCGCACGGCGCGAGGCTCCGCCGCTGAGCCGCGGGCGGATCGTCGCGGAGGCCGTCGCGCTGCTGGACGAGGAGGGGGCGGACCGGCTGACGATGCGCCGCCTCGCCGAGCGTCTGGGCACCGGGTCCACGACGCTGTACTGGCACGTCAAGACCAAGGACGACGTGCTGGACCTCGCGCTCGACACGGTCTTCGGCGAGGTGGCGGTGCCGTCCGGCGGATCCTCGGGCGAGCGGGGCGGCTGGCGCGCGGACGCGGCCTCGCTGGTGCACGGCTGGCGGGCGGCGATGCTCCGCCACCCCTGGTCGGTCGCCGTGCTCGGGCGTCCGCTGCTGGGCCCGAACGTCCTGGCGCGCACCGAGTTCCTGCACTCCGCGCTCGCCGGCGCGGGCCTCACCGGACCCGACCTGGTCGCGGCCGCCTACGCGCTCGCCAACTTCGTCATCGGCTCCGCGCTGATGCAGGTCGCCTCCGGCGGCGCCGACGAGGCGCGCGAGGCGGCGGACGGCCTCCTCGCCCGGGAGCGGGACCGCTACCCGAGCCTGGCCGAGCACGGGCATCTCAGCGGCCACGACTGGGACGACGCGTTCGCGCGCGGCCTCGACTGCCTCCTGGACGGGATCGCCCAGCGCCTCTGATCCGGCGGTCCCGCGTTCGGTTCCGCATAACGCGTCGCGCCCGGCCCCGGAAGGCGGGGCCGGGCGCGGGCGGCGGTTCTCAGAGGACCTTGCTGAGGAACGCCTTCGTGCGCTCGTTGGACGGGTGGTCGAGCACGTCGGCGGGCCGTCCGGACTCGACGACGACGCCTCCGTCCATGAACACCACCCGGTCGGCCACCTCGCGCGCGAAGCCGATCTCGTGCGTGACGACGATCATGGTGAGGCCCTCCTCGGCGAGGGTCTTCATCGTCTCCAGCACGTCGCCGACCAGCTCGGGGTCCAGCGCGCTCGTCGGCTCGTCGAACAACATCAGCTTCGGCCGCATCGCCAGCGCGCGGGCGATCGCGACGCGCTGCTGCTGGCCGCCGGACAGCTGCCGCGGGTAGCCGTCCGCCTTGTCGGCCAGGCCGACCTTGGCGAGCAGCTCGCGGGCCCGCTCGCGGGCCTTGGCGCGCGGCTCCCCGCGCACGCCGGTGGGCGCCTCGATGACGTTCTGCAGGACGGTCAGGTGCGGGAACAGGTTGAACTGCTGGAACACCATGCCGATCTCGCGGCGCTGCCGGGTGACGTCCCGCTTGCGCAGGTGCCGCACCTTCCCGCCGGACGCGCTGAACCCGATCAGCTCGCCGTCCACGTGCACGGAGCCGCCGTCGATGGTCTCCAGGTGGTTGACGCACCGCAGGAACGTCGACTTGCCGGACCCGGACGGCCCGAGGATCACCACGACCTCGCCGGGGTCCACGTCCAGGTCGACGCCCTTCAGCACCTCCAGGTGCCCGAACCTCTTGCGGACGTCGCGGGCGCGGACCATCGGGACGCCGGTGCGCGGCGCGTCCTTCTCCCGCGGCGCGTCCTTCTCCAGCGTGCTCAAGCGGTCACCTCCGGGGGCGGGACGGGGCGGCGGCGCCGCATCAGGACGAAGTCCCAGAAGCCCTGCCGGGCGTTGCGGGTGGCGCCGCGCGCGTAGTGGTGCTCGATGAACGACTGCCCGACGTACAGGATCGAGGTGATCACCAGGTACCAGAGGCAGGCGACGAGCAGCAGCGGGATGGTCTGGAACGTCCGGTTGTAGATGGACTGGACGGTGTAGAGCAGGTCGGCGAGGGCGATCACGCTGACCAGCGAGGTCGCCTTCAGCATGTTGATCACCTGGCTGCCGGTGGGCGGCACGATGAACCGCATCGCCTGCGGCAGCACGATCCGGCGGAACGTGCGGACGCCGCCCATCCCGAGCGCCTGCGCGGCCTCGGTCTGGCCCGGGTCGACGGCGAGCAGCCCGCCGCGGATGATCTCGGCCATGTAGGCGGCCTCGTTCAGGCCGAGCCCGAGGATGGCCGCGACCAGCGGGGTGATGAGCTGGTTGGTGCTGCCGTGCGCGAACTCCGGGCCGAACGGGATCCCGACCGAGATGCGCGGCAGCAGCGCCGACAGGTTGTACCAGATCACCAGCTGCACCAGCACGGGGATGCCGCGGAAGAACCACACGTACAGCCCGCACGCGGCGCGCAGCAGCGGGTTGTCCGACAGCCGGCCGACCGCGAGCAGGATCCCGCCCGCGATGCCGACGGCCATCGCGATGACGGTCAGCTCCAGCGTGATCGCGATGCCGTCCCCGATGAGGGAGGCGTTGACGTAGCGGCCGACGACGTCCCACTGGAAGTTGTCGTTGGTCCACAGCAGGTGCGCGAACTGGGCCGCGAGGACCAGCACGACCAGCGAGGCCACCCACCGCAGCGGGTGCCGGACGTGCGCGGCGCCCGCCACGTCGACGTCGGCGACGGTGTCGCCGGAGCGCTTCTCGGTCATGGTCACCGCCGGTTCACCCCTCCCTGGGCGCCAGGTTCACGCCCGGCGCGTCGAGCATGTTCGCGGTCAGGCCCCATTCGGTCATGACCTTCTTGTAGGTGCCGTTCTCCACGAGCTTGCGCAGCGCCCGCAGCAGGACGTCCTTGAGTGGCGAGTCCTTGGCCACGACGGCGCCCTGGTACAGGTCGCCGAAGCCGTTGGCCTTGCCGGTGCCCGCGAGCTGCAGGTCGTCGCCGGACTGCTTGACGAAGTAGCCGAGCGGCGCCTGCGAGGAGAAGAAGGCGTCGGCGCGGTGCGAGCGGACGGCGAGGGTCGCGGTCGGCTGGTCCTTGTACGACTGGACCTGCACGGCCGGCCTGCCCTGCTGGACGCACGTCCCCGACTGCTTCTTGACGACGTCCTCGGCCGAGCCGCCCGCCATCACCGAGATCTTCAGCCCGCAGGTGTCGGCGATGGACCCGATGTGCTTCGGGTTGCCCTTCGGGACGGCGAACACGACGAACTCGCGCACCCAGTCGACGAAGACGTTGTCGCCCTCCCGCTCCGGGAAGTCGCCGATCGGGCCGAGCGCGAAGTCGTACCGGCCGGCCTTGATGCCGGTCAGCTCGCTCGGCAGCCCGTCCACGGTGACGTGCTCGATCTTCACGCCGAGCAGCTGGCTGAGCGCGGTGGCGAGGTCGGCGGACGCCCCCGACAGCGAGCGGCCGTCCGACCCGGCGATCTCGTACGGCGGGAACGAGCCGTTGTTGACCGAGACCAGCTTGCCGGACGCCTTGTTCTCGGCGGGCAGCGCGTCGTGCAACGCATGGTCGACGGTCTGGCGGAGGTCGGCCTCCTTGACGCCCTGCGCGGACTTGCCGCCGCCGAGGATCCCCTCGGCCTCGGGCGGGTTCGCGCCGCAGGCGGCCGTCGCGGCGAGCAGCGCGCCCGCGAGAGCGGTGGAGAGCGCCGTGCGGCCCCTCATGCCGTCTCCTCTCTGGGCCGGATGGACGGGTCGACGCGGAAGCGCCGGTTCGCGAGCACCGGCAGCCTGCGCCGGGCCTCGTCGAGCTCCTCGCGGTCGGCGACCGCCCACAGCAGCCCGGGCCGGTCGGCGAGCCGGTCGCGGACGGTGCCGAGCGGGTCGACGACCATGCTCGCGCCGATGTTGCGGCGGCCGCACTCGCCGGAGGCCGCCACGTAGCAGGTGTTCTCCAGCGCCCGGGCGGTGACCATGACCTCCCAGTGCCGCTCCTTGGCGGGGCCGCGCACCCAGGCCGCCGGCAGGGCGAGCACCTCGGCGCCCGCGTCGACCAGCAGCCTGGCCGTTTCCGGGAATCTTACGTCGTAGCAGGTCATGAGCCCCACCCGCCAGCCGGCGCAGTCGAACACGACCGGCTCGCCGTCGCCGGGGCGGACCCGGTCGGACTCCCGCGCGCCGAACGCGTCGTACAGGTGGACCTTCCGGTAGACGGCGACGATCCCGCCGTCGCGGATCGCGGCGAGGGTGTTGTGCACCTTGCCGTCCCCGGCGGGCTCGTGGACGCCGACGACGACGGTGGTGCGCGAGCCGGCGGTGTGCTCCAGCAGGCCCGTGACGAACGGGCCGTCGAGCGGCTGCGCGGCCTCGGCGATCCGGTCCGGCTCGTCGATGAACAGGGCGAGGGAGTCCTCGGGCAGGACGAGGAGGTCCGCGCCGCCCTCCACGGCGCCGTCGATGAGCGTCATGCAGGTCTTGAGGTTGGTCTGCCAGTCCTCGGTGGAGGCGAACTGGCCCACGGCGATCCTCACGCGAAGACCTCCTCGGCCTTGATGGGGCGGGGCGCGATGCCCTGCTCGTACAGTTCCTCGCAGAACGCCGCGACCATCGCGGCGTTGGCGCCGCCGCCGTACGGCATCCAGTCGTCGCCGAAGAGGCGCGCCTGGGTCTCCAGCTCGTCCAGCAGCCAGGGCGTGGTGTCGGTGAGCAGCCGGCGGCGCTGGAGCCACACCCGCTTGGACTCCTCGAAGGCGTCCTGCAGCACCTCGGGGAGCCACGGGTGCTCGTCCGCGACCTCCCGCTTGAGCGCGAGGATGTGGATGCCGGGGACGAAGCCGGTGCGGGCGAAGTACTCCTTCTCGGCCCGGCGGTGGTCTTCGTACAGGTGCCGGAACCGGCTGTGCCGGGTGAACATCTCCGGCGGCATGAACGGGGTGAACACGGCATCGAAGGTGCCGTCGGCGAGGCCGTCGATCAGCGACCGGTCCGCGACCCGCACGTTGGCGGGCAGCGGGCGCGCGCCGAGCCGGTCCTTGCCGGTCTCGCCGGCGGCGAGCGGCCCGACGCGCCACCGGATCGCCGACAGGTCGACGCCCTCGGCGCGCAGCAGCGCCCGGGTCCAGGTGTTGCCGGAGTCGGGCCAGCCGGTCAGCCCGATCGTCGCCCCGGCCAGGTCGCGCGGCGCGGCGAGGTCGCTGTCGTTCCGGACGAGCACGCAGCGCTGCCGGAAGCCGCGCATCACGAACACCGGCAGCCCGGCGAGCCGCTCGTCGCCGTCACCGCGCCCGAGGGCGTAGCGGCTGAAGGACGTCTCGCCGCCGTCGAGCCCGGGTTCGGCGAGGACGTCCGGGGTGATCTCCCGGGTCTCGATCTCCAGCGCCACGCCGCGGGCGCGCACCCGGCCGGTGAGCAGCGGGACGAGATGGTCCCAGTCCCGCAGCGCCAGGCGAATACGTGGAATCGGCACAACGCTCCATTTCCGCATGTAACAGGGGGTTTGTCGCGCTCGGGGCGCGATGGGACCCGACTTTAGGGCGCGTTTGTACCGCGTACAATGGGTGTTTTGTTACTACACAAAGTTTTGCGCGGGGGTAACGTGATCGACGCGGCATGGCTGGCCGAGCGCATCGGCGACCGCACGGCCCGGGGCATCGCCGCCTCGATGACCACCCTGATCCGCAGCGGGGAGCTCCCCGCCGGGACGCGGCTGCCGACCGTGCGGGGGCTGGCCGCCGAGCTCGGGGTCAGCCCGGGCACGGTCGCCGACGCCTGGTCGACGCTGCGCCGGCACCGCGTCGTCAGCGCGCAGCGGCGCCGCGGCACGGTCGTGATCGGCCCGCCGAACATCCCGCACCCCGCCCGCTACGAGCGCATCGGCGAGTTCGGCAACCGGCTGGCCGTCGACCTCGCGATCGCCGCGCCCGACCCCGCGCTGCTGCCGCCGCTGGACGCCGCGCTCGCCGCGGGCGCCCGCACCGCGCGGCTGAACGACTACACCCGGGAGACGATCACCCCGGCGCTGCGCGCGGCCGTCGAACCCGGCTGGCCGTTCCCGCCCGCGGGGATGCTCGCCGTCGGCGGCGGCTACGAGGGAGTCCAGCTCGTCTGCCAGACCGTCGCCGTGCCCGGCGACCGCGTCGCCGTCGAGGACCCGACCGGCGCCCGCCTGCTCGACATCCTGGAGGCGCAGGGCGCCGAGGTCGTGCCGGTCGCCTGCGACGACGAGGGCCCCGAGCCGGACGCGCTCGCCGAGGCGCTCGCCACCGGGCCCGCCGCGTTCGTCTACCAGCCCCGCGCCCACACCCCGCGCGGGCACGCGCTGACCCCGGCCCGCGCGGCGGCCCTCGCCGAGCTGCTCGCCCCGACCAACACCCTCGCCGTCGAGGACGACGGCACCGGCGAGGTGTCGTCGTCGCCGGCGGTCAGCGTCGGCGCGCACCTGCCCGAGCGCACCGTGCTCGTCCGCTCCTACTCCAAGTCCCATGGGCCGGACCTGCGCCTCGCCGTGATCGGCGGCGCGGCGGAGCCGGTGGAGCGCGTCCGCGTCCTGCGCAGCTTCGGGACGGGCTGGACGAGCCGCATCCTCCAGGACGCGCTCGCGCACCTGCTGACCGATCCGGCGGCCGTCGCGGCCGTCGACCGGGCCCGCGCCGCCTACGCCGAACGCCGCGAGGGCCTCGCGTCCGCGCTCGCCGAGCGCGGCGTCCGGACCGGCAACCGGGACGGGCTGATGCTGTGGGTCCCGGTCGCCGACGAGTCCGCGGCCCTGGTCACGCTCGCGGCGCACGGGGTCGCGGCCGTCCCGGGCAGCCGGTACCAGATCGTCCCGGCGGGCGCCCACGTGCGGATCGCGACCGGCCGCCTCCCCGACGCCCCGCTCAGCGTCGCGGAGCTGGCCGACCTCGTGGCGCTGGCGGCGCGTCCGCACTGACCGGGGCGGCGCCGGGGACCAGGCCCGGAAGGTCCTCGGCGTGCATCTGGAGGTAGGCGCCCAGCGTCTCCGGGATGAGATCGACCGGCGCCAGGCCCGCCGGCGTGCACGGGAAGCGGTCGACGTCGTACCGGCCCTTGGACGGGTCGTCGAACTCGGGGCCGTGGCGGCGCGACAGGTCCATCGTGACGAGCCGGCAGACGTAGAAGACGTTGAGGCGGTGCAGTTCCGGCGTCTGCTCGGCGCACGCGAACACCTGCCGGACGGGGCCGGCGGTCGCGCCGAGCTCCTCGTCCAGCTCCCGGCGCAGCGCCGCCTCCGGGCCGGCGTCGGTCGGCTCGATCTTGCCGCCCGGGGTCGTCCAGTAGACGGCGCGGCCGGGCCGGGTGCGGCGCAGCAGCACCAGGTCGCCGCCGTCGAGCAGGAGCGCGCGGACGGCCCGCCGGAGGCGGGGCGCGGGCGCGGACTCGGGGGCGGCGGTCATGAGTTGAGGTAGGCGAGGACGGCCAGGACGCGGCGGTGGCCGCTGTCGGTGGGCGGCAGGCCGAGCTTGGCGAACACCGCGCCGATGTGCTTGCTGACCGACCGCTCGGTGATGACGAGCGTGGTCGCGATCGTCGCGTTGTCGAGGCCCTGCGCCATCAGCCCGAGCACCTCGCGTTCGCGGGGCGTGAGGGCCCGCAGCGGGTCACTGCGGGCGGTCATCAACTGGGAGACGACCTCGGGGTCCAGCGCGGTGCCGCCGGCGGCGACCCGGGCGAGCGCGTCGAGGAACTCGTCGACCCGGCTGACCCGGTCCTTGAGCAGGTACCCGACGCCCTCCGCGCCCCCGGACAGCAGCTCGGCGGCGTAGGTCTCCTCCACGTACTGCGACAGCACCAGCACCGGGAGCCCCGGGATCCGCTTGCGGGCCTCGATGGCGGCGCGGAGCCCCTCGTCCCGGAACCCGGGCGGGAGCCGGACGTCCAGGACGGCGGCGTCGGGCCGGTGCTCCAGCAGCGCGGGCAGCACCTCGGGGCCGCTGCCGGCGACGGCGGCGACCTCGTGCCCGTCGGAGGTCAGCAGCAGCACCAGGCCCTCGCGCAGCAGCACGTTGTCCTCGGCGATCACGATCCGCACGGCAGGTCCGCTTCCAGCGTCGTCCCTCCCCCGTCGGGGCTGTCGATGCGGGTGGTCCCGTCGAGCGCGGCCACCCGGCGGCGGATGCCCGCCAGGCCGCTGCCGCGGCCCGCGTCGGCCCCGCCCTTGCCATCATCGCGCACTCTGATCAGCAGCCGGGCCCCTTCGCGGCGGACGGTGACGGACGCGGTGCGGGCGCCGCTGTGCTTGGCGATGTTGGTGAGCGCCTCGGCGACGACGAAGTAGGCGGCGGCCTCGACGGCGGCGGGCGCGCGGCCGGCCTCGTCGAGGTCCATCTCGACCGGGATGTGCTGCCCGGCGGCGAGCGCGCGCACGGCACCGGCGAGGCCCCGGTCGGACAGGATCGGCGGGTACACGCCGCGGATGACGGTCCGCAGCTGCGTCAGCGCCTCCTCCACGCCGTCCCTGGCCTCCAGGAACAGCGCGCGGGCGGCGGCCGGGTCGGCGTCGAAGCGGCGGTCGGCGAGGCCGAGCCGCAGCGCGACCGCGACCAGCTGTGCCTGCGTCCCGTCGTGCAGGTCGCGCTCGATGCGGCGCAGCTCGGCGCCGTGCGCCTCCAGCGCCTCGGCGCGGGTCTCGGTGAGCTCCTCCACCCGCTCGGTGAGGCTGGTGCGCCGGGTGGGGCGCAGCAGCACCTCGGCCAGCCGGGCCTGCCAGCGCACGAACCGCGGCACCAGCCAGAGCAGCGCCGCCAGGTCCAGGCCCGCCTGGAGGAACGGGAACGTGAGCGCCTGCGGCCAGGTGTACAGGTCCACGAACGCCGCCACCGAGCCCTTCGGCGCGGCCCACCACCACAGCGGTATCGACGCCGCGTACGGGATCGCCGGCCAGAGCCCGACCGCCATCACCGCCATCACCAGGCCGCTGTAGCCGTGCGCGGCCATCCACGCGATGTCCCGCCACAGCGCCGGCGACCGCACGATCCGGCGCGCCTCCCCCAGGCCCGCGTCCTCGCGGGGCGGGTACGGCTCGGGGATCTCCCGGCCGAGCACCTGCCCGGCTCGGCGGCGTTCGGCGTTCGCGAGCGCGCGCAGCGGCTTCACCGCGTCCGGCAGCCACGGCAGCGCGACGACCAGCAGGGCGAGGAACACGATCAGGGGCGCCACGCCGAGCAGCGCGGGCACGGTGATGCGCAGCGCGCCCACCAGGCGGCCCGTCGCCTCCGCGCTGCGCCGCAGCGCCGCCTTCACGCTCATCTGTGCCCTTGTCATCTCGCCTCTCGGCACACGCTATGTGAGCGCGCCGCGCGGCGCATCCGGGCCGGCTCCCATGCCGATGGTGTAGCCCGCTACACCATCGATCGGGGAGTGCGCACCGATGTGGCCGGACCGCCCCGGAACCTAGGTTCGTCCTGGTGAGGGCGGGTTTCCCACGGAGGGCGAGCATGACGACGATGACGGCCGAGGCGACCGCGGTGGCGGTGCGCCTGGAGTCGGTCACCAGGACCTACGGCGCGGTGCGGGCGCTGGACGACGTCACCTGGACGTTCCCGCGCGGCGGGTTCACGGCGGTGATGGGGCCGTCGGGCTCGGGCAAGAGCACGTTCCTGCACTGCGCGTCCGGCCTGGACCGGCCGACCGCCGGCACGGTCCGGATCGCCGGGACCGACCTCGGCCGGCTCGGCGAGGCGAAGCTGACCCGGCTGCGCCGCGAGCGGATCGGGTTCGTGTTCCAGGCGTTCAACCTGATCCCGTCCATGGACGTGGAGCAGAACATCACGCTCCCGCTGCGGCTCGGCGGCGCGGAGCCCGATCCCGCGTGGCTGGAGGAGGTGGTGCGCCGGGTCGGGCTGGCGGACCGGCTGCGGCACCGCCCGGCGGAGCTGTCGGGCGGGCAGCAGCAGCGCGCCGCGGTCGCCCGCGCGCTGATCACCCGCCCCGAAGTGGTGTTCGCCGACGAGCCGACCGGCGCGCTCGACCCGCGGTCGGCCCGCGGCGTGCTGCGGCTGCTGCGCGAGGCCGCGGACCTGACCGGGCAGACGGTCGTGCTGGTCACCCACGATCCGCTGGCCGCGGCGACCGCCGACTCGGTGCTGTTCCTCAGCGGTGGCCGGATCGTCGACGAGCTGTCCGCGCCCTCCGTCGCGGCCGTGATGAACCGGTGGGAGTCGCTGTGAAGAGGCTGGAGGGGAAGGGCGCGTTCGCGGGCGTCTTCGCGGCGCTGCTGTTCGCGGCGGTCCTGGTCGGGGCGTGCGGGGTCTTGCTGGAGTCGGCGCTGCGCGCGCACGCGCCGGTGGACCGGTACGCCGCGGCGGACGCGGTCGTGACGGGCCCGCAGAAGGTGACCCAGCGGATGAAGCGGGTCGGCGACGATCCGGAGACGCAGAGCAGGCCCCTCGCGGAGCGCGCGCGGGTCCCGGTCGCGGCGGCCGGACCGCTGCGGTCGGTGCCGGGTGTTCGCGCGGTGGTCGCGGACGTGTCGTTCCCCGTCCTGACGTCCACCGGGCGCGCGGTGACGGGCCACGGCTGGGAGTCTGCCGCGCTGCGGCCCTACGAGCTGAGCGAGGGCCGGGCGCCGCAGGGGCCGGACGAGGTGGTGCTGAGCCGTTCGGCCGGTGCCCGGACGGGCTCGACCGTCCGGTTGCAGGCCGGCGGCGCGCCCCACGCCTACCGGGTCACCGGACTGGTGTCGTCCGGACCCGCGGCGGCGTTCTTCACCACCGCGACCGCGACGGCGCTGAACGGGCACCCCGGGCAGGCCGACGCCCTGGCGGTGCTCACCGGCGGGAAGCCGGACGCGGCCGCGCTGCGCAAGGCGGCGCCCGGCCTGACCGTCGCGACCGGCGCGGCGCGCGGCGACGCCGAGGACCGCGCCGTCGCCACCGCGCGGCCCGACATCGTGGAGATCGCGGGGTCGTTCGGCGGCGTCGCCGTCATGACCGCGCTGGTCGTCGTCGGCGGGCTGATCGCGCTGTCGGTGCGGGAGCGGGGGCGGGAGTTCGCGCTGCTGCGCGCGGTCGGCGCGACGCCCTGGCAGGTGCGGGGGCGGCTCGTCCGCGAGACCGCGCGCGCCGCCGTTCCGGCCGGGCTGATCGGCGGCGTCCTGTCGCTCGGCGCGGGCGCGGCGATGCACGCCGCGATGATCCGCAAGGGCGTGCTCCCGGACGGGTTCGGGCTCTCGCTCACCCCGCTGCCGGCGCTGGCCGCCCTCGCCGTCACGGTCCTCGCCGCGACCGCGTCCGCGCTGCTCGCCTCGCTGCGCGTCTCCCGGATCCGTCCGGTGCAGGCCCTCGGCGAGTCGGCCGCCGAGCCCGCGCGGCTGCCCCGCTGGCGCGTCGTCACCGGCGTCGTCCTCCTCGTCGCCGGCGCGAACGCGCTCGGGGTCGCGGCGGTCACGACCGGGCCGACCGCGAGCGCCTCGCTCGGCGGGCTGGTCATGGCGCTGATCGTCTCCGTCGCGCTGCTCGGGCCGCTGCTGGCCCGGGCCGGCGAGCGGGTCCTCGGACGGACCGCCGCCGCGCTGTCCCCGGTCGCGGGGCGGCTCGCCCGGCACGCGGCGAGCGCCGCCGCGCTGCGCGCCGGCTCGATCATGACGCCGGTCGCGCTGGCCATCGCGTTCGCCGGCGTGCAGCTCTTCGCCCAGTCGACGATCGCCCACGCGACCACCGCGCAGTTCGCCGCCGGGAACCGCGCCGACCAGGTCATCGTGGCGAGCGGGCCGGGGCTGCCGCAGGGAGCGGCCGACGCCGCGCGGCGCGTCCCGGGCGTCACGGCCGCGACGCCCGTCAAGCGCACCACGGTCGTCATGGCCGTGAAGGAGCTGGGCGAGAAGAACCTGCGGTCGCTGACCGCCCAGGGGGTGGGCGCGGACGCCGCCGCCACGATGGACCCCAAGGTCGCCTCGGGCGGGTTCGGCGCGCTGCGCGGCGACGCGGTCGCCCTGAGCCGCGACGTCGCGGGCGGCCTCCACGCCGGCTCCACCACGCCGCTGTGGCTGGGCGACGGCACGCGGATCGACGCCCGGGTCGTCGCGGTGTACGAGCGGGGGCTCGGCTTCGGCGACGTCCTCCTCCCCCACGACCTGGTCGCCGCGCACTCGTCCACGTCGCTCGACGACCACGTCCTCGTCCGCGGGGACGCCGACCTCCGGTCCGTGACGGCGGCGTACCTCGGCGCGCAGGCCGTCGACCGCGACGCCTTCGGCGCCCGGCTGTCGGACGAGACCAGGCTGCAGGGGTTCATCAACTACGTCGTCGTCGGCGCGATCGCCGGGTTCATCGTCATCGGGCTCGTCACGACGCTGGCGCTCGCGACCGCGGCGCGGCGCCGCGAGTTCGCGCTGCTGCGGCTCGTCGGAGCGACCCGCCGGCAGGTGCTGCGGATGCTGCGCCTGGAGGCGCTCATCGTGCTCGGCACCGGCGCCACCGCCGGCTCCCTCATCGTCGCCGTGGTCGTCCCCGCGTTCGCGACGGCGGTCACCGGGCTGCCGCTGCCCGCGGTGTCCCCGCTGACCTGCGCGGCGATCCTCGCGACCGTGGCGGGCTCCGGCGCCGCCGCCATCCTCCTGCCGGCCCGGGCGATGCTCCGCCGGCACAGCTCCCCGAAACTCCCGTGAAAGGCGCGCACATCATGAACGGCACCGGCAACACCGCCCGCTGGACCCTGTTCGGCCTGTTCCTGGCCGTGAACGTGGTCTCCAACATCACGCTCAAGGGCACCTGGCTGGAGATCCCCGTCAGCGTCCTCACCGGACTCGGCGTCCTCGCCGTCGTCCTCGACTACCTCCTGCGAGGCCGCCGCCGGGAACGCTGACACCCCGTGCGGGCCGCCCCGGCCGACCGAACCTCCGGCTCGTCCCCCGGGCGGCCCGCACCGCCGTTACCATCTCGGAGTGCCAAGATCCCGTTGGCATGCTCTGTACCGGAACGGCGTGAAATGGATGATGTCGAGATCCGGCGGCACCTGCCGGGCAACCTCCCGCAGCTGTTCGCCGACGGCGCGGACGGCGCCGGCCCGGGCGCGGACGGCGCCGCCGGGCGGACGCTGTCGGTGTCGCTCCCCGAAGGGGACGTGGTGTGGCCGGACCCCGGCTACCCGCAGCGGCAGTCGCTGATGCGGCCCGCCTTCTGGCTGAGCGACGAGCCCGTGCACGGCGAGCTGTGGGGCCGGCTGCGCGCCGAGCACTCCCGGTCCGGCCTCTGGCCGCTGCTGCTCGACGAGACCGACCAGCCGTGGGCGTCCGGCCAGATCGCGCCGGAGCCGGTCGCGGAGATCGGCAACTACTCGCCCGACGCGTTCCTCTACGAGGTGTGGGCCGACTGGGCGGAGCAGGCCGCCGACGAGGACCACGACGACCTGGCCCCGTTCGGGCGGCACTGCCCCGGTCCCGCCCCCGCCGGCACCCTGCTGGACGATCCGGACGCCGTCGCCGACCGGTACGCCCGCGCCCTCGGCGCGCGGGGACCGTCCCTCGGGCTGGTCGCGGTCGAGCGCGGCGCCGACGCGATCGCCGCGGTCGGCTGGCAGGGCGCGCTGAACCACAACGAGTGGACCGCGCCGCTCGCCGCCGTCCTGCGGGGCTGGGAGGAGCGGTTCGGCGCGCGCGTCGTCGGGCTCGGGTTCAACACGCTGGACCTGAGCGTCGCCGCGCCGCCCGTGACGACCCGCCACGCGGTGCACGTCGCGGCGGAGCACTGGGCGTTCTGCCCCGACATCCTCTTCCAGGGGCCGGGCACCCTCGCCGGCTACGCCGAGGAGATCCGGGGCAAGACGCACTGGTCGTTCTGGTGGGACTAGAGGCGCGCAGGCCGCGCAGGCCGCGCTAGCCGCGCGCGCCGAGCATCCGCAGCGCCAGGTGGGCGGTCAGCGCGCCGACCTCCTCCGGCGAGCGCGGCCCCTCGGGGCGGTACCAGCGGCAGACGTCGATCGCCAGGGACGACATCGCGCGCGCGGTGCCCTCGATGTCGGCGACGTCGAACGCGCCCGCCGCGGCGCCCGACCGCACCTCCTCGCGCACCAGGGCGCGGACGCGGCGCCGGATCGCGGCGATCCGCCGCGCGTGCGCCGCGTCCAGCGCGCCCAGCTCGTTCTGGATGACGCGGGCGGCGCGGTGGTGGCGGGCGTGCCAGCGCGCGAACGCGTACATCAGCGCCCGGACGCGCGCGGCGTGCCCTTCGACGCCCCCGACCGCGCCCTCCAGTTCCGCGAGCACGGACTCGTGGACGGTCAGCGCGATCTGGAACAGCAGGTCCGCCTTCGTCCGGTAGTGCACGTAGAGGGCGCCGGCGCTCATCCCGGCGCCGGCCGCGATGTGCCGCGTCGAGGTGCCGTGGTAGCCGAGTTCGGCGAAGGAGTCGACCGCGGCGAGCAGCAGGCGGCGGGACGCGTCCGGCGCGACGCCCGCCCACATGCCGCCGTCGCCGTCCGTGGAGCCGCTGCCGGAAGCCATGCGCAGAAGCCTAAGCGATCGCTCAGTACACTGGGCCCGCACTTCGCACCATTCCGGGAGGATCCGCATGCGGCGCACCGTCTTCGAGGCCGACCACGAGCTGTTCAGGGAGTCCGTGAGGGAGTTCGTCGAGCGGACGCTCCTGCCCCTGGACGAGGACATCCGCAATGAGCGGATGCTCAGGCGCGAGGTGTGGCTGGAGGCCGGCCGGCAGGGCTTCCTCGGCATGCAGGTGCCCGAGGAGTACGGCGGCCAGGGCGCCGGGGACTTCCGCTTCAACGCCGTGATCGGCGAGGAGCTCGCCCGCGTGGCGGTCGCCTACAACTCGATCGTGTCGATCCACATCGACATCTGCGCCCCGTACCTGCTGGAGCTCGCGACCGACGAGGCGAAGAAGAAGTGGCTGCCCGGGTTCTGCACCGGCGAGCTGATCACCGCGATCGGCATGACCGAGCCGTCCGGCGGGTCCGACCTCGCGGCGCTGAAGACCACCGCGGTCCGCGACGGCGACCAGTGGGTGATCAACGGGTCGAAGACGTTCATCACCAACGGCGGCCACGCCGACCTCATCATCGTCGCGGCCAAGACCGATCCCGAGCGCGGCGCGAAGGGCATCACCCTGTTCGGTGTCGAGGCCGGCACGCCCGGTTTCAGCCGCGGCACGAAGCTCGACAAGGTCGGCCAGCCGGAGGCCGACACGTCCGAGCTGTTCTTCGAGAACGTCCGGGTGCCGGACTCCCACATGATCGGCGAGCTGAACCGCGGCTTCATCCACATGATGGAGCGGCTCTCGCAGGAGCGGCTCTCCTGCGCCGTCGCCAACGTCGCGCACGCCCGCGGCGTCCTGGACGAGACGATCGCCTACGTCAAGGAGCGCAAGGCGTTCGGGCAGCCGATCGGCCAGTTCCAGCACAACAAGTTCCTGGTCGCCGAGCTGATCACGAAGCTGGACGTCGCGCAGGCGTTCGTCGACCAGTGCCTGGCCGCGCACGTGGCGGGCGAGCTGTCCGCGGTGGACGCGTCCAAGGCCAAGTGGTGGAGCTCGGACGTGCAGAACCAGGTCATCGACGGCTGCGTCCAGCTGTTCGGCGGCTACGGCTACATGCGCGAGTACCGCGTGGCCCGCGCCTGGATGGACGCCCGCGTCACCCGCATCTGGGCCGGCTCCAACGAGATCATGAAGGAGATCATCGGCCGCGACGCCGGGCTCTGACCCGCGCCGCCGCGGCCGGCCGCAAGCACCGGCCGCGGCCGGGCGCGCCCGGGTGCGGCCTCAGCCCTGGCGGCGCCTCTTGGACGCCGGCTCGCCGTAGCCCGGCTTCGGGTCGGGCGAGATGTCCTGCTGCTTGCCCCGGTGGATGCGGTCGAGCCGCTCGGCGTGGTGGTGCGGCTGGTGCTTCGGCGCCGAGTGCCGCTGCTTGGACGCGCCGGTGGTGACGTTCCGGGCGCTCGGGGCCTTCCCCTGCTCCCTGGCCTCGCGGGCGGCCTTCCGGCGCTGCTCCACGTTCCCTTCCATCTTCTTGCCGGCCATGACATCCCCCCTGTCTCCGGCCTGCGGTCACCGTCCTACCCGCCCCGTCCCGGAGCCATTCGACCGCAACACCCCATCAGTCGCAGAGCGGGACGAAGCAGACACAAAGCGAGATTCGGTGGCCGCCGTCTCAAAGATGTGATGTTTTAGATCCTGCACGGAGGTGCGATGTGCGCTTCTGATCAATAACCTGCGATCATGGCGAATGTCGGGGCACGCGCGGCCAAGTGGCTTGTACGGGGATACATCGCCAGGAAGCAGCGTGCCGGCTTCAATCTCGAGTCGATCCGGTTCCTGCCCAACTCCACGCTGGCACCGTTGCGCCGCGACGGCCTGGACCCGGTGAGCGACCTCACCGCGATGCGCGAGGCGCGGCGCATCAGCAAGCTGCCGCTCCCGTTCGGTTTCGGCGTCTGGCTGGTGACCGGCTACGAGGAGGCCAAGGCCGTCCTCGCGGACGCGGACTCGTTCAGCAACGACCTGTCCAACCTCGTCGGCAAGGTGGACGTCCCGGCCGGGTTCACGCCCGGCGGGCTCGGGTTCTCCGACCCGCCCGTGCACACCCGGCGGCGCAAGCTGCTGACGCCGGAGTTCACCATGCGCCGGCTGAGCCGCCTCACGCCGCTGATCCACACGATCGTCGAGGAGCGGCTCGACGCGATGGCGGACATGACCGGCCCCGTCGACCTGATGGAGTCGTTCGCGCTGCCCGTCCCGCTGCTGACGATCTGCGAGCTGCTCGGCGTCTCCCACCGCGACCGCAGCGACTTCCAGCGGCTGAGCAGCGCCCGGTTCGACCTGTTCGGCGGGGCGAGCGCGTCGGTCGGCGCGATCTCCGAGTCGATGGACTACCTGCTCGAGGTCGTCCGCCGGCAGCGGGTCGAGCCGGGCCCCGGCCTGATCGGCATGCTGATCCGCGAGCACGGCGACGAGCTCGACGACCTGGAGATCGCCGGGCTCTCCGACGGCGTGCTCACCGGCGGCCTGGAGACGACGGCGAGCATGCTCGCGCTCGGCTCGATCGTGCTGCTGCGCGACCGGGAGCAGTTCCAGCGGGTGCACGACGACGACGAGGCGATCGTCCCGTTCGTGGACGAGCTGCTGCGGTACCTGACGGTGGTGCAGCTGGCGTTCCCGCGGTTCGCCCGCAAGGACACCGAGGTCGACGGGGTGCGGATCGCGGAGGGCGACGTGGTGCTGATCTCGCTGTCGGCGGCGAACCGCGACCCGGCGCTCGGCTCCGAGATGGACGGTTTCGACGCCAGCCGCAAGACCCCGCCGCACCTGGCGTTCGGCTGGGGCGCGCACCGCTGCATCGGGGCGGAACTGGCCAAGATGGAGCTGCGCGCCGCCTACCCCGCGCTCGTCCGCCGGTTCCCAGACCTGCGGCTCGCGGTGGAGCCGGACAAGCTGAGCTACCGCAAGCTGTCGATCGTCTACGGCGTCAACTCGCTGCCGGTGCATCTCCGCTGAGCGCGCGGGCGCGCGGGTAATCGCGAACAGCGCGGGTAGTGCCGGGGCGTGACCTCACTACTGAAGGGCGTCCTGCGCGGCATGGCGGCCGGCGCCGCGGGGACGACCGCGCTCAACGCGACGACCGAAGCGGACATGGCGATAAGAGGCCGCCCGGCGAGCGGGACGCCGGCCGCCGTCGCGGGCGCGCTGACCGACCGAACCGGAGTGCGCCTGCCCGGCGGCGAGCTGGAGCGGGCGAACCGGCTGGACGGCCTCGGCGCGCTCAGCGGCACGTGCACCGGGATGGCGGTGGGCGCGCTGGCCGGAGCGCTGCGCGCCGCCGGGCTCCGGCTGCCCGCCGTCATCGGCGGGCCGCTGCTGGGCGCGGCGGCGATGGCGGCCTCCGACCTGCCGATCGCCCGGCTGGGGATCTCCGATCCGCGCACCTGGACCAGGACGGACTGGGCGTCCGACGCGATCCCGCACCTCGTGTACGGGATCACGACGCATTCCGCGCTCCGCGCGATGTTCCGCGCCGACGAGGAGCGCAAGGCCCTCCGGCAGCCGGCGCCCGACCGCCCGTCCCGCGGCGCCCTGATGCGGGCCGCGGCGCTCGGCGCGGCCACCGGCTGCCGCAGCTCCGCCGGGCTGAGCGCGCTGGCGCTGCGCTCGCGCCGCTACTACCCGGGGCTGTCCGGACGGCTCTCCCATCCCGCCGTCAAGGTGCTGAACGGCCTGTTCACGGTGGCCGAGATGGGGCTCGACAAGCTCCCGTCCACCCCGCCGCGGACCTCGCCCCAGGGCCTGGCGCCCCGCGTGGCCCTCGCGGCCGTCGCAGCCCGGGCCATGGCGCGCCGCGACGGCATCCGCAGCGGGCCGCCCATCGTGCTCGCCACCGCGACCGCCACCGCGAGCGCCGCGGCCGCCGTCCGGCTGCGCGCGGCGGCCGCCGACCGGATGGGCTCCGACCTGCCCGGCGCCCTCGCGGAGGACGCCACCGCAGCGCTGCTGGGTCAGGTGGGCGCCGCGCGCTGATAAAATGGGACGAGTGATCCGCAGAGGGAGATCAGCAGTGGCAGGTGACGACGACATCTCCGGGTGATCCCGGAAGTGATCGGCCACCGGTGCGCGCGGACGAGCGCCGCCGACGTGGCCGTCCCGTCGTCGCTTCTCATCCCTGCCCCTGCCGGGCGGCTCCGGTACGCCCGCCGCATCCCATGAGGTCCCTCACGTGTCCGATGCCCGCATCGTCTGCTCCGCCCTCTCCTTCTCCTGGCCCGGCGACGTCCCGGTCTTCCAGGACCTGTCGTTCACCGTCGGCGCCGGCCGCACCGGCCTCGTCGCGCCGAACGGCGCCGGCAAGAGCACGCTGCTGAAACTGATCGCCGGGGAGCTCCGCCCGGCCGCCGGGACCGTCTCGGTCGAGGGCGTGCTCGGCCACCTGCCGCAGACGCTCCCGCTGGACGGCGATCTGACCGTGGCGGACGTCCTCGGCGTCGCCCCGGTGATCCGCGCGCTGGACGCCATCGAGTCCGGCGACGCCGCCGAGGAGCACTTCGCCGTGATCGGCGACGACTGGGACATCGAGGAGCGCACCCGCGCCCAGCTCGACAGGCTGGGCCTCGGGGACGTCGCCCTGGACCGCCGGCTGGACACGCTCAGCGGCGGCCAGGTCGTCTCGCTCGGCCTGGCCGCGCAGCTGCTGAAGCGGCCGGACGTGCTGCTGCTCGACGAGCCGACCAACAACCTCGACATCGACGCGCGGCACCGGCTGTACGGCGTCCTGGAGGACTGGAACGGGTGCCTCCTCGTGGTGAGCCACGACCGGGCGCTGCTCGACCGGATGGACCGCATCGCCGAGCTGGAGCGCGGCGAGATGCGCTTCTACGGCGGGAACTTCACCGCCTACGAGGAGGCGCTGCGGATCGAGCAGGAGGCCGCGGAGAAGGACGTCCGCAGCGCCGAGCAGGAGGTGAAGCGGGAGAAGCGCGAGATGCAGCAGGCCCGGGAGCGGGCGGCGCGCCGGCAGAGCAACGCCGCGCGCAACCTCAAGGACGCGGGCCTGCCCAAGATCCTCGCCGGTGCGCGCAAGCGGCGCGCCCAGGAGTCGGCCGGCAGGGCCGACGGGGCGCACGCCGCGCGGCTCGGCGACGCCCGCGCCCGGCTCCAGGAGGCCGAGCGCGCCCTGCGCGACGAGCAGGCGATCAGCCTGGAGCTGCCCGCCACCGCCGTCCCCGCCGGGCGGACGGTGTTCCTCGGCGAGCGCATGCGGGTCCGCTACGGGGACCGGGACGTCTTCGCCGGGCCCGGCGCGAGCCTGGAGATCCGCGGCCCCGAGCGGGTCGCGCTGATCGGCGCGAACGGCACCGGCAAGTCGACCCTGCTCCGGCTGATCGGCGGCGACCTCTCCCCCGAGGGCGACGGGACGGCGCGGCGGGCCGACGGGCGCGTCGCGTACCTGTCGCAGCGCCTCGACCTGCTCGACCTCGACCGCACGGTGGCGGAGAACCTCGCCGCGTTCGCGCCGGGCGTGCCGGAGGCCGAGCGGATGAACCTGCTCGCCCGGTTCCTGTTCCGCGGCGCCCGCGCGCACCTGCGGGTCGGCGCGCTGTCCGGCGGGGAGCGGCTGCGCGCCACGCTCGCGTGCGTGCTGTGCGCCGAGCCGGCGCCGCAGCTGCTGCTCTTGGACGAGCCGACGAACAACCTCGATCTGGCGAGCTCCGCCTGGCTCGTCGGCGCGCTCAACGCCTACCAGGGCGCGTTCGTGGTGGTGAGCCACGACGAGCGGTTCCTGGCCGACATCGGGGTGAACCGCTGGCTGCGGCTCGCCGACGGCCGGCTGCTGGAGGCCGCGGCGCCCGCCTGACCCCGTCCCGGAGCGGGTCGTCCGGGATGAATGCCTTCTCCGACCGGCGGGTATCGGATCCCCCATGGCCGTGACCGTCTGAGCCGACCTTCGGGGGGATCATGAAGGAGCACGAAATGGTGTCGGCCGTCCGCGAGACCGGGCGCATCGACACCACCGACCACGCCGAGCGCGCCATCGACGCCACGCTCGCGGTCCTCGGCGAGCGGCTGGCCGGCGGCCAGAGCCGCGACCTGGCCGCGCAGCTTCCGCCCGCGCTAGCCGAGGCGCTGCCGGAGGAGGGCCCCGGGCTGCGCTTCGGGCTGGAGGAGTTCTACGAGCGGGTCGCCGACAACGAGGGCACCCGGCCGCCGCAGGCCCGCCAGCACGCGCGGGCGGTGGTGGCCGCCGTCAAGGCGTCGGTCGAGCCGGGGCTGTTCGAGCACATCATGGCGCAGCTCCCGGACGACTACGACGACCTGCTCGGCACGCAGCCCGTCCAGCACTGACCGGCGGCGCCGGCGGGCGGCACCGACCGCCCGCCGCCCGGCACCGGCCGCTCCCCGTCCTCTACGATGCCGCGAGGGACCGAGGGGACGGGGGCGGCTCGATGCGCGGGCAGGGCGGAACGCCGCGCGGGCGCGGCAGGACGCTGCCCGCGATCGTCGCGGCGGCGGTGGTGCTGACCCTCGGCGCGAACGCCTGGGTGCTCGCGACGGGCCGGGCCGACGGCGGCGGGCATGAGCGGCCGCCCCGCGACCTGGTGTCGGTCGCCAAGGCCGGCGCGCCTGCGGTCCCGGCCGTCGCGCCGCTGACCCGCCGCTACACCCCGCACCTCCTGGTCGCCGGGCCCGCACCGCTGCCGGAAACGGCCGTCGCGCGCGCCCGGCGGCTCAAGGGGGTCGCCGGGATGACCGTCGTGGACGCGGCCCGCGCGCAGGTCGGCGGGCACCGCGTCGGGCTGCTCGGCGTCGACCCGTCGTCGTTCCGGGCGTTCGCGCCCGAGGCGACCGCCGCATCCGACCAGCTCTGGCGGACGGTGGCGTCCGGCGGGCTCGCCCTGTCGTTCGCCCTCGGGCAGGACGGCGCGTTCCCGCTCGGCACCGTCGTGCCGGCGGGCGGCAGCGCGCACCCGGGCCGGGTGCGGGTCGGCGCGTACGCGTCGCTCGGCATCGGCAGCGTCGACGCCGTCGTCTCGCACGCGCAGGCCCACGCGCTCGGCATGCCCGACGGCAACGCGCTGCTGCTCAGCGCGCCCAAGGCCGACATCCGCAAGCTGAGCGGGCGGCTGAAGCGGATCCTGCCGCGCGGGACGCGGATCGCCGAGCTGAACGCGCCGTCGTCACGCGGCCGGAACACGACGCCGAAGAGCGCCCCGCGGATGACCGGCCGCCCGGACGGGGCGCCGGCCGCCCGCACCCCGATCACCGGCGACCTGATGACGCCGGCGATGCGCGGCGTGCTGCTGGAGGTGAACGGGATGTTCGGGCCGTTCCCGACGATCGGCTGCTACCGCTCCACCGGCGACCCGCAGGACCACGGCGACGGCCGCGCCTGCGACTTCATGGAGAGCACGGGCGGCCGGATGCCGAGCGCGTCGGCGCAGCGGCACGGCGACGAGGTCGCGGCGTACGCGGTCGCGAACGCGCGGCGTCTCGGCATTTCCTACGTCATCTGGAAACAGCACATCTGGAATGTGCGGGGCGGCGGATGGCGCCCGATGGCGGACCGGGGCGGAATCACCCAGAACCACTACGACCACGTGCACATCTCGGTACTGCGATAGCGGCCGGAGAACCGGCGGTCAGGGCAGTTCCTGCTCGCACCAGACGGATTTCCCGTCGGCGGTGCGGCGGACGCCCCAGCGCTGCGCGAGCCGCCCGACGACGTGCAGCCCCCGGCCCGACTCCGGCATGTCGCCCTCGTCGTCCTGGGGCCGGACGCGGGGGCGGCCGTCGGCGGAATCGAACACCTCGCACACGAGCCCGCCCTCGCGGACCAGCCGCAGGCCGACGCGGCCGCCGGCGTGCCGGATCGCGTTGGTGACCAGCTCGGACACCATCAGGACGGTGGAGTCGGCCAGCTCGTCCAGGCCCCAGCCGGAGAGGCGGTCGCGGACCAGGCCGCGGGCCCGCCGCACGGCGGCCGGCTCGGCGGGCAGCTCCCAGGTGGCGTGGTGGTCCTCGGGGATCCGGCACAGCCGCGCGACCAGCATCGCGATGTCGTCGCGGTGCTGGTCGTCGTAGACGCCGTCGAGCGCGTCCTGGCACAGGTCCCGGAGCGGCCGGGACGCCGCGCCGGGCCCGAAGGTGCGCTGCAGCCGGGCGAGGCCGTCGTCGATGTCGCGGGCCCGGTTCTCCACGAGCCCGTCGGTGTACAGGAACAGCAGCGTGCCGTCCTCGACGGTGAACTCGCGGCTGACGATCGGGCCGTCTCCGCCGACGCCGAGCGGCGGCGCGGGCGGCACCGCGAGGAAGTGGGACGCGGCGCCGGGCGGCGCCAGCAGCGGCGGCAGGTGCCCGGCACTGGCGACCTCGCAGCGGCCGCTGACCGCGTCGTACACCACGTAGGCGCAGGTCGCGAAGTGCGGTTCGCGGTCGCCGAGGGTCCGCATCAGCGAGTCCAGCCGCTCCAGCGCCTCGGCGGGCGGCAGCTCCAGCTCGGCGAGGGTCTGGATCGAGGTGCGCAGCCGGCCCATCGTGACGGCCGCCTTCACGCCGTGCCCGGCGACGTCGCCGACGACGAGCGCGACCCGCGCGCCCGGCAGCGCGATCGACTCGTACCAGTCGCCGCCGACCTCGATGAGCCGGCTGCCGGGCAGGTACCGGTGGTGCACCTCGATCGGGGACGGCGCCGACAGCCCGGTCGGCAGCAGGCTGCGCTGCAGGGTCAACGCGGTCGCCCGCTCCAGCGAGTACTGCCGGGCGCTCTCCACGTGGCTGGACGCGCGGGCGGCGAACTCCATCCCGATCTCGATGTCGTAGCGGTCGAACGGCCGGTGCGCGACGTTGCGGACGCACACGAAGAAGCCGAGCACCCCCGCCGCCGACATGATCGGCAGCAGCAGCATCGACGAGCCCTTGAGCAGGTCCGCGACCGGCGCGCGCTGCCAGACCTCGGCGAGCCGCGCCGCGCCCTCGCCGCCGAGCGCGGTCAGCTCCGGCTCGCCCGCCTCCAGGCACCGCGCGTACGGGGTGCCCGCCGGGTAGACGACGGACTCGCCGGTCGGGAACGCCGCGTCCCAGGCGGGGTCGCCGTCGTCGAACGCGATCGCCATCCGGCGCAGCGGCGGCCCGGATGGGCCCGCGGGCGCCTCCTCGGCGTCCAGATGGCTCTCCAGCAGCATCAGCGCGCCGGAATTGCAGAAATGCGGGACGAGGACGTCCATCAGCCCGCGCGCCAGCAGTTCCAGGTCGAGCGTGGAGCCGATGCGGGGAAGCCCGTCGTCCAGCAGCGCCCGGCGGATGACGGCGGGGTCGACGAACCGGTCGGCGAGCGGCACCGGGACCCGGACCACCGCCAGCGCGGCGAGGCCGCCCGGCTCGGCGCCGTACATCGGGTGGACGGTGACCACCGCGTCGAGGGTGGCGCCGTCGGCGGTCTCGACCGCCAGCATCGCGGTGCGCTCCCGCCCGTGCCTCACCGCCTCCAGCAGCGGCTCGCGCGCGCCGGGGATCACCTCGTCGAGGGAGGCGCCCAGGAGGCCGTCCGGATTCGCGGCGAGAACGGCGGCGGCGTTCCGCTCGGACTGGAGTATTCTCCCCGAGGAATCCGTGCCGAGAATGAGAATTCGGGTGGACGACTCCATCGCTCGATTATGGGACATGGCGCCGCCGGATGAGGCCGATACGGCGCGGGAGACCGGTCCGGAATTCCGTTAGGGCGGGCCGCCGCCCGCGGACCGCGAACGGGCTCCGCGGGCGGGCGGCGAGCGGCCCGCCCGGGGCGGCCGTCCTCCGGTTCCGGACCGGCGGCCGGAGGCGCCGGTCAGCGGCGCGGCCACCGCTCGTCGAGGTACTCCTGCCAGGTCCGCTTTCCGGTCTTGCGGTCCGGGGCGAGGTGGTGGCCCTCCTTGAAGCCGCGCGCCGCCTTGCCGAACAGCGGGAACGGCAGCCGCAGACCGCGCCTGCCGCGCGCCTGCAGATAGGCGCGGGCCATGTCCTCGAGCGCGAGCACCTCGGGGCCGCCCATGTCGTCGACGCGCCGGGCGGGCCCCGGCGCGAGCGCCAGGTCGGCCAGCCGCTCGGCGACCTCGTCGGCGTCCACCGGCTGGATCCGCAGCCCGGACGGCAGCGGCATGAGCCCGGGGACCTTGGTGAGGGCGTCCAGCACCATCGCGGGAAGCGTGTGGAACTGGGTGGCGCGCAGGATGGTGTAGGGCAGCCCCGAGTCCTCGATGAGCCGCTCCACCTCGTGCTTGATCCGGTAGTACGGGTACGGGATCTTGTCGACGCCGACGATCGAGATGTAGACCAGGTGCGGCGCGTCCTGCTTCCACGCCGCGTCGACGAGGTTCCGGGCGGCGGTCAGGTCGTCCTTGTAGTGCCGCCAGTCGCTGGCGCAGTGCACGATGGTGTCGGCGCCGTCGAGGGCCGCGCCGAGCCCGTCGCCGGTCTTGAGGTCCGCCCGATGCCAGGTCACGCCGTTCTCCGACGTCCTGGAGCGCCGGCTCAGCGCGCGCACGTCGGCGGCGTCGGCCGCCGCGAGCCTGCGGGTCAGGGGCGCGCCCAGCGTCCCGCTCGCCCCGGTCACGATGATCATTGGCTCCTCCTTCGTCCACTAAGAGGGACCGGGCAGTCTCCCAGAGCGTGACAGCGCGCGGGCCGCGAATGCGAGCTTGTCCGGATTGAGCACGGCGTGCACGGCGGTGACCCGGTCGCCGGACGCCTCCAGCACGGCGATCATGGTGAGCTCCCCGTCCACCCGGACGGCCAGGGCCGGGACGCCGTTGATCTCCTCGATCGACGGTTCGAGCGACGCCCCGGGCAGGTCCACCGCGCGGCGGGCGACCCCGGCGAAGAAGCGCGCCACCCGGGCCCGCCCGGTGACGGCGTTGCGGGCCGCGGAGACCTTGCCGCCGCCGTCGGACCAGGCGACGACGTCCTCGGCCAGGACCGCCTCCAGCCCGGCCAGGTCGCCGCGGATCGCCGCGTCCAGGAACCGCTCGACGAGCCGCCGCCACCGCTCGCCCGCCGGAGCGAACCGCCGCTCGGCGGACGCGACGCGCTGCCGGGCGCGCCGGTGCAGCTGGCGGCTCGCGGTCTCGGTCACGTCCAGCACCCCGGCGATGTCGCGGTGCCGGTACCCGAACGCCTCGCGCAGCACGAACACCGCGCGCTCGGCCGGGGTGAGCGACTCCATCAGCGCGAGCAGCGCCAGCGACACCGTGTCGCGCTGCTCGACGGTCTCCAGCGGTCCGAGCACCCGCGCGCCGAGCCCGCCGGCGCCGGCGGGCACCGGCTCGGGCAGCCACGGCCCGGCGTAGGTCTCGCGGCGCGCCCGCGCCGAGGCGAGCCGGTTGAGGCACAGGTTGGTGACGACCTTGATCAGCCAGGCGCGGGGCTCCTCGACGGCGGCCCGGTCCGTCCCGCTCCAGCGCAGGTAGGCGTCCTGCACGGCGTCCTCGGCCTCCTGCACCTCGCCGAGCATCCGGTACGCCAGGCCCGTCAGCCGGGGCCGCAGCTCCTCGAACGCCGCGAGGCCCGCCTCGTCCATGAGATCGGCGGCGCCGGCCTCCATTCACGACCTCCCGAAGACCTGGGGCGGCGGGGTGGGCGCGACGATCTCCTCGCCGTCGTGCAGCGGCGCCGCGCCGGCGCAGAACGCGGCGAGGTCGTCGCCCGCCACCATCCGGGCCCGCGCGGCGCCGCCGGCCGCGCGCCGGGTGAGCTCGGCGACCGGCAGCGGCGCGCGCGAGGCGGCGATGATCAGGTTGCCGAACCGGCGGCCGCGCAGCACGCCCGGGTCGCCCATCAGCAGCGCGTGCGGGAACACCGACCGGACGGTCGCGGCGACGCGCCGCGCGAACGGCAGCCGGAACCCGTCGGCGACGTTCGCCAGGTAGACCCCGCGCGGCCGCAGCACCCGCGCCGCGTCCAGCACGAACTCGCGGGTCGCCAGCTCCACCGGCATCGACGCCTCGGCGAAGGCGTCCATCACGACCAGGTCGTCGGCCTCGTCGGCGAGCGCGGCGATGCCGCTGCGCCCGTCGGTGACGCGGATCCGCAGCCCCGGCACGCCCTTCACCGGCAGCCGCTCGCGCACGACCCGCACCAGCTCGGCGTCCGGTTCCAGGACGATCTGCCGCGACCCCGGCCGGGTCGCGGCGATGTAGCGGGGCAGCGTGCACCCGGCGCCGCCGATGTGCACCGCGTCGAACGCCTCGTCCTCCAGCCCGAGCGCGTCGACGACGTCGCCCATCAGCCGCATGTACTCGAAGTCGAGGTAGGTGGGGTCGGACAGGTCCACGTAGGACTGCGGGACGCCGCCGACGAGCAGCATCCAGCCGCCGTCGCGGTCGGCGTCGCGCAGCAGCTCGGCCTCGCCGCCCGCGATCGTGAACGTGTCCGGCCGCGGACCGTGCCTGCCCTTGCGCGCCATGCCTCCACCCTACGGAACCGTCCCGGGCGGTCCCGACCGGTGTCGGGACCGCGCGGCCGCGCGGCGTCAGGCCTGCTCGGTGAGCGCCTGCTCCTCGGCGAAGTGGCAGGCGCTCGGGTGCGCGGACCCGTCGCGCTCCACCAGCTCGGGGACGTCCTCCGCGCAGACGTCGCGGGCCTTCCAGCAGCGGGTGCGGAACCGGCAGCCGGACGGCGGGTCCAGCGGCGACGGCGGCTCGCCCTCCATCTGGATCTGCCCCGCCCAGCCGGGCGCGTCCGGGTCGGGCACCGGGACGGCCGACAGCAGCGCCTGCGTGTACGGGTGGGTGGGGTGCTCGTAGATCTGCTCCTCGTCGCCGGTCTCGACGACCTTGCCGAGGTACATGACCGCGATCCGGTCGGAGATGTGCCGGACCGCGGCGAGGTCGTGCGCGATGAACACGTACGCCAGCCCGAGCTCGCGCTGCAGCTCGCCGAGCAGGTTCATGACCTGCGCCTGGACGGACACGTCCAGCGCGGACACCGGCTCGTCGCAGACGATGACGTCGGGGCGCAGGGCGAGAGCGCGGGCGATGCCGACGCGCTGCCGCTGCCCGCCGGAGAACTGGTGCGGGTACCGGTTGACGTGGTCGGGGTCGAGGCCGACCAGCTCCAGCAGCTCCTGGACGCGGGCGCGCCGCTCCCCCTTGGGCGCCGCGTCCGGGTGGATCGCGAACGGCTCCCCCACGATGTCGCCGACGGTCATCCGCGGGTTCAGCGAGGAGTACGGGTCCTGCAACACCATCTGGATGCGGCGGCGGAGCGCGCGCAGCTCCCCGCGCGGCAGCGCGAAGACGTCCCGCCCGTCGAACCGGACGGTCCCGGCGGTCGGGCGCTCGGCGGCCAGCAGCAGCTTCGCGAGCGTCGACTTCCCGCAGCCGGACTCGCCGACGACGCCGAGCGTCTCGCCGCGCCGCAGCTCCAGGTCGACGCCGTCCACCGCCCGGACGTGCCCCACGGTGCGCTTGACCACCACGCCGCGGGTGACGGGGTAGTGCTTGACCAGGCCGTCGACCTGCAGGATCGGGCTCTCACTCGGCTCCGGCACCGTGCACCTCCTCGGCGAAGTGGCAGGCGGCCTCGTGGCCGGGCGCGACGGTGACCAGCGGCGGGCGCTCGGCGGCGCAGAGCGCCTCGGCGCGCGGGCAGCGCGGCTGGAACGGGCAGCCGGGCGGCAGCGCGGCCGGGTTCGGCGGCGACCCCTTGATGGGGACGAGCGCGTCGCCGCGCCGGTCCAGCCGCGGCACCGACGCGAGCAGCCCGCGCGTGTAGGGGTGGGCGGGCCGCGCGTACAGCTCCCGGGCGGGCGCCTGCTCGGCCACCGACCCGGCGTACATCACGACGATCCGGTCCGCGACGCCCGCGACGACGCCGAGGTCGTGGGTGATGAGGACCATGCCCATCCGCAGCTCGTCCTGGAGCGCGGCGAGCAGCCGCATGATCTGCGCCTGGACGGTCACGTCGAGCGCGGTGGTCGGCTCGTCGGCGATGAGCACGTCCGGCTCCAGCGCCAGCGCCATCGCGATCATGATGCGCTGGCGCATGCCGCCGGAGAACTGGTGCGGGTAGTCGCCGAGCCGCTGCGCGGCGGACGGGATCCGCACCCGCTCCATCAGCTCGACCGCCTTGTCGCGGGCCGCCCGGCGGCCGAGGCCGCGGTGCACCCGGTACATCTCGCGGATCTGGTCGCCGACGGTGAACACCGGGTTCAGCGCGGTCAGCGCGTCCTGGAAGATCATCGAGATGCGGTCGCCGCGGTAGCCGCGGCGGCGCCGCTCGGGCAGCCCCAGCAGCTCCTCGCCGCGCAGCCGCACCGAGCCGCCGGTGATCCGCGCGGGCGGGGTGTCGAGGATGCCCATGACGGCCTGCGCCGCCACGCTCTTGCCGGAGCCGGACTCGCCGAGGATCGCGACGGTCTCGCCCTCGCCGAGCGTGTAGGACAGCCCGTTCACCGCGCGGACGTCGCGGTCCCGCACGCGGAACAGCACGTGCAGGTCCTCGACCTCCAGCAGCGGCGGCGGCGCGTCCGGTTCCCGCGGGACGTCTTCGGTCAGCTCGGTCGTCATCGTGCGCTCACCGCAGCTTCGGGTCGAGGGCATCGCGGGCCGCGTCGCCGAGCATCAGGAAGCTCAGCACCGTGGCGGACAGGAACACCGCGGGGAAGATCAGCAGGTGCGGGTGGTCGACGAAGGAGTCCTGCGCCAGGTTCAGCTGCAGGCCCCAGGACACCTTCGGGTACTGCAGGCCGACGCCGAGGAAGTCCAGCGTCGCCTCGCCCGCGATCACGTTGCCGACGTTGAGGGTGGCGACCACGATCACCGGCGCGATCGCGTTCGGCAGGATGTGCCGCGCCATGATCCGCCGGTCGGACGCGCCGAGCAGCCGCGCCGCCTGCACGTAGTCGGCGTCCCGGACGGCGATGACCTGCGCCCGCATGATCCGGATCATCGTGGTCCAGCCGAGCAGCACCAGCACCAGCGTCATCGCGCCGACCCCGTGGCTCGGGAAGGCGACCAGGATGACGGTCGCGCCGAGCACGAACGGCAGCCCGAAGAACACGTCGGTGAGCCGCGCGATCAGCGCGTCCAGGAGCCCGCCGTAGTAGCCGGCCAGCATCCCGAACACCAGCGCGATGGCGAACGCGAACAGCGTGACCGCGACGCCGATCAGCAGGGTCGGCCGGGCGCCGTGCACGACGTGCGCGTAGTAGTCGCAGCCGGCCAGGTCGGTGCCGAACCAGTGCGCGCCGGACGGGCCGAGCTTCGCGTGGTTCGGGTCGCAGCCCTCGTTCACGCCCGTCGAGGTGAACAGCCGCGGCACCGCCGCCATCAGCGCGACCAGCAGCAGGAACGCCGACGACGCCCAGAACACCCAGCGGCGCCGCAGGTCGCGCCAGGCGTCGTCCCACAGCGACGCCCGGCCGAGCTGCCCGCCGGCGACCGCGACGGCCGCCGCGGCGGTGCCCGGCGCGCCCGCGCCCGCCCCGGCGTCCGCCGGCTCCGGCTCCGCGCCCGGCGGGCCGGGGTCGGCCGCGCCCGGGTCGATCGTCTTCAATGCCCCTCCGGGTCGCTCGTCACTCGTACCTGATCCGCGGGTCCAGCAGCCCGTACAGCAGGTCCACGACCAGGTTGACCAGCAGGAAGATCAGCACCAGCACGGTGACCGCGCCGACCACCACCGGCCCCTCCTTCAGCTGGATGGACTGGAACACCTGCTGGCCGATGCCCGGCAGGTTGAAGATGCCCTCGGTCACGATCGCGCCGCCCATCAGGTTCCCGAAGTCGACGCCGAGGTAGGTCACGACGGGGATCAGCGAGTTGCGCAGCGCGTGCCGGCCGACGACCCGCGCCCGCGACAGCCCCTTGGCGTTGGCGGTGCGGACGTAGTCGGCGCGCAGGTTCTCGGCGAGGCTCGTCCTGGTCAGCCGGGCGACGTACGACAGGCCGAGGGAGCCGAGCACCATGCCGGGCAGCAGGTAGCTCATCGGCCAGCCGTCGTCGGTCCCCGCGGTCGGGAAGATCTGCCAGTGCAGCCCGAACAGGATCTGCGCGGTGTAGCCGAGCACGAACACCGGCACCGCGATCAGCAGCGTGGTACCGCCGAGCACGAGGGTGTCGGCCATCCTGCCGCGGCGCAGCCCCGCCCACACGCCGAGCGCGATCCCGATGACCAGCTCGAAGATCCAGGCGGTGAGCGCGAGCTGCGCGGTCACGGTCCAGCGGCCCCCGAGCATGTCCGCGACGTTCTGGCCGTCGTAGTTCTCCCCCAGGTTGCCCCGGACGAGGCCCCACATGTACTTGCCGTACTGGACCAGCAGCGGGTCGTTCAGGTTGTAGCGGTCCCGCAGCGTCGCCAGGACGTTCGCGGGGATGGGCTTGTCCCCGGCGAGCGCCTGGATCGGGTCGCCCGGCAACGCGAAGACCATCGCGTAGATGAGCAGGGTCGTCCCGACGAAGACGGGGATCGCCTGGAGGAGCCGCCGCAGGACGTAGCGCCACATCGCCGGCTACTTCACCGTCACTTCGTTGACGATCAGGCCGGTCGACCACGCCGTGATCGTGACGTTGTCGACGTGGCTGGAGCGGCCGCCCTGGCCCGCCCACGTCCACAGCGGGATCATCGGCATCTCGCGGATGGCGACGTCCTCGGCCTGGTTGTAGAACTGCAGCGCCTGCTGGTGGTCGGCGGAGCTGTTCGCCTTGGCGATCAGGTCGTCGAACTCCTTGCTCTTCCAGCCCATGCGGTTGGCGTCCGACGCCCACATGTTCTCGAGGTAGTTCTGTGCGCTCGGGTAGTCGGCCTCCCAGTTCTGCCGGTACGGGCCCTTCTCCGTGCGCTTGTTCAGCATCGAGAAGTAGTCGGACGCGGGCACCTGCCGGAACTCGATGTTCTGGATGCCGAGATTCTGCTTCAGCGAGTTCGCGACGATCTGCATCCACTGGTAGTAGGTGGGCTGCGCGTTGGAGAAGTACAACTCCAGCGTCCCCTTGAACCCGCCGGCCTTGTCGAACAGCGTCTTGGCCTTCGCGGGGTCGAAGGTGCACAGCTCACCGCAGGCGTTCGCACGGTGCCCGTCGATGATGGCCGGCAGCAGCGAGTCGGCCGGGAAGTAGTCGCCGTTGTAGACGGCCTTGTTGATGCCCTGCCGGTCGATGACCATCGAGATGGCCTTGCGCAGGTCCGGGTTCGCGAACCGCTTGTCCCACAGCGGGAAGCCGAGGTAGTCCATCGTGCCCATCTTGCGGGGCAGGAACCGGTCGCCGAGCAGCCGCTTCGCCTCCGGCACCTTCGCCGCCGGGATCGTCAGCAGCACGTCGATCTTCCCGGCGCGCAGGTCGGTGTAGGCGCTGTCGGCGCTGGAGTAGCTCTTCCAGATCACGCCCTTGTTCTTCGGCTTGCGCGGGCCGGTGTAACCGGGGAACGGCACGAGTTTGATCTGCCTGTTGCGTTCCCAGTTCCCGCTCATCATGTAAGGGCCGTTGCCGATCGGGTGGTTGTCGAAGCCCTTGAGGTCCTGCAGACCGGCCTTCGGCATCGGCGCGAACGCCGGGTAGGTCAGCAGCAGCGGGAACTGGTTGAACGGCGCGGTGAGCGTCACCTTGAGGGTCGAGGGGTCGACGACCTGGACGCCGGAGAGCTTGTCGGCCTTCGGCTTGGCCTTCTCGTCCTCGGGGTTCATCGCGTCGTACCCCTGGATGTGCGAGAAGTAGTCGTTGGCGGAGTAGGCGTTCGGCCCGTACGCGGCGTTGTTCCAGGCGTCGGCGAAGCTCTCCGCGGTGACGGGCTCGCCGTTGTGGAACTTCTGCCCGCCGCGGACCTTGATCGTCCAGACCTTCTGGTCGGTGGTCGTGACGGACTCGGCGGCCAGGTTGTACGGCTTGCCGTCCTTGGTGAGGCCCTCCAGGTTGTCGAACAGCCCGCTGAGCACGTCGAAGGAGTAGCTGCTCGTGGTGTTGCCCGGCACCAGGTGGTCGGGTTCGGAGTGGCCGACGGTGAACACGCCGTCGCTCTTCTTCCCGCTCCCGCCGCAGGCCGACAGGCCGAGCGAGGCCGCCAGCGCCACCGCGGCGAGCGCCGCGACCTTCCCCCGCGCGCCCCTGCGCGGGCCCGCGTCCCTGAGGCTGGTCATGCTCCTCCTCGTGCTGTCCCCTCGTGCACCGGGCCCGGACACCCGCCGCACTTCAGGTTGGTGGCAGCGTCGTACCGGCGCGGCGGTTTCGGTATGGCGCTGACCGAGTCGAAACCGGATCGAGACTTGTTGATCAACCGTTGACACAGGTCAGCGGCGGGGGAAAATTAAACTTTCCTGCGAAAGGGGCTCGACGGGTGACTCGGCGGCCGGACGCCACGGCGGAGACGGCGGAAACGGAGACGGCACCGGACCCGGGCAGGGACCCGGGTGCGGAGGCGGGTGCGGAGGCGGCCGCCATCTGCGCGGACCTCATTCGCTTCGACACCACCAACCGGGGCGAGGGCGTGGCGCGCCCGGAGCGGCCCGCGGCCGAGCACGTCGCGGCGCTGCTGGACGAGGTCGGCGTCGCGGCCGAGGTCGTGGAGTCGGCGCCGGGCCGCGCCAGCGTGCTGGCCCGGATCCCCGGCACCGATCCGACGCACCCGGCGTTCCTCGTCCACGGGCACCTGGACGTGGTCCCCGCCGACGCGTCCGACTGGCAGGTCCCGCCGTTCTCCGGCGAGGTGCTCGGCGGATGCGTGTGGGGGCGCGGCGCCGTCGACATGAAGGGCAGCCTCGCGATGACGCTCGCGACGGTCCGGGCCCGGCTGCGCGCGGGCCGCCGGACGCGCGGCGACCTGGTGCTGGCGTTCCTCGCCGACGAGGAGTGCACCGGCGAGTACGGCTCCCGGTACGTGGCGCGCGAGCACCGCGGGTACTTCGAGGGCTGCACCGAGGCGATCAGCGAGTCGGGCGGGTTCAGCGTGGACACCGCGTCCCCCGGGGACGGCGCGGGCGCCCGGATCTACCCGGTCGCGACGGGCGAGCGCGGCACCGCCTGGATGCGGCTGACGGCGCGCGGCACCGCCGGGCACGGGTCCAAGCCGGCGCCCGACAACGCCGTCGCGGAGCTCGCGCACGCGGTGTCGCGGATCGCCTCGTACGAGTGGCCGGTGCGGCTGACGCCGGGCGTGCGGGCGCTGCTGGACGGCCTGGCGGACGCCCTCGGCACCACCATCGACCACGACCGGCTCGACGAGGAGGCGGTGCGGCTCGGCCGCGCCGGGCACCTGTTCGCCGGGACGGTCCGCAACTCGGCCAACCCGACGCGGCTGGAGGCCGGGTACAAGGTGAACGTCGTGCCGGGCACGGCGTCCGCGCAGGTGGACGGCCGGTACCTGCCCGGGACCGGCGAGGAGTTCCTCGCCACCGTCGACCGGCTGCTCGGCCCGAAGGTCACCCGGGAGTTCATCAACCACGAGGAGGCCCCGGCGGCGGACCCGGCGGGCGCGACGTTCGCCGCGCTCGCCGGGTCGCTGCGGGCCGAGGACCCGCTCGCCCGGCCCGTCCCGTACGTGATGGCGGGCGGCACCGACGCCAAGTCGTTCAACGCGATCGGCATCACCAGCTTCGGGTTCGCGCCGCTGCGGCTCGGCCCGGACCTGGACTACTTCGGCATGTTCCACGGCGTGGACGAGCGGGTGCCGGTGGACGGCCTGGCGTTCGGCACCCGCGTCCTCGACCGCTTCCTGGACACGCGCTGACCCCGGGCCGCACGCGCCCGCCGTGCCGGGGTCACTGCGACTTCTGGTAGCTGCGCAGCGAGAGGATCGCCAGGGCGACGGTGAGCGCGGTCAGGGCCAGCAGCCATCCGCCGTGCAGCGCGACCGAGCCCCGGTCCGGGTCGCCGGCCATCGCGGCGCGCCCGGCGTCCAGCGCCCAGCTCACCGGGTTGAACGCCGCCACGTGCCGGATCCAGGCAGGCATCAGGCCCTTCGCCATGAACGCCGACGACAGGAACGTCAGCGGCAGCAGCAGCATGACGTTGAGCCCGATGATGGTGTTGCGGTCGCGGAGCAGCAGCGCCAGCGTGTTGGACAGCGCGGCGAGGACGACGCCGACCAGCACGGACGCGGCGACGAGCACGGCGAGCCCGCCGGCCCCGCCCGGGTAGCGCGCGCCCGCCGCCCAGCCCAGCGCGATGATCACGATGGACTGGAACGCCGTGCTGAGCGCCTGCTCGACGATGCCCGCGTTGGTGATCGCGCTGCGCCGGACCGGCGTCACCAGGAACCGGTTCAGGGTGCCGCGCTCGATCTCGTCCATGGTGGCCATCCCGGCGAACGAGTTCAGCGACACCGCGTTCATGACCACGACCCCGGGGACGAGGTAGTCGAGGTAGGACGGGGCGCCGAAGCCGGGCAGCTCCACGACCCGCTTGAACAGCTCGCCGAACAGGAACAGCCAGATCATCGGCTGGACGAGCGTCATGACCAGGACGGCCGGGTTGCGGCCGAGCGCCGACAGCCGGCGCTGCGTCATCCACCAGGTGCCGGTGAGGAGCCCGCTCATCGCACGCCTCCGATCTCCGCAGGCTCGGACGCCGCGCCGGGGGCGGCGTCGGCATGCGCGAACCGGCGTCCGGCGTAGCGCAGGTACACGTCGTCCAGCGAGGGCCGCGCGACCGTCGCCGCCGCCACCGGCAGCCCGGCCTGGTCGAGCGCGGCCAGGACGGCGGGCACCGCGGACGCGCCGTCGTCGGCGCGCGCGCTGAGCCGCGCACCGTCCAGCACGATGTCGCGGACGCCGGGCAGCCGGCCGAGCGCCTCGCGCACCCGCGCCTCGTCCGGCGCCTCCCGCCACTCCAGGTGGACGGCGTCGCCGCGCAGCTCGCCCTTGAGCGCGTCGGGGGCGCCCTCCGCGACGACCCGGCCGCGGTCGACGATCGCCAGCCGCCCGGCGAGCCGGTCCGCCTCGTCCAGGTAGTGGGTGGTCAGCAGGATCGCGAGCGCGTCGTCGCCCGCCAGCCTGGCGATCTCCGCCCACATCGACGCGCGGGCCTCGGGGTCGAGCCCGGTGGTCGGCTCGTCCAGGAACAGCACCTGCGGCCGGTGGACGAGGCCGAGCGCCACGTCCAGCCGGCGCCGCATCCCGCCGGAGTAGGTCTTCACCTGGCGGGACGCGGCGTCCCGCAGCCCGAAGCGGTCGAGCAGCTCGTCGGCGCGGCGGCGCGCGTCCGCGCCGCCCATCCCGTGCAGGCGGCCCTGCAGGACCAGGTTCGCGCGGCCCGAGGCGCCGGGGTCGGCGCCGAACTGCTGCGCCACGACCCCGATGGCGCGCCGCACCCGGCCGGGGCGGCGCAGGACGTCGTGCCCGGCGACGGACGCGGTGCCCGCGTCGGGCCGGACGAGGGTGGTGAGGATCTTGACGGTGGTGGACTTGCCCGCCCCGTTGGGGCCGAGCAGGCCGAGGATCTCTCCCCGGCCGACGGTGACGGACAGCCCGTCCAGGGCCCGGACGTCGCCGGGATAGTGCTTGACCAGATGGTCGGCCTCGATGGCGTGCGCCATGGTCGCCTCCGTACGGCGAGACGTGCTCGGCGGGGCGTCCCGGATAGGCTGGTTTCGAGGTCTCGCCGCCGGGACCTGCTCCGCGAGCGGGTTTCCGTGGTGGGTTCTGAGGCCCGGCGGCGGTGTTGCAGCATCGCCGCCGGGCCGTGATCAGTTCGGTGCGGCACCCCTTTCCGCGAGCTCCGCGATCTCCGCCGGGACGCGGCCGGTGGCGTGGAACGCGCGCCACATCGCCAGGCCCTCCAGGGTGCCGCCGGTGATCTCGCCGAGGAACGCGCGCACCCAGTCCGCCTCCGCCTGCACGATGGCCAGGGCGTACTCGGCCTCCAGCAGGAAGACGCGCGGCACCTCGGTCTCCGCGTCGAGCGCGGCGCGCTCGTCCGCGATCCGCCGCTCCAGCGCGTCGAGGCGGCGGCGCAGCAGCTCGGCGGTCTCGTCCGGGCCGAGCGCGCCGAGCACCGACAGCCCGGCCTCGAGCCGCCGGTGCTCGGGCTCGGGGACCTCGATCAGCTCCCGCACCCAGTCGGCCAGTTCCTCGCGCCCGGCGTCGGTGATCCGGTAGACGGTGCGTTCGGGGCGGGCGCCGTCGCGGACGCTGCCCGCCACCTCCAGGAAGCCGTGCTTCTCCAGGTTCCGGACGACCGTGTAGAGCGAGCCCCACTTGATGTCCATGTCGTGGTCCTTGCCACGGGCCTTCATCAGCGAGGCCATCTCGTACGGATGCATCGGCCTGGCGGAGACCGTCGACAGCACGGCGAGCCCCAGGAGGTTGCCCACCTTCCGCCGCTTCGCCATGCCGTGCTCCTCGTCCGCGATTACTCGTGGACGAGTATAAGCAGAAGCGACATATCGCGTCCATGCCCAGCCGGCTCAGAGAAGCAGGAGGGTCAGAGAAGCGCCGGGGCCAGTTCGCGCCACTGCTCCAGCGGCAGTTCCGCCGGGTCCGCCGTGAGGACCTGGACGCAGACGTGGTCGGCGCCCGCGTCCAGGTGCTCCCGCACGCGCGCGCGGATCGCGTCCACGTCCCCGTGCGCGACGATGGCGTCCACGAGCCGGTCGCTCGGGCCGCCTCCGGGACCGCCCGTCTGGTCGTCGTCGCCGTAGCCGAGCCGCCGGACGCTGGCCCGCTGGTGCTCCGCCGCCTGCACGTAGCCCCGGACGTGCGCCCGCGCGATCTCGCGGGCCCGGGCGGGGTCGGTGTCCAGTACGACGGCCTGCTCGACGCCGAGGAACGCGTCCGGGCCCATGATCCGCCTGGCCCGCACGGTGTGCTCGACGGGCACGAAGTACGGGTGCGCGCCCCACGTCCGCTCCGCCGCCAGCTCCAGCATCCTCGGCCCGAGGGCCGCCAGCACCCGGCGCGGCGCCGGATCGGCGGGGACGCCGTGCACCGGCACCGCGTCCATCGCGTCGAGGTAGGCCCGCATCATCGGCACCGGCCGCCCGACCGGCGGCATCGCGTAGCCGTCCAGCTCGCCGGCGTCGCCGGCCCGGTGGCCGCCGAGTCCGAGCAGGTAGCGGCCCGGGAACGCCTCCCCGAGGGTGCGTTCGGCGCCCGCCGTCGCGATCGGGTCGCGGAAGGCGATGTTGGCGATCCCGGACGCGGCGGCGATCCGCCGCGTCGCGCCCAGCACCAGCCACGCCTGCCCGACACTGTCGCGCCCGAACGCCTCGCCGAACCAGATGGCCCCGTAGCCGAGCTCCTCGATCTCCGCCGCCGCCTCGCGCACCCGTCCCGCCGGCTGCCCGTCGAACGCGAACGTCCAGATCCCGACCCGGCCGAGCCCGTCCCGCTGCATCGCATGCCTCCCGATTTCCGGAGAACTTCTCCGGTTCCTTCGGGGTACGATACGGAGAACTTCTCCAGTTGGCTACCCGGGCCGCGACGGCCGAGGATGGGGCGATGACCACGGCGGACGAGACGCGCCCCGGGCGCCCGCTGCGCGCGGACGCCCGCCGCAACCGCGAGCGGGTGCTGGCGGCGGCCCGCGAGACGTTCGCCGAGAGCGGCCCGGACGCCTCCCTCAACGAGATCGCGCGGCGCGCCGGCGTCGGCCCCGGCACCCTCTACCGGCACTTCCCCACCCGGCGGGCGCTGCTGGCCGCCGTCCTCGCCGACCGCGTCGAGCGGCTGTGCGCCCGCGCGGACCTGCTGATCGCCTCGGAGACCCCCGCGGCCGCGCTGTCGGGCTGGCTGCGCGCCTTCCTCGAGCACGCGAGCGGCGACCACGGGCTCGGCGGCGCGGCGCTGGCGGGGCCGCCGGACCTCGGCTTCGACTGCCACGCCGCGATCCGGGACGCGGCCGGACGCGTCCTCGGCCACGCCCAGCGGGCCGGCGCGGCGCGTCCCGACGTGACGGCCGCCGACATGACGCAGCTGGTCGTCGGCGTGGCGCTCGCCACCGAGGGCGCGGCGCACGACCCCGGGCAGCCCGCCCGCCTCCTCGCCCTGGTCGAGGACGCGCTGCGCCCCTGAGGCCGCGTCCGGGCGGGTAGGAGACGGTCGTGGAGTTCTCAACGGCGGCCGACGAGCTGTACGGCGTCGTGCCGGAGGAGTTCGTGGCGACCCGGACGCGCCTGGCGCGCGAGGCCAGGACCGAGGGCGACGCCGCGCTCGCCAAGCGGATCGGCGGTCTGCGCAGGCCCACGCTGTCGGCCTGGGCGGTGAACCTGCTGGCGCGGTCGGCGGCGGACGACCTCGGCGGGCTGCTCGACGTCGGCGCGCGGATGCGGGAGGCGTGGGGCTCCGGCGGCGGGCTCGGCGACCTGGAGCGGCAGCGGGCCCGGCTCGTCGCGGCGCTGCTGCGCCGCGCGGGCGAGCTCGCGGCCGAGGCGGGGCGTCCGCTGCGCGACCAGGCCGTCCGCGAGGTCGAGGACACCTTGCAGGCGGCCACCGTGGACGAGGAGGTCGCGGACGAGGTGCGCGAGGGGCGGCTGCCGCAGCCGCGCAGCCACACCGGCTTCGTCCCGGCGGGCTTCGCCCTCGCCCCCGAGACCGGGGCGGAGCGGGAGCCGAAGGCCGAGAAGCGCCCGAAACCGCAGAAGAAGGCCGCTTCTGCCGGGGAGGAGGCCCCCGCTGCGCGGAAACCGGCCGCCCCGGCGCAGAAGAAGGCCGAGCGGCCGAAGGTCACGCGGACGAGCGCGGCACGCGCCAAGCGCGCGGAGGCCCTCGCCAGGCGGGCGGACGAGGCGGAGCGCGCCCTGGCGGACAGGACCGAGCGCGCCGACGCGGCGAGGCGGGCGGCCGACGACGCGTCCGCCGAGGTGGGGCGGCTGCGGCACGAGCTGGAGCGGGCCACCGCGGAGCGGGACTCGGCGGCGCGGAAGGCGGAGCGCGCCGAGCAGGCGCGCGACCGGGCGGAGGAGGCGGCGCGAGAGGCGCGCAAGGCGGCGAAGGAGGCGCGGCGCGCGGCCGACCGCGACGCCGCGCACGGCTGACCGGGACGCCCACAACCGACCGGGACGCCCACAACCGACCGGGACGCCGCACGGCCGACTGCGGGGACCCCGGCGGCAGCGCCGGTTCCCCGGATGAAGTAAGTTCCACTAATAGAACGCGATTCGAGAATCGGGGGGCGCGCGGTGACGGCACCGGTGGTGGAACAGGCGGCGGAATGGTACGAGCCCGGGGCCCATCCGGTGGCGCCCGGCGTGCACCGGATCCCGCTGGCGCTGCCCATACCGTCGCTGCACGCCGTCAACGTCTACGTCATCGAGGACCCGGACGGCCCCGTCCTGGTCGACTCCGGCTGGGCGATGCCCGACAGCCGCACGGCGCTCGAAGCCGCGCTGCGGACGCTCGGCCACGGGCTCGACGACGTGGCGCAGTTCCTCGTCACGCACGCGCACCGGGACCACTACTCGCAGGCGCTCGCCCTGCGCGGATCGTTCGGCACCCGCGTGCGGATCGGGCGCGGCGAGCGGCCGTCGATCGAGGCGTCCGCGGCCCCGCGCGGCGTGCACGCGCGCCAGATCGAGATGCTCCGCCGCTGCGGCGCCGGCGAGCTCGCCGCGGAGATCGCCGGGATCACGAGCGGCCCCGCCGGCGAGGAGGACCCGCTGACCGCGCCCGACGCCTGGCTGGACGACGGGGAGCGGGTCGCGCTGGCCGGGCGCGGGCTGGACGTGTTCGCCACCCCGGGCCACACCCGCGGGCACGTGGTGCTGCGCGACGCGTCGGCCGGGCTGCTGTTCGCCGGCGACCACGTCCTGCCGCACATCAGCCCGTCCATCGGCCTCGAGGCCGAGCCGGAGCGGCGGCCGCTGCGCAGCTACCTGGACTCGCTGCGGCTCGTCCGCGACATGCCCGACACGCTGCTGCTGCCCGCGCACGGGCCGGTGACGGCGAGCGTTCACACCCGGATCGACGAGCTGCTGGAGCACCACGCCGCCCGCCTCGACGCCGCCGCCGAGCGGGTCCGCGCGGGCCACGGGACGGCCTTCGAGGTCGCCGCGTCGATGGCCTGGACGCGGCGCCGCCGCGCGCTCGCCGACCTGGACGCCTTCAGCCGGATGCTCGCCGTGCTGGAGATCGAGGCGCACCTGGACGTGCTGGCCGACCAGGGCCTCCTGGACGTCCACGAGGAGGGCGGCGTCCGCCGCTACGCGCCGCGCGCCTGAAAGGCGAGCGGATCGCGGCCCAGGTGGGCCAGCAGCCGGTCGGCGGGCGCGGCCGTGCGGGGGACGGAGACTGCCGGGGCGAACAGGCCGGCGCGGGTCGCGTCGGTGACCAGCGCCATGGCGGGGTCCAGCAGCAGCCCGGCGAGGCCCGGCGGGATCGGCCGCGGGTTCCCGGTCGCGCAGGCGATGTCCCAGCCGTGCACGGCGATCTCGATGGCGCCCGTCATGGCGACCATGGACGCCTGCAGGGGGCATCCGCCGACGGTGACCGGCCGGTCGCCGGTGCTCGTCCAGGCGCCGAGGAGCCGGGCCGCGCCGGACCGGAACGCCGCCACCAGCGCGGCCGCCGGGTCGTCCGGCGGCGCGCCGCCGGACGCCGGACCGGGCGCCGGGTGCAGCCGGACGGAGCCCGTGTCGACGGCCTCCATCAGGGCGTCCAGGGACTCGGCGGTATGCCGCAGCAGGGCCCCGAGGTTCCAGCCGCGGCACGGCGTCGCCCGGCCCAGCGCCGCGGGCGTGACGCCCCCGAGCCCGCCGAGCGCGTATCCGACGGACCGTTCGAGCAGCGCCACCGTCTCCACCGAACTCATCCCCGCCCTCGCCTTCCGGGGACCGTCCCCACCTGAACTGACCCCGGCGGGGCGGGAAAGTCACCGGGGAAGGCGGACGAGTTTCGCGTGTCGCGCGCCGTCGGGACGTCAGGCGCGGTAGCGGCAGGACGTCAGGCGCGGTAGCGGCGGCGGGCGTTGCCGGAGAACAGGCGCCGCCGCTCACCGCCGGACAGGGGCTCGACGATCTCCCGGTAGGCGCCGATGAGCCGCGGGAACGTCCCGGCGACGCCGTCGACGGGGAAGTTGCTGCCGAAGAAGCACCGCTCGACGCCGAACAGCTCCAGGCAGGTCTCCACGAACGGCCGCAGCCGCGCCGTCTCCAGGGTGCCGAGCGCCATCCCGAGCCCGGAGATCTTGCAGTCGACGTGCGGGAGCGCGGCGAGCCGGGCCACCCCGTCGCGCCACGCGCGGAACTGGTCCGGCCCGTCGCCGTCCGGCCAGCCGGAGTGCTCCAGCACGAACGCGGTGCCGGGCGCCCGCTCGGCGGCGGCCGCGTGGGCGGCGGCGTCGCCGGGGTGGACGACGAGGTCGAAGACCAGGTCCCGGTCGCCGAGCAGCCGGAACAGGTCGCCGGCCGCCTCCGGGTCCAGGCCGTCGAAGACCCGGATCCCGCGGAACGCGGGGCTCTCCGCCTGTGCGTCGAGGTCGGCGGCGATCGCGCCGAGCGGCGCGGACGGGTCGACGGTGCCGATGATCGCGGCGGGGTCGCCGGTGGCGCGGCGCGTCTCGTCCAGCCAGCGGGTCTCGTCCAGGTGCGCGCCCGGCTTGGTCACCGCCGAGACGTGCACGACGCCGGTGATCTCGACGCCGTCCGCCGCCGCCCGGTACCCGTCCGGGAGGTGGTCGCGGACGAGTTCGGGCCTCCACACGGCCAGCCCCGGGTACCAGTCGTTGGCCTCGGGCCGCCAGAAGTGCACGTGGGAGTCGAAGAACTCGAGGTCTGCGATCGCCGTCATGCCCCTATAAGGACCATGGCGGAACACCGCGGCGCAAGGGCGGGTCCCACCGGGGCCCCGGCCCGCGGGCGGCGCGGCGCCGCCGGTTAACATGATCTTCCGAGTCCCCCGGCGGAAGGAGCGCCATGACGCTCGCCCCCGAGTCCACCGACATCGTCGAGATCACCTCCGCGGAGGAGCTGCGCGCGCTGCTCGGCGCCCCGATGCGGCGGGCCGTCGACAAGGAGCGCGTGACGCTGCACGCCTGGGACCGGGAGTGGCTCGCGCGGTCCCCGTTCTGCCTCATCTCCACCAGCGACGCCGAGGGCAACTGCGACGTCTCCCCCAAGGGCGACCCGCCCGGGTTCGTGCACGTGCTCGACGACACCACGATCGCGATCCCGGACCGCCCCGGCAACCGCCGCGCGGACGGCTTCCTGAACATCCTGAGCAACCCGCACGTCGGGCTGCTCTTCATGGTCCCGCGGCGCAGCGAGACGCTGCGGATCAACGGCCGGGCCCGGCTGGTCCGGGAGGCGCCGTTCTTCGACGACATGGTCGTCAAGGGCCATCGGCCGTCGCTGGCGCTCATCGTGGACATCGAGCAGATCTTCTTCCACTGCGGGAAGGCGCTGATGCGCTCCAGGATGTGGAGGCCCGAGCAGTGGGCGGAGGACACGCTCCCCTCGCACGCCCGGATCGTCAAGGACGTCCAGTACACCGAGGAGAGCCTCGACGAGCTGGAGCGGCACTACGGTCCGGCCTACGAGAAGAAGCTCTACAAGGGCTGACACCGGCGCCCGTGCTCCCGGGCGTCCGTGCTCCCGGGCGTCCCGCGCCATGGAACGACCCCCGCGCCTTCGCGCGCGGGGGTCTTGAGCGCCGAGCGGCCGGATCAGCCGCTCTTGCGGCGGAACTGGCGCTGGTGGTCGGCGCGCTCGTGCACACCCCGCACCTTCGACCCGTTCCGCCCCGCCCCGCCGGCGTTCTTCTCCGACGCGCCGCGCTTGCGCTCCAGGGCCTCCCTGAACCTGCGCTTCACGTCGTCCTCGCCTGTCTCACCGTCTCCGTTCGGGTCGGCCATGCGGACCTCCAGCTCTCATAGGGGCACCCCTAGCCTCACACATCCCGGCCCCGGACGGCGATCCGCACCCCCTCCGAAGATCAACTTGGGAGTTTTCCCCATCAACCGGCCAGGCCGGGAGGAACTCTCTAAGGTTTGTGATCGTGGAGCCCCAGATCCCGCAGGCCGAGGCCGCACCCGCCCATCCGCCGCTGGAGTCGCTGGCCGTCCAGCCGCTCCTCAACCGCGACTACGAGACGCGCCCCGCCGTGTTCTACGAGCGGCTGCGCGCCGAGTACGGGCCCGTCGCGCCGGTGGACGTGCTGGGCGTGCCGGTGTGGCTGGTCATCGGCTACCCGCAGACGCTGGAGATCCTGCGCGACTCCCGGGGCGTATGGAGCCGCCGGCTCGACTCGTGGCGCGCCTACCGGGAAGGCGCGGTCCCCGCGGACTGGCCGCTGCTGCCGGTGGTCGAGTCGGACAACTGCGGCTTCCGCGACGGCGCCGACTCCACCCGGCTGCGCAGCGCGTGGAGCGAGGGGCTGCGCCCGTTCCAGGACCGGACCCGCCCGGAGGCCAAGGCGCTGGAGGAGGCCGTCCGCCGGTACGCGGACGAGCTGATCGACGTGCTGGCCGAGAACGGCGGCCGCACCGGCTACGCCGACCTCGCGGCGCAGTACGCCCGGCCGCTGCCGCTGATGGTCGTCGGACGCCTCCTCGGCACCGGCGCGGACGAGGACGACGGGCTGATCGTCGACCTGTGGCGGGTCCTGGACGCCGGGCCGGACGCCCACGAGGCGTCCACGCGGCTGCTGGCCCGGATGGCGGGCGTGTGCGCGGCGCGGGCCGCCTCCCCCGGCCAGGACCTGCCGTCCTACATGCTCGCGGCGGTGCCGGACCTCACGGCCGAGGAGCTGACCGGCGAGATGGCGATGATGACGGGGCTCGTCGGCGACGTCACCGGCACGCTCATCTGCAACACCATCACCGAGGTGCTGATCGGCGAGACCGGTGCCCGCGACAGCCTGTCCGCCGGGATGATCCAGGAGGCGATCAACCGGGCCTCCACCGCCAACCCTCCGATGGCGAACCTGGCGTTCCGCTGGCCGCGGTCCGACGTGCGCGTCGGCCGGTTCCAGATCGCGGCCGGCGACCCCGTCATGGTGTCGCCCGCCGCCGCGCACCTGGACCCGGCGTTCACCGGGAACGCCGCGCCCGACTCGATCTACAGCTCGCGCGCGCACCTGGCGTGGAGCGCGGGGCCGCACGCCTGCCTCGGCCGCGACCTCGCGACGACCATCACCACGATCGCGGTGGAGCGGCTGTTCGAGCGGTTCGCCGGGCTGCGGCTGGCGCTGCCGCCGGACCAGCTGGCCTGGCGCTCGTCCCCGCTCATCCGCGGGCTGCGCTCCCTGCCGGTCGACTACGAGCTGGCGGGCGAACTCCGGCGCGCGGCCCCCGCCGCGCCCGAGCCCGGCGGGAGCCCGCAGGAGCCGGACCGCGACGGGTCCGGGTCGGCGTCGCTGGTGCGGCGGATCCTGCGGACGATCCGGCTGTCGCAGGGCTGACCGCCACCACGCCGCGTCCACGTGCGCGTCGGTCGTGCCGGCCGCGCCTATCGCCACGCGCAGCAGGACGCGGCCGCCGGCCTTGGTGTGGGTCAGGTACAGGTCGCCGGACGCGTTGAGCCGCTCCATCAGCCGCATCGTCGCGGCGTCGGCCTCGCCGTCGTCGAGGCCGTCCCAGCGCGGCCGGAAGCACACCAGGCCGAGCCTCGGCTCCTCGAGGACGGCCTCGAACCCCTCGCCCTTCTCCGGCGGGTGGACGGGCCGGGGCCGCCCGGGCCCCACCATGATCATATTGGCCCGCACGAGAAGGCCGGACGGTCGCGGGGCGCGGTCAGGCGGCGTGGATCCCGTCCAGCTCGACCGTCCACACGCCGTCCATGACCTCGGTGAGCGTCAGCCCGAGCGTGAGGTCCGAGAGGCCGTCCTGGGCCGTCCAGAGCGGGAACGCGACGTGGAACGCGTGCTCGTCCGCCGGCTCGTGCGGGACGGCGACCGCGTCGATCTCCCGGAACGCCGCGTCCGGCGGGCTGATCAGGTCCCGGCCGTGCCGCGCCACGGCCGCGGCGAGCTCCGCCGCGGTGAGCCGGCGGGCCTCGGTCAGTGTCTCCAGTTCCTCGTACTCGCCGCGGACCAGCAGCCCGACCACGACCCGAACGGCGTTCACGCCCTCCTCCGGCAGCATGCGCCACACCGTACCGCGCCCGCCCGCGGTGATCGCCGCCTGTTTAGACGACCCCGCCCGGGAACGCTCTTCCTGTCAAGGCGCAGGGAGGACGAACATGCCAGACAAGAGCGACAAGCACGGTCCCAAGGTGGACGACGAGATCGGCCACGAGACGGAGGGCATGGTCCGCGGCGGGCACCCCACCCACGCCGAGGAGTTCAAGGAGACCGAGCCGTACTCCGGTGACGCGCCCTGGGACCCGACCGCCGCCACCGGCGACCCGCGCGAGGGATCCCCGCCCGGGATGAGCGCGGGCGACGTGGAGGGCCGCAGCGACCTGGCCCGGCTGCTCTCCGGCGTCCGCTACCCCGCCCGCCCCGGCGACCTGGTCGCGCACGCCTCGGGCGCGGGAGCGGACGACGCGGCGGTCGGCGCGCTGGAGACGCTGCCCGACCGCGAGTACGAGAACGTCGCCGACGTCGCCGACGAGCTCGGCTACGGCCGGGAGAACCGCCGCTTCTGACCAGCCCCCGGAACGACGTCGCCCGCGGCGGGCCGTCGTCATGACCGGCCTCATGAAGCCTCATGACGGCGACCCGCCGCGCCTCAACGGCGAGCGCGCTCGCGCAGCAGCGGGATCTGGCCTCCTGCGGCGACGAGCTCGCGCTGGCGAGGGGACAGCCGGTGCCGGGCGCGGTACGTCTCGTCCTTGGTGACGTTGCGGACCTCGATCTCGGCCCCCGTCTCCAGCGCCGCGCGGACGCCCTCGATCCGCAGCCGGTCGCCCTGCTCGACGCGGTCGTAGTCGGCCTCATCGGCGAACTCCAGCGGCAGGATCCCGAAGTTGACGAGGTTCTGCCAGTGGATGCGGGCGTATCCGCGGGCGAGGACGAGCCGCAGCCCGAGATGGCGCGGCGCGATCGCGGCGTGCTCCCGGGACGAGCCCTGCCCGTAGTTGCGGCCGCCGACGACAGCATGCGCCCCGGCCTCCCGCGCCCGGTCCGGGTAGCCCTCGTCGATGCGGACGAAGGCGAAGTCGGCCAGCTTGGCGATGTCGCTGCGGTACGGGAGGGCCCGTGCGCCCGCCATGAGGATCTCGTCGGTGGACACGTCGTCGCCCACCTTGATCACCACGGGCACGTCCAGCTCGTCCGGCAGCGGGTCCAGCTCGGGCAGCACGCCGATGCTCGGCGCCTTCTCCAGCTCCACGCGGCGCGCCTCGTCCTCGGGGAGCGGCGCTTCGAGCATCTCCCGGTTGACGCTGGAGCGCTCCGGCAGGCGGAGGACGGGCGGCTCCATGCCCAGCTCGCGCGGATCGGTGATCTTCCCGGTGAGCGCGGCGGCCGCGGCGGTCTCCGGAGAGCACAGCCAGACCCGGTCGTCGGCGGTCCCGGAGCGGCCCGGGAAGTTGCGCGGGAACGTCCGGAGGCTGTTGCGGCCGATCGCGGGCGCCTGCCCCATGCCGATGCAGCCGAGGCAGCCGGCCTGGTGGATCCGGGCGCCGGCCTGGACGAGGTCGGTGGCGGCGCCCATCTTCGTGAGGTCGACGAGGATCTGCCGGGAGGTCGGGTTCACGTCCAGCGACACGTGCGGATGCACCTGGCGGCCCTTGACGATCGCGGCGACGGACGCGAAGTCGCGCAGTCCCGGGTTCGCCGACGACCCGACCACGACCTGGTGCACCTCCTCCCCCGCGGCCTCCCGGACCGGCACCACGTCGCCGGGCGAGGACGGCCGGGCGATCAGCGGTTCCAGCGCCGACAGGTCGATCTCGTCGGTGACGTCGTAGGAGGCGTCCGGGTCGGCGAGGATCTCGGTGAAGTCGTCCTCGCGGTCCTCGCCGCACAGGAACTCCAGGACGCGCTCGTCGGACGGGAACACCGTCGTCGTCGCGCCGAGCTCGGCGCCCATGTTCGCGATGACGTGCCGGTCCATCGCGGTCAGGGCCGCCAGTCCCGGCCCGTGGTACTCGATGATCCGGTTGACGCCGCCGCGGACGCCGTGCCGCCGCAGCATCTCCAGGATCACGTCCTTGGCGCTGACCCACGGAGGCGGTTCCCCGGTGAGGCGGACACCCCAGATCTCCGGCATCGTCACGTGGATCGGCTCGCCCGCCATCGCCATGGCGGCCTCCAGCCCGCCGACGCCCATCGCGAGCATGCCGAGCGACCCCGCCGCGCACGTGTGGGAGTCGGACCCGACCATCGTGGCGCCGGGCACGCCGAACCGCTGCATGTGCGTGGGGTGCGAGACGCCGTTGCCGGGCTTGGAGTACCAGAGGCCGTACCGGCGGCACGCCGACCGCAGGAAGATGTGGTCGGCCATGTTCCGCTCGTCGGCCTGCAGCAGGTTGTGGTCGACGTACTGCACCGACACGTCCGTGCGGACCCGGTCCAGGTCGAGCGCCTCCAGCTCCAGCATCACCATCGTGCCGGTGGCGTCCTGGGTGAGGGTCTGGTCGACGCGGATCCCGATCTCGGTGCCGGGCTCCATCTCGCCGCTCACGAGGTGCGAGGCGATCAGCTTGCGGGCGACGTTGCGGCCTCCCGTGCCGTTGGCCATGGGCGTTTCCTCCGCTCCCTCCGGTCGTGGAATGGACGCGCTCAGACGCGCTCAGACGGGCCGGGCGGGACGCTCCCGGTCGTGCGCCGCATGGTCCGCCGGGCGCCCGCACCAGTGCGCGAGCGCCTCCCGGATCGCGGTGGCGCGCCGGTCCGGCGCGGTCTCGTCGCACGCCCACGCGATGTAGCCGTCGGGCCGGACGAGCGCGGTCGTGCGGGTCGCGCCGCCCGCGAGCGCGCAGTGCACCCGTCCCGCCCACCGCTTGGTCGCCAGGTAGGTGACCGCCGGGTCGTTGGCCGCGACGACGAGCACGAACCGCCCGTCGCCGAGCAGCCGGTAGAGGCGTCCCGGGGCGCCCGCGACGGGGACGTCCGGGGCGCGCATGCCGGTGAGGCGGTGCGCGCCGCGCGGCGCCGGGTAGGCGATGTCGATGCCGGACACCGCGCCGGCCAGCCGCCGCGCGACCGGCCGGACGTGCGTCGCCGCCCAGGCCGCGACGGCCCGCCCGCGGCGCAGCCACGGCTGCTCGACCATCGCGAACCTCAGCAGCGCGCCGCTGCCCCGCAGGACCTGCCTGCCGACCGGGTGGCGCTCCTCGTGGTAGCTGTCCAGCAGCCACGACGGCGCCCAGCCGTTCAGCTCGGCGGCGAGCTTCCAGCCGAGGTTCGCCGCGTCCTGCATCCCGGTGTTCATGCCCTGGCCGCCCGCCGGGGAGTGGACGTGCGCGGCGTCGCCCGCGAGGAACACCCGCCCGACCCGGTAGCGCGGCACCTGCCGCTCGTCGCTGTGGAAGCGCGACGTCCAGCGCGGGTCGCGCATCCCGTGGTCGGAGCCGAGCGCGCGGCGCGCGACGTCGCGGACCTCCGCCAGGTCGACGGGCTCGGAGTCGGCGACCTGGTGCCGGCGGTCCCAGGCGATCACCCGGTACCAGCCGTCGCCGAACGGGGCGATGAACGCGAACGCGTCACCGGACGCGCCGGCGGTGAGGACCTCGGTGGGGGCGTCGTCCAGCCGCACGTCCGCCAGCATCACCGACCGCACGACGGCCCGGCCGGGGAACGGCAGGCCGAGCGCCGTGCGGACGGTGCTGCGGACGCCGTCGGTCCCGACGACGTACGAGGCGCGGCGGGTCGCCGTGGACCCGTCGGCCATCCGGACGTCGACGTCCACGCCCTCCGCGTCCTGCCGGAGCCCGGTCGCCTCCGCGCCGTGGACGATCTCCGCGCCGGCCTCCAGCGCGCGCCGGCGCAGCACCCGCTCCGTCTCGTACTGCGGCGTGACGAGCGCGAACGGGAAGCGGCCGGGGAGCCGCGACAGGTCCAGCGCCGCGGCGCCGAGCAGCCGCAGCCCGCCGACCCGCTCCCCCGTCGCGACCAGCTCGTCGGCGACGCCGCGCGCGTCGAGCAGTTCCAGCGTGCGCGCGTGCACGGCGAACGCGCGGGTCAGGTTCTCGGTCTCCGCCGGGCGCCGCTCCAGCACGGTGCATTCCACGCCGGCCGCGGCCAGGTCCCCCGCGAGCAGGAGCCCGGTCGGCCCTGCGCCCACGATCAGCACGTTCCCCGTCGGCCTGGGCGGCATCCGGATCCCCTTTCCGTCCGTGCGCGGGTGCGGCCCTACACCCCTTCCCACGAACGGCGGCACATCACGCGCGAGGGACGGCCGGAAACCGGCCCGGCGGCCCTTGACGCGGCGGTCCCGGCCGGCCGTCTAGGCGCGGCCGTTGGCGCGCAGGATCGAGACGGCCTTGACGGTCTGGTAGCCGCGCCACTCCAGTTCGGCGGCGGGCGAGTAGCTGGCGAAGTCGACGCGCCACCCGCCGTCCGCCTCCTGCGCGCGCTCCAGCCGGTCGAGCTCGGCGGCGACGACGTCGGGCGCGAACAGGGCCCTTACCGGAGTGCCCGGCAGGGGCGCGAAGTCGAGGGGCCGCATCATCTCGTCCTCCAGCCCGCCCGCGACATGGACGAGGCCGTCCGGCGGGATGTGCTCGCCCAGCAGCGCGATCAGCTCGGCCGCCTCCGGTTCGGCCGCATGGACGGCGTCCAGGAGCCACAGGGCGAACGCGAGCTCCAGCGCGTGCGGTTCCGTCTTCGCGCGGACGGCGTCCAGGCAGAAGCGGGTGGCGCGGGCGAGCCACGGATGCGCGGCGACCGCCGGGTCGTGGGCGGCGGCGCGATGGGCCGTCGCGGCGACCACCGCGGTGATCTGCAACGATGACGCGGCCGGGTCGGCGCCCGTCCAGAACGGGGCGCATCCGGCCGGGTCCGGGACGCGCACCCCGAACGGGATGCCGCCGTCCGGCAGCGTCACCGTCTCCAGCCAGTCGCAGAGCGCCGCCGCCTCGGGCGCCGCCACGGGCGCCAGCTCGGCGAACACCTCGAAGGCGTGCAGCGCGGGGCCCGGCTGGCTCGTCCGCGACCGCAGGTCGGGTTCGAGGCCGTGGCCGTACCCGCCGTCGGGGTTGCGGTAGGCGTTCAGCGCGGCCAGCGCGGCGTCCCGGTCCCCTTCGCCGGTGAGCAGCTCGAAACGGCGGCGGTCGAGGAGGCGGGCATGGGTGGCCATGAAGTCGGAGGCCCTGTTCAGATCCATGCCCCCAGCCTCGCCGCGCGCGGCGCGGACGTCTTGGAGGTTTCGGCCATCACCAGGTAAGGATCAGTTCCTCGGGCGACCGGTGGATCAGGTTCGGCTGCGTCTCCACCGGTCCCGCGAGCCGCAGGCCGGGCAGCTCCCGCGCCAGCGTCACCAGCGAGATCCGCACCTGCTCGCGGGCGAGCTGCGCCCCGGGGCAGGCGTGCGCGCCGTGCCCGAACGCCAGATGCCGCGCGGGTTCCCGCGTGATGTCGAACGCGTCCGGCCGGGCGTGGGCGTCCGGGTCGCGGCCCGCGGCGCCGAAGGCGACGAACACCTGCGCGCCCGCGGGAAGGTCGGTCCCGGCGATCGTCACCGGCCGCGTCGCGACCCGCCGGAAGCCCTGGACGGGCGCGTCGAAGCGGGCCGCCTCCTCGACCGCAGCGGCGGCCAGCTCGGGCCGCCGGCAGAGCAGCTCCCACTGGTCCCGGTCCCGCAGCAGGTGCAGGACGGCGGTGCCGATCAGCGCCGTCGTCGTCAGGTGCCCGGCCAGCAGCAGGTTCTGCAGGTTGGAGATCAGCGTGCCGTGCGGCTCGATCGCCCGGATCATCTCGCCGGTCAGGTCGTCGCCGGGATCGCCGTCCCGCCCCCGCACCAGCGCCTCGAGCAGCCGTTTCATCCCGGCGACCTCGTGCGCCGCCGCGACCTGCTCGGCGGGCTCCATGGGCGTGAAGACCAGCTCCTCGGCCCGGTAGCTGCCCCGCACGACCGCCGGGACGTCCGCCGGGTCGAGCCCGAGCAGGTGCCCGATCACCTCGCCCGGCAGGACCCGCGCGTACCGGGACATCAGCTCGACGCGCCCGTCCCTGGCGAACGACGCGACGAGGTCGGCGGCGCGCCGCTCGATGAACGGGACGGCCGCCGCGACCCGCCGCGGCGACAGCCCCCGGACCAGCGGCTCGCGCACCCACCGGTGCTCGTCGCCGTCCGCCGACAGCACCACCGGGCGCCCCGACGGCACCGTCTCCAGCACCGCGATCGCCTCCGGCCCCGGCAGCGCCTCCGGGCGCATCGCGCCGGCGGACGAGAACGTCTCCGCGTCGCGCAGCACCGCCCGGGCGTCCGCGTCCCGCGCGACGAGCCAGGCGTCCAGTTCCGGGACGAACGTGAGCCCCTCGACCTTCCTGGCCCGGGCGTAGCAGGGGTACGGGTCGCGCCGGTCGAATTCCACGGTCGGTCCCTCCGTGCGGACGAACGGCCCACGCTACCCGCCGCGGAAAGGCGCGGGCGATCTCCGGACCGGCCACCCTGACCTGACCGCGCGGCGGTGCCGCCGGCTAGACCGCGCGCAGAGCGAGGCCCAGTTCCCGGAACTGCTCGACCGGCCGGTGGTAGCCGCGCTCGATGTGGTGGACGCCGCGCAGCGTGGACGGCCCCTCGGCGACCGCCGCCGCGAGCACCGCCGAGAACCCCGCCCGGATGTCCGGCATCGTCACGTCGCCGCCGCGCAGCTTCGACACCCCGCGCACGACCGCCGAGTGCAGCGCCGCCGTGTCGTGGTAGCGGCACGCGGGACCGCCGAGGCACGTGTCGTAGACCTCGATCTCCGCGCCCATGCTCTGCAGCGCCGGGACGTACGCGAGCCGGTTCTCGTACACGGTCTCGTGCAGCACCGACATGCCGTCCGCCTGCGTGAACAGCACCATCAGCGGCGTCTGCCAGTCCGTCGCGAACCCGGGGTGGGTGTCGGTCTGCACGGCCGCGGGACGCAGCCCGTCCGGCGCCGACGCCATGATCCAGTCGTCGGTGATCTCGAACCGGGCGCCCATCCGGGCCAGCGTGGTGATCGCGGTGACCAGGCGGTCCTGCGGGCAGCCGTGCACCCGCACCTCGCCGCGGGTCACCAGCCCCGCCACGAGGTAGGAGAACGCCTCGATCCGGTCGCCCGCCAGCCGCGTCACGGCCCCGCCGAGCCGGTCGACGCCCTCGACGACGATCCGGCGGTCGGGCGCGAACGAGATCCGCGCGCCCATCCGCTGCAGGAACAGCGCCAGCTCGATGATCTCCGGTTCGGTCGCCGCGTTCCTGATCACCGTCTTGCCCTGCGCCCTGACCGCCGCGAGCAGCACGGTCTCGGTGGCGCCGACGCTCGGGTACGGCAGGTCGATCCGCGTCCCGACCAGCCGGGACGCGCGGGCGTGGATGCCGTCGGCCGCGATCGTCACCTCGGCGCCGAACGCGCGCAGCGCGTCCACGTGGAAGTCGACGGGCCGCCGCCCGATCGGGTCGCCGCCGACCAGCGGGACGAACGCCTCCCCGGCCAGGTGCAGCAGCGGGCCCAGCATCAGGATCGGGATCCGGTTCAGCCCGGTGAACGCCTTGCCGACGCTGGGGTCCGCCACCGGGCGGGGCACGACGGTGATCTCGCCGCCGGACCGCTCGACGGCCATCCCGACGTGTTCGAGCATCCCGGCCGTGATCCCGACCTCGCCGACGTCGGGGGCGTTGCGGATGGTGCTCGGCTCCGCGCCGAGCATCGCCGCGACCATGTGCTTGCTGACGGCGTTCTTCGCCCCCCGCACGGTGACGTCGCCGCGCAGAGGTCCGGACGGTTCGATCTCCCAGAGCTTCTCGGTCACCCGTGCAAGCCTACGGCCGATCCGGACCCGTCAGGCGCGGTCCGCGAGAAGGTTCGCCGCGAACCCGAGGAACGCGACCCCGGCGACCTGCTCCAGGCGCCGCCGCACCCGCGGCCGCCGCAGCCGCTCCGCCAGCTTCGCCGCCGCGCCCGACACCAGCCAGTACCAGACGGCCAACTCCACGACGTCGATGGCCGTGAACAGGACGGTCGTGCCGAATGTCGGCGCCCCGTGCGGCACGAACTGCGGGATCAGGCTCATGTAGAACACCCCCGCCTTGGGGTTCAGCAGGTTCGTCCCGACCCCGGCCCGGAACGCCGCCCACCGCGACCCGGCCACGGCCGGTTCCGGCACCTCTTCGGCGGGCTGCTCCCGCCTGGCCTTCCAGAGCGCCGTGGCGCCCAGCCACACCAGGTACGCGGCGCCGCAGACGCGCAGGACGTCGTAGGCGAGGCGGGACGCCGTCAGCAGCGCGGTGAGGCCGATCGCGGTGGCGAGCCCCCACACGCAGCAGCCCGCGACGATCCCGAGCGCCGCGGCGAACCCTCCGCCGCGTCCGAGCGCGACGGACGTCCGGAGCACGAGCAGGGTGTCCAGGCCGGGCATCACGTTGATGATCATCGCGGCCCCGGCGAACGCGAGCGCGGCCGTCAGCATGACGCCGGCGGGCGGACGTCGTGGCGGGCCTCATGGCTGGTCTCGTGGCTGGTCTCGTGGCGGGCCTCGTGGCGGGCCTCGTACGCGCCGCCGATGATGTGCTCGCGCCCCCACGCGCCGAGCGGCGCCAGCGCCTCGTTCAGCGACGCGCCCAGCGGGGTCAGCGAGTACTCCACCCGGGGCGGCACCTCCTCGAACACCTCGCGGTGCACGATGCCGTCCGCCTCCAGCTCGCGCAGCTGGGCGGTGAGCACCTTCTCGGTCACCCCGGGCAGGTTCCTGCGCAGCTCACCGAACCGGCAGGGCCGCTCGGCGAGCGCCCACAGGATCAGGACCTTCCACTTGCCGCCGATCACGTCCATCGCCGCGTCGATCCCGCACACGTACGCACCCGGCCTCCGCCCGATCCCCATCAGCCCTCCCGCCGGCTCACTGACCCTGCGGTAACCACGCACTTCGAAGTGCGTACTTGATCATCCGCGGGCCCCACGAGAAGCCTAGTCGGCATGAACCACACTGATTCGGACACCACTTCGCTCACTCTGCTCGGGCTCGGCGACATGGGGACGGCGCTCGCCCGCGCCTGGCTCGCCGCCGGGCGCTCGCTGACCGTCTGGAACCGCACGCCCGGCCGCGCCGATGCCCTCGCCGCCGCGGGCGCCGAGGTCGCGGACACGGCCGCCGCCGCGGTCGCGGCCGGCGACCTGGTCGTCGTCTGCCTGCTCGACGACGCGTCGGTCCGCGGGGTCCTCGCGGACGCGGACCTGGCGGGCAAGGACCTGGTCGACCTCACCACCGGCACCCCCGCCGAGGCCCGCGCGCGGGCGGCGTGGGCCGAGGAGCGGGGCGCCCGCTTCCTGGACGGCGGGATCATGGCGGTCCCGCCCATGATCGGGGCCGAGAGGTCCGGCGGCTACGTCTTCTACAGCGGGTCCCGTCCCCTCTTCGACGAGCACCGCGCCACGCTCGCCGTCCCCGCCGGAACCGTCTACGTCGGCGAGGACCCCGGCTTCGCCGCCCTGCACGACGTGGCGCTGCTCAGCGCGATGACGGGGATGTTCGCCGGCGTCGCGCACGCGTTCGCGCTCGTCCGCGGCGAGGACGTCGCGCTGAAGGACTTCGCCCCCATGCTCAGCGGCTGGCTCACGGCCATGGCCGGCTACGCCAACGGCATGGCCGAGCAGCTGGACAGCGGCGACTACACCAGGGGCGTGACGTCCAACCTCGCCATGATGGTGCGGGGCAACGCGACGCTGCTGCGCACGGCCGAGGAGCAGGGGGTCAGCCCCGAGCTGCTGACGCCCTTCATGGACCTGATGCGGCGCCGCCTCGACGACGGCCACCCCGACGAGGGCACCGCCGGCGTCGTCGACCTCATCGCCCGCTGATCGCGAGCCGCCGGTGGCGGCCGGGCCCCGCGAGCCGCCGGTACGAACGGCGCGCGGGGCGGCCGCCATCGGCCACCGCCGAACCGAACGCAATTCGGTAAGGTGGCGGCATGGCGGATGTCCTCGACGACCTCGCGGCCGAGTACCGGCAACTGGACGCCGTGCTGGCGGCATTGAGCCCGGCGCAGTGGTCCGCGCCGTCCGGCGCGGACGGCTGGACGGTCGCCGACGTGGTCCTGCACCTCGCGCAGAGCGAGGAGGCGGTCGGCAGCCCGGCCGTCGGCGACACCGGGTCGTTCCTGCCGTCCACCGCGACCACCGTCGACGGCGCGATGGCCGGCCTGGTCGCGGCCGAGCGCGGCATGCCGCCGGACGCCCTGCTCGCCCGCTGGCGCAAGGCGGCGTTCGCCACGCCGGACACGCTCCGCTCCTACCCGCCGGGCACCCGCCTCGCCTGGGTGCGGACGTCCCTGTCCCCGCGGACGCTCGCCACGACGCGGCTCGCCGAGCACTGGGCGCACGCGCAGGACATCACCGTCCCGCTGGGCATCGACTACCCGGACACCGGCCGCCTGCGCCACATCGCCTGGCTGGCCCACCGGACCCTTCCCTATGCGTTCTCCGTCGCGGACCGTCCCGACGCGGCCGTCCACTGCGACCTCACCGCACCGGACGGCACCCGCTGGACCTTCGGCGACCCCGCGGCGCCCAACCGGATCACCGGTCCGGCGGCGGACTTCTGCCGCGTCGGCGCCCGCCGCCTCACGCCCGAGCAGACCGCCCTCACCGCCGAAGGCCCGGACGCCGCCGAGGCGCTCCGCCTCGTCCGCAACTACGCCGCCTGACCCCTCACCGCCCCGCCGGGCCGGCTCATCGTGCGGCCGTCGACCAGGGCCGTGCCGGGGACGGGACGCTCACGCCGGGAGGACGCGGGCGTTCGGGAACCAGGGCGATCGTGGAGGTGGGACCGGCGTCGGCGCCGCCGACGCGCAGCAGCCCGCGCCTCGTCAGGTACCGGAGCGCCTCGCGGACCTGCTCGGGGGTCGCCATGAGACGATCCGCCAGGGCGGCGCGGGTGTGGCGGCCGGGCGACCACAGCGCCACCGACAGGACGTCCATGGCCAGAGGCCCGTAGCGCTTGTCCCCCTGCCCCGGACCGCCGGTGGCGACGGCCGGACGGGAACGGGCCAGGAATCGCGGCGGTTCGGGAGAACCGGCCACCGGCCAGAATTGCAGAAGCCATCGGTGCCCGTCGGAGGTCCGGCGGCGGAGAACGCGGAGCCGGTGCAGCCCGGCCCGTGCGAGTTTCAGGTTCCATGGCGAATCGTCGCCGCGCCCGCGGGTCAGCTTTATATCGCCGCGCGAAGTGAGAAACGGCGTATCGAGCGCATCGCTCCACCCACCGGAACCTCGTCCGGGCGGGGCGTCATGCGCCTCCAGACGCACGTGCGCATGCGGGGCCGCGGTGCCGAGAACCCAGCCGGCGCCCGCCCTGGCGAGATCGCTCCGCGCCCCTCCCGCGAAGGCGTCCTCCGCGAGAAGGGGCAGATTCAGGTGGCGGAGTTCGCCCGTTCCTCCGACCCCGGCGGGCCAGAAGCCACGGACCACGAGCGCGCCGAATTCGGCTCGATAATCGCCGTCCTCGTACGTCCCGAGCAGAGTCATGCCCGCAAACTAACAACGGCCTCTGACAGAACGCGGAATTGATCTCTACGAGGGAATGAGCGGCCGGCAACGTCCCCTGGGCGGGACGGGTCAGTCCGCCGAGCGGGAGTCCTCGAGCAGGGCGGTCGCGGCGCGGTGGATCTTCTCGAGGGCGGCCATCAGGTGCTCGCGCTCCGCCCCGGTCAGGTCCGCAAGGACCGCCTCCTCCAAGGCGCGGCGCTCCCCCTCGACCGGTTCCTGGAGGGCCCGCCCCTCGTCGGTCAGCCACAGCCGGACGAGCCGGTTGTCGCGTTCGTCGCGGCGGCGGGTGAGCAGCCCGACGGCGGCCATCCGGGTGGCCATCTTGACGACGGTGGGCGTGGTGACGCGCAGTTCGGCGGCGATCTCGCCGGGGGTGCGGCCGTCGCGTTCCCAGAGGGCGGCGAGCAGGTGGTTCTGCCCCAGATGCAGCCCGTGCCGGCGCATGCCGTCGTCGGCCGCCGCGCGGAGCGCCTTCGACGTCCTGCCGTGCAGGTCCAGGAACTCGGGCATCGGGCCTCCGAAAGATCGATTGACGGCCAATCATTTACCGGCTAACGTTCCCCGTGTTCATTAGACGGCAAACGACTTCTGGAGAGGCCATGCTACTCGTCACCGGAGCCACCGGGAACATCGGCCGCGACCTCGTCCGCGAGCTGGACGCCAAGGGCGCCGACGTGCGGATCCTCGTCCGCGACCCGGCCCGCGCCGCCGACCTGCCCGCCCGCGCCGAGCGCGCGGTCGGCGACCTGGACGACCCCGCCACCCTGCCGGCCGCCTTCCGCGGCGCCGAGCGGCTGTTCCTCCTCACCCCGGGCATCGGCACCGCCCAGGCGGCGAACGCCGCGGCGGCCGCACGCGACGCCGGGGTCCGGCACATCGTGCTCCTGTCGTCGACGAACGTGCTCGGCGACCCGATGCCCGCCATGGGCCGCTGGCACCACGAGCGGGAGGAGGCGGTCCGCGCGTCCGGCGTCCCCGCCACGATCCTGCGGCCGGGCGGCTTCATGCTGAACGCCCTGGAGTGGCTGCCGACCATCCGGGAGGGCGGGTACGTCCTCGACCCGGTCGGCCCCGGCCGGTTCGCGCCGATCGACACCGCCGACATCGCCGCCGTGGCCGCCGCCGTCCTGACCGGGGACGGCCACGAGGGCGAGGCGTACGCGCTCACCGGCGACGAGCTGCTCACCGTCGCCGAACAGGTCGCCATCCTGTCCCGCGCCATCGGCCGCGACCTGCGGATACGGGAGGTCCGCACGCCGGAGGAGGCGGTGCGCGCCCGGTTCCCCGCCGGCGCTCCCCCGGCGCTCGCCGAAGCCCTCGTCGAGGGGTTCGCGCTGATGCGCGCGGACACCACGGGGTTCCGCACGGATACGGTGGAACGGCTGACCGGACGCGCGCCGCGGACGTTCGCCGACTGGTGCGCCCGCAACGCCGCCGCGTTCCGGGAGGACCCCGGCGCCTGACCGGAGCGGAGCGAGGTGCCTGATGGACGAGACGCCACCGCCGCGACGAGTGCGCGGGAACGGACTGGTGCTGCGCGAATGGGCGGACGGCGATCTGGACGCCCTCGTCGCGCTGCTCGATGACCCGGTGGTCGCCCACCGCACCCCGCTCCCCTCGCCCTTCGACCTCGCTGCGGCCCGGCGCTATCTGGACGACGCGCGCAAGGCTGGACGCAGCGGCGAGCGCGTCCAGCTCGCGATCACGACCGACGGCCTTGAGGCGAAGGGCGAGATCCGGCTCAACCGGCTGCTCGGCACCATCAGCTACGTCGTCGGCGCCCGGTACCGGGGGCAGGGCCTCGCCTCGCGCGCTCTCCAGCTGATGACCCGCTACGCGCACGCCGAAGCCGGGCTCCCCCGCACCCTCCTGGAGATCGAGCCGGACAACCAGGCCAGCATCGCGGTCGCGCGGTCCGCGGGCTACCGGCCGACCGACGCGCCGGCCACCGTCGTCGAGGGCGACCGGCGCTCGTTCACCCTGCTCACCTGGACGCACACGGCCCCCTGACCGGCGCGCACCGCGCCGGTCAGCCGGGGCGGCCGGCCGTCCAGGAGTCGGCGAGGGCGCAGAGCCGGTCGAGGGCGGCCTCGACCCGCTCGCGGTCGCCGGTCGTGAGGAAGTCGGCCTGCAGGCCGGAGTAGGCGCTGTTGAGGAGCGTCGCGTTGACGCGGGCCTCGTCCGGCCCCAGGCCGCGGGCGACCAGCGCTCCGGCGACGAACTCGGCCCGCGCGGCCAGGAACGCGGGTACCCGGTCGCCGAGGCGGCCCGCCGCCGCGAGCCCCTCGATCTCGTGGATCAGCCGCGTGTGCGCGATGTTCTCCGGCGCGAGGTGGCGGTGCCACGAGTCGCGGACGATCGCGCCGATCCCCCGGTCCGCGTCGTCCCAGCCCTCGGTGGCCCGCAGCTGCTCGTGCTGGACCTCGTCGAGCCGCTTCAGCAGCGCCGCCAGCAGCGCGTCCTTGTCCGCGAAGTGATGCGTGAGGACGCGCGTGCTCTGCCCGAGTCCTCGGCGCGGTGGCGCTGGCCTGCCTCCGCGCCACCCTTCCGGACGTCCCGCCGCCTCCTCTCGCCGGACTCGGCGAACGGCTCCGCCCGCTCGCGGCGCCCGCCGTCCTCCGCGCCCTGCTGGCCGCGGCCGTCGCGGTCCTCGGCAACATGATGATCCAGACCTACCTGGCTCCCCTGCTGCACGGCCTCGCGGGTGTGACGCCGTCCGGCCTCGGGCTGCTGCTCACGCTCACCGGGCTCGCCGGTATCGCCGGTGCACGGCTCAGCGGCACCCTCGTCGACCGCATCGGCCCGCAGCGGTCGTTCGGCCTGGCCGCGCCGGCGTTCGCCCTGGCGATGGCGGGGCTCGCTATGTGCTGGCCGGCGCGTCCCGTCCACCTGGCCCTGGTCGTCCCGCTGCTGCTGGTCTGGTCGGCCGCAGCCTGGTCGGTACCGCCGGCCGTGCAGGCACGCGTCCTAACACTCACCGGTCCTGAAGTCGGTCCGCAGGCGCTCGCACTCAGCAGTAGTGCCGTCTACCTCGGTGCGTCGCTCGGAGCCGGTCTCGGCGGCTGGGCCATCGGTTCCCTCGGCCCTGGGGCCCTTCCGATCATCGCCGGGGCCTGTTTCCTTGCCGGGATCGCCCTCTTCGGACTGCCGGGACGGAGCACGTCACCTACTCCTGACCGCGACACGCACGGCCACCACGCCGATCTGTGACACGGGCCGGTGGCCGCGCCGGTGCAGTGTGTGGGTTGGCACCGGCGCGACCATGAGTCCGGTCATCGCCAGACAGTTTAATTATCACTCATCACACGTTGCACACGCGTTGCGTCCCTGCCCAGCGGGCGCGCCGGGCGCACCACCGGCGTCGTGTGAAAGGCTTCCCGGATGACCATTCCGGACGAACGGTGGCAACGGCGGATCGCCGACCTCTGGGCCACCTTCGATGATCACGAACCGCAGGACTTCCTCGCCAAGGTCAAGGACCTGGCCGGCGAGCTGCCCGCCGGAAACGCCATCGCCGAGTACGAACTCGCCTCCGCCTATGACTCCACCGGGCATGAGGCCGAGGCGGCCGTCCATTACCGTCGTGCGTTCGCCGAGGGCCTGCCCGATTCGCATCGGCGCCAGGCGACCATCCAGTTCGCCAGCACCCTCCGCAACCTCGGCGAGGCGGAGGAGAGCGTCAGGCTTCTCACGGCGGAACGCGACGCCGGCTCCGACGAGCTGGACGACGCCGTCACGGCCTTCCTCGCCCTGGCGCTCACCGATCTCGACCGTGACCGCGAGGCGGCCGCGCTGGCGCTCGGTGCGCTCTCCCGCCATCTGCCGCGCTACAACCGCTCCCTGTCCAACTACGCGAAGGCACTGATCGAGCCCTGAGCGGACATCCGAAAATGCGAAAGGCCCCGCCGTGAACGGCGGGGCCTTCCTCACAAAATGTCCGGCGGTGTCCTACTCTCCCACACAGTCTCCCATGCAGTACCATCGGCGCTGAAGGGCTTAACTTCCGGGT
>NZ_JABMCA010000129.1:0-13607 GCF_014706005.1 Actinomadura sp. RB99 | reverse complement strand
ACGATCGGCACCTTCATCGACGGCTGGAACGACCGCTGCGAACCATTCTCCTGGACCAAAGACGCCGACGAGATCATCGCCAAAATCAAACGAAAAGAAACTATTCGAGCGAAACACTAGCTACGAGTGCCCGAACAGGAAGCCAGGGTGTGTCGCGTGTGTGCCGCCAGTAGCTGTCACCAGGCCCTCGACTCCGTCGCGTGGGACATCGCCCGGTTCCACGTCACATGACTCACGTCCCCTACATGCCTCATACCCCCGGATACCTGTCAGGCACGTACGCCGAGCGTGCACACGCATTACATCCCTGACACCCGAAAGGCCTCCCAGATAACGGGCCGCCACTGCCACGGGCAGTTCGTCCAGTTCACCGGGCTCGGTAGGCGAAGGCTTGCAGGGCGTGGACACAGGCCAGGGGCTCTACTGCGGTTGACTGTCCCGGGTTGGTGACCTGGGGATAGTGGGCTATTGGGAGCGGTTCTCGGCGCCGACGTCGTCGGTCGGTTCAGTCGGGATTTGGGGCGGGCCAGATCAGCACCAGGTGCTCTTCGACCATGTCCTGTCCGTCGTCGGCGCTGATGAACTCGGCTTCGGTGCCGGCGTCGCGGCCGCGGGCGTGGAAGCGCAGCCGGTAGCTGCCTCCGGGCGTCGGGTGCAGGTCCAGCTCGCCGAGTTGGATGCCGTCGGGGATCGTCACGATCACGGTGGGCGCGTGGATCTGGGTGCTGATTTCCACGACATCGTCCGAGTGGTCCAGGTCCGGTGGCGGGGTGTGGTCGGCTTGGACGCGGATAGGGACATCGCCGCTTCCAGTCAGAACCGTTGGTTGGCCGTGCCGATGACGCCGATGTGCACGGTGCGCGTCCTGTCCTGCCTTGTTGTATGCCTGGGCTCATGTGCGGTCTGTCTGGGCGGCGGATGTGGCCAGACGGCGACGTAGAACGCCTCGCCGTACAGGACGCGCTGCGCCGCCAGTGATGTCGCTATCAACCCACCTTGGCGGTTCTGCTCCGAGGTCGGCACCCACTCGGTGCTGCGGCTGCTGTGCGATACGACCGTGCCGCTTTCCCGACTGGAGGCGAAGGGGTACTCGTCACAGTTCACCCCGCGGTGGGGCGGCGGCCCCACGACCGGCCGCCCGCACACGGCGCGGCGGTTGCGGACCTGCTGCGCCCGGTCCATCAGCCGATGCAGCGGATGCCCGGATCCGGGCCGCCCGTAATGGGCCGGACCGCGGCTCTGGATCCGGCGGATGTTGGCCGCTACATGCAGGAGCCGAGCCCCTTCGCAAGTTCGTGCGGGCGCCGCCCGGATCGGAGAACCGCATTGACCCTTGCCTGAGTTCGTCGCGCTCGCGTCGGCGGCGCGTGACCACCACTACCTCGCAGGTAATCGACGAGGTGATCATGATGCGTAAGAGTTTGTCCTGAAAGAGCCAATTGATCACTGAAGGATGTGCAATGCCGTACTTCGAGGGTTCTGACGGGACCAGTCTGTTCTACACGGACTGGGGGCAGGGCAGGCCGGTCGTGTTCGTGACGGGGGCGTGGCTCGCCAGCAGCATGTGGGAGTTCCAGATGCTTCCGCTGTCCGAGCAGGGCCTGCGGTGCGTGGCCTTCGACAAGCGCGGGCACGGCCGCTCCGACTGGACGGGCCACGGCTACGACTACGATACCCTCGCCGACGACCTCGCGGCCCTGCTCGACCGCCTTGACCTGCGCGAGGTGATCCTGGTGGCGCACTCCATGGGCGGCGGCGAGGTGATCCGCTACCTCACCCGCCACGGGTACGACCGGGTGAGCCGCGTAGTGCTGCTCGCAGCCACCGCCCCGCTCGCCGCGCAGCGCCCCGATAACCCCAATGGGATCCCGAAGGTGCTCTTCGACGCCTCGATGGCCGAACGGACCAAGGACCGGCCGAGGTGGATGGCCCAGAACGCGCAGGCGTTCTTCGCGACCCACCTGGGCAACCAGGTCTCCTCCGAGCTGATCGAGTGGACGGTGCAGCGCTGCCTGGACTGTTCGGCCAAGGCGGCCGTGGAGGTGGTTCGGATCGGGATCAACACGGACCTACGCGAGGAGGCCGCGGCGCTCCGGGTGCCGACCCTGATCCTTCACGGGGACGCCGACGCGTCCGCTCCCATCGACCTCTGCGGACGGCGGCTCGCCGAACTGGTGCCGGGCAACCGGTACAAGGAGTATGCCGGAGCGGGCCACGGCATCTTCATCACCCACGCCGACCAGATCAACCAGGACCTGCTCGACTTCATCAAGGAGGCCTGAGACCAGGTCTCACGACGACGCGGGGAGGGCGCGGCCCGTCACCGCGCCGAGGCCGAGGCTCGCGCCGCCCGGACCCGGCGCGGTGGCGGAGACCGTGACGGCGTCGCCGTCCTCCAGGAACGTCCGCGGCTCGCCGCCGACCTCGACCGGCTCCTTCCCGCCCCAGGTCAGCTCGATGAACGCACCGCGCTGGTCCTTCTCCGGGCCGGACACCGTCCCCGACGCGAACAGGTCCCCGGTACGGGACGAGGCGCCGTTCACCGTCATGTGCGGGAGCATCTGGTCCCTCAACCAGAGCGACACCCGAACGAAGTATGCTCAGCCGCGCACTTCCGTACCATTGGGCTCTGGTGCCGTCCATGTATGGGGCCTTCCCTGCTGAGGGCGGCCACGGGCTGCGGTCTCATGGGCGTCGATGATGAAGGCGGCGATTGCCCGGCTGATGAGTGCGACTGGCCGTCCATCCGTCCTGTGGCCTGGCAGAATCCGGCAGCAGAGTGGTGGCTGTCTCCGCCGCCGTTGCCGGGGCGGGAAGCCGGCAGGGGCTGCACGTGGTGCTCTAGGGCACAGACGGCGGCGGCTCGGAACGTGGCCGAGGGGCCGGGGCGGCCTGCTCTCCTGGGGTCCCGATACCGCCGCCGGACGCTTCGTTTTCTGGCGTTGGTCAGGGTGCTGCTGGATGGGCGAGCGCTGTTAGTGCGTGTTTGAGAAGTTGATCTAGGTCGGTGTGGCTGCGTGATGCCGTGTGCTGGTTGGTGCAGGGTGCGGCGATGGCTCGGACGTCGTGTTACCCCTCGGACCTGACCGATGACGAATGGGCGCTGGTAGAGCCGCTGCTGCCACCGGCCGGTAGCGGTGGCCGGCCAGAGAAGTACTCGCGGCGCGAGATCGTGGACGCGGTGCTGTACGTGGTCCGCACCGGCTGCGCCTGGCGGCAGTTGCCTGCCGACTTCCCGCCGTGGCAGACGGTGTACTGGTACTTCGTGCGGTGGGAGAAGCAGCGGGTCACGCTGTGCATGCTGGACGTGCTGCGCCAGCAGGTCCGCCGGGTGGAGGGCCGTGACGACGACCCCAGCGCGGGCATCATCGACTCCCAGAGCGTCAAGGCCGCCGACACCGTCGGCAGCGACACCCGAGGGTATGACGCTGGCAAGAAGGTGACCGGCCGCAAGCGCTTCATTGTCACCGACACCCTCGGCCTGCTCATCACGGTGACGGTGTGAGCCGCGAGCGTCCAGGACCGCGATGGCGCCAAAGGCATGCTGCTGGGGCTGTATCTCACCTCGCCCACCTGCCGGTTCGTGTTCGCCGACGCCGGGTTCGCCGGACGGCTGGTCGGCTGGGCCGCAGGCACCCTGTGCACCACCTGAGCATCGTCCGCAAGCCCGCAGACCAGAAGGGATTCGCCGTGCTCCCCCGCAGATGGGCGGTCGAGCGGACGCTCGCATGGCTCACCGCCCACCGGCGGCTGGCCCGTGACTACGAACGCCATCCCGCCACCAGCGAAGCCATGACCCGATGGGCAGCCATCGGCCTCATGACCCGCCGCCTGGCCCGTGGCGGACAGCCCGTCATCCGCCAAGCCCGGCGCCCCCTCGAATACCTATAACAAGATCCTTCTCAAACACGCACTCAGACCGCCCGCAGCGAAGATCGCCCTGTTCTGCAGCCCATGAATGCGGCCAAGGCGGTCTTGCGGACCGGTGGCGACAGCCAGCCGGGTGCTGCGGGTGAAGGCCTGACGTTTCAGCAGGCCGCCACCGGGCACGGCGGGCTGGCGCAATCCGAGCACCGCCCCGAGTCGATCGAGCGGCACGTGGTCGGCTAGTGCCTTTGCCGGCGCGGACGTTCCAACGGCGCTCCCTACTCCAGCGACCAGCAGGCCGGCGGTGACCGCGACGGCGCCGTCGGCCCCGGCGGCCCATCCGGATCCAGCCAGCGCCGCAGCTGCCACCGGCAGGCCCGGCAGCGGGATTCGGCGGTTACCGACTTGGTCCTCCGCACTCCCCGCGCGAAGACTGATGCCGCAGTTGCCGCGAACACAGTTCCCAGCAACAGGCCAAGCCTTATCGAGCCGACATTCAGATCAGCCTGCAGGTGAACTCTGATGCTCGGCAGACTCTGCTGCACCACCCATACGGCGGTCTGAGCAGCCAAGACCGTCGGGACGACGGCACTGGAGGCCGGCGGAGAGGGCGCGACATCTGGGAGCAGAGTCGATCGGAGCGTGCGCCCCCTGCCAACCTTGTCCACGTCACGAGTTATACTTGTGACGTGGAAGCCGATGCAACCTGGCACAGGGACACCCCTGTCGAGGAACTGCGGTTCAACTTCCGTTCCGGCCGTCTGTGCCTGGCCTTTGTCGCCACGGTCGGCGAACGGTGGCGCGGCAATTACGAGCGTCTGCGAGAACCGGCCGACCTGACGCGGTGGTATCGCGAGTATGGACTGCTCGACGAACCGGTCGCGGTCACGCCGACCGGCCTGGACGCAGCCCGCACGCTGCGTGAGGCGATCTACCGCGTCGCCCATGCAGTGATGGCCGGACGACTGGCCGCCGCCGAAGACGAGGCCACCATCACCGCCGCGGCCGCCGCCCCCGCCCTGATCCCTGTGCTCCACAAGGGAATCGGTCAGCTGACGCTGCCGGCCGACGGCGGTGAACAGGCGGCGCTGAGCACCGTCGCCCGCGACGCCATCGACCTGCTCACCGGCACCGCCGCCGGTCGCATCCGCGAATGTGCAAGCCCCGAGTGCGCCCTGCTGTTCGTCGACACCAGCCGTCCCGGACGCCGCCGCTGGTGCTCCAGCGCCGCCTGCGGAAGCAAGGACCGATCCGCCGCATACCGCCGACGACAAGCTGGGCGCGGTCCCTGAACTGTGGGTTTCGGCAGCCTGGTGATGTACACGGAGTTTTGTGAGGGGTGGAGCATTGAGGGCTTCCCTGGCCGGTGGAGCGCACCAAGCGGTCCACGGATCTGGTTATTTGAGACAAAGGCAGGCGTCCGGTGCTGCCGCTCTGCGATGGTCAAGCGTGAACGGTGCTCCTGCCGGTGCCAGTTGTCGACGGGTGCATCGGCCACGCGCTCTGGCCCGATCACGAGCCGTTGACGGTCACCGCGCCGGTGGACGTTGTGTCCGGCCCGGCTGTTCCCCCAGCCCAGCCACTGCTCCCCAAGGTCACGGCGGCGTCTTCCGCATGGCGCGGGACCGGAAGGCGTCACGCACGTGACGACAATGACCACGGCATTGAGCGACGTGCGACCCATCGGGGAGCAGTTGCGCGCATGGCGGCGGCTACGGAAGCTGAGCCAGCTGAAACTGGCGTGTGAGGTGGACATGTCGGCCCGGCACTTGAGCTTCGTGGAGACGGGCCGGTCGGTGCCGAGCCGCGACACGGTTCTGCGGCTTGCCGAGTACCTGGACGTGCCGCTGCGCGACCGGAACCTCATGCTGCTCGCGGCCGGGTACGCGCCGGTGTTCCACATCCCGCTGCGCGACCCCAACCTGCTGCTAATCGCTGCCGGGTACGCCGCAGTGTTCGACGAGACGCCGAGTTTGCCGATGCGGCCGGGGCGAGACGGCTGTTAGCTCAGTAACTCCAAGGATTTTCGTCTGCGTTCCCCTCATCTGGAAGAAAGTGCGTCGAGCACAACTCACGTTTGTGGAGTTGTCTCATGCCTTGCGTTCGCGACGCACGGTCCAGCGCTTGGGACCCGCGGGCATCGCGGGTCCCAAGCGCTGGACGACACCCGGCCGTGCCGCGTTCGCCCGGACGACACCTCTACCATGGCGAGCCGGATGTGTCGGGACTCGACGACACGGTCGAGTCAGGCGCCCCTCAGGCCCGCGCACCAGATGGTCAACCATGATGAGCGCATCAGCGTCGAGATCAACGATCGGGATGACCAAGGCGTCTTGGAGCTGCGGTGTGATCAGGACCGGGGTCGGGAGGCGGCGTCCAGACGGTAGTGCGCTCGCTCGGTGTCGGGGATGGGGAACGAGCTGTGCACCCACATCTGGTCCACGGTGCACGCGGTCATCCGCCAGAGGCCGTCCTCCTTGCGGAACCGGTCGACGCGCAGGCCCTCGCCCGCGATGATGGGCCGCTGCGGCCCGTCGGCGTCCTCGCCCACGAGCACGCCGAGCAGGTAGGACAGCGCGGTCGCGGTGCCGTCCTCCTCGGCGTGGACGGTCGGGTTGAGGCTGGCGTGGCGCAGTCCGTCGTTGATCGGCAGCTTCTCCCGCAGGAGCGCGATCGCCGCCTCCCGGCCCTCCCGGTAGCCCCAGACGTGGTCGAGGACGAAGTCCTCGGTGAGCATCTCGCGCAGCGCGTCGAAGTTGCGCGAGTCGAAGCACCACTCGAAGCGGGCGACCAGGTTCAGGCAGGCGAGCTGGTCGTCGGCGCCAAGTCCGGTCTGGACCTTCTCCAGCGGAGCGAAGTAGCCGCTCGGGAGGATGGTGGAAATCAAGGGTTTCTACCTTTCGGTGCGGGGATTCGGTGGCTCGACCGCGTTGTCCGTCGCGGCCGGAAATTTCCGTGAAGCTGGGCGGGGGAATGCAGGCGAGCCGGATATCGGGAAGGGAGTGCTGCGAGGACGGCCAGGGCGGGTCGCTCGGGGGGCGCCGACCTGGACGTTTCTCATCCGCGGCCGGTAGCGAGGCTCAAGCCTCCGTTGACCTCGATCACCTGGCCGGTCATGAACCCGTTTGTCGCGGCCAGTAGCACGGCCTGGGCCACGTCCTCGGCTTGCCCGACCCTGCCGACCGGCAGGGCCGCGGCGTGCTCGGCGAACATCTCCTCGCGCTGCCGGGCGGGCATCTTGTCCCACCATGGTGTGGCGATGATGCCGGGGGAGACCGCATTGATCCGCAGTGGTGCCAGCTCAGTCGCCAGTGGCCGCACCATCGCCTCCAACGCCCCGTTGATCGCCGCCAGGCCAGCCGTACCCGGCAACGCCGCCCGCGCGGAGGACGCGGTGATGAAGGTGACCGAGCCGGTCGGGGCCAACGACCCGAGTGCCGCCTGAAGGATCTTGAGGTGGACCCAGAACTTGCCTTCGAAACCGTCGCGCAGGGCCTGCAGGTCCAAGCCGGGGAACGGGCCGGCGCCTGACCCGCTGCTGAGCGCCAGCACCATTTGGTCGTAAGTGGTGTCTTCGGCGAAGAATGCCGCCAAGGCCTCCTCCGAACCGCCGTCCAGGCGCCGCGCGGTGATCTTTTCACCGATGGCCGCGGCTGTCTCGGCCAGACGATCCTGGTCGCGACCGGTGATCACTACCTCGGCGCCCTGCTGGACGAACAAGGCAGCGCTGGCGGCCCCGATCCCTGAACTGCCCCCCATGATCAGCACACGCTGATCACTCAGTGACGCGGGTAGTGGGTTTCTGGCCCACCCGGAGCCCGGAACTTCTCGATTCAAAGGCATGATCACAAACTCCAAGAGAGGATGAACGAAACAGGAGCGATTTGCGCGGAAAGCCGGTCCGCGACCCGCCCATTCCTCATCCTTCGGGTCGTTGTTGTCGTGCACGACGATGCTGCCAGCGCATCCGGCTGCTGTGACAGTGCCGCTGTCACTGTGAACCCGTGCATTTCTCACATGGTCCGCCCCTGCTCTGCCTGTGCCTCAAGGGGCGAGCATGGAGGAGGAGGAGGCTGAGGCCGCCGCAAGTGTCTCGTGTCACTGATCGCGTATGAAAAATGCACATATCATCAAGGGATGGGCCTGATCGTCGGCGGCGGAGCATGATCCGTGTGCTGATCGCGGAGGACATGCATCTTCTGCGGGAGGCGCTGGCCGAGCTGCTCGGCCTGGAGGACGACATCGAGGTCGTGGCCCAGGTGGACTCCGGGGCCCGGATCGTGCCGGCGGCGGAGCGGTACCGGCCCGACGTGGCGGTCGTCGACATCGACCTGCCCGAGATGGACGGGCTGGCGGCGGCGGCGCTGCTGCCCGGGCGGGTGCCCGGCTGCCGGGTGCTGATCCTCACCGCGCTGAGCCGTCCCGGGGATCTGCGGCGGGCGCTGGAGGCGGGCGTCGCGGGGTTCGTGCGCAAGGACGTCCGGCCGGACGAGCTGGCGGCGGCGGTCCGCACGGTCGCGGCGGGCGGCACGGTGATCGATCCGGCGCTCGCGTCCGCGGCGCTGCTGGCTCCGGAGAGCCCGCTCACGCAGCGGGAGGCGGAGGTGCTGCGCCTGTCGGCCACCGGCGCGCAACCGATGGAGATCGCCGAGCGGCTGTTCCTGTCCTACGGGACGGTGCGGAACTACCTGACCTCAGCGGTCGGCAAGCTCGGCGCCCGCAACCGGATCGACGCCGTCCGCATCGCCACCGAGTCCGGCTGGATCTGACCGGAACTCGGCCACCACCTCGAAGCCGCCTCCCCGGAGCGGCCCCGCCGACAGCCGCCCGCCGGCGCGGGCCGCCAGGCTCTCCAACCCCACGCCCCCGGTGACCGACGTGCGGGGCTCACCTGCGCCGTCGTTAACGATCCGCAGCCATGCGGCGCCGCCCGAGCCGGTGACCGTGATCGTGCAGGTGCGCGCCCGGCTGTGGCGCAGGACGTTGGTGACGCCTTCACGAAGAACGGCGGCCAGGGCGGTGCCGGTCCCGTCCGGCAGCGTCCCGATCTCCACCTCGGTGTGGACGGCGATGCCCGCTGCTTTCAGCGCCTCGACCGCCGCATCGATCTCATGGCGCAGCTCGAGCCGGACCCGGCCGCCGGTGATCGAGCCGAGCTCGGCGTGCGCCCGTCCCAGGACCTCGACCAACGCTGCCAGCTCTGCGGCGGCCCGTACCGGATCAAGGTTCAGTAGCCGTAGGGCCAGCTCCCCGCGCAGCGCGACCGCTGACAGGCTGAAACCCAGGACATCGTGCAGGTCGCGCCCGATCCGGAGGCGTTCGGCGGCGACGGCCGCCACCGCCAACTCCTGCCGGGCCCGCCCAAGAAGGACGACCAGGTCGCCCAGCCGGGACAGACCGTAGAACAGCCAGGCCAGGATGATGGGCGAAAGCACGCTCGTCACCATGTCCGCAGGGGAGGCCACGGGAGGCGGGGTGATGCACACCACGACCTGCAAGGCCAGGACGGCCGCGGCGATCGCCCACGATCTCGGTGGGCGGACCCAGGTCAGCGCGGCTCCGGCGAACAGCCCCCACATGCAGCTGACCACCAGCAGCGTGCCCGCCGCGTAACTCCCGGGCCAGGCCACCGGGACCAGCAGCAGGCCCAGCGCGATGAGCCGCCCGCGCGACGGCCGCGACAGCAGCAACGACACGGCCACCGCGAGCAGCGGGACGAGCAGGTACAGCCAGCGCGGGTCTCCGGCGACGGTGAAGACGTTCATTACCGGCCTCACCGCCTGGATGAGCACCACTGCAGCGAGGACGACGCGGACGAACTTCGGCGACCCGACCGGCGGCCGCATGTCCTGGCCACTTGCGGCGCGGTAGCCGCCGGCCATCGAACGGACCTCAGCCAGTGTTCGTCTGGCCATCTCGGTCGCCTCTTGGATCCAGACGCGGGCGTCCTCAGGCCGAGCCTCGGCCGCCGCCGCCAGCCTCTCGGTGATCGACCGCAGCCCGGTCCCGACGGTCCGGTGCAACTCCGCGTCGAGTCGCAGCCGTTCCCTGGACGTCTCGATCCTGGCCAGCTCGTCCCGCGTGGCGTGCAGGTCCGCCACCAGCCCGCTGACGCTGTGGAGGCTGAACACGATCAGCGCGTCCGTCGCCAGCGCCAGTGGCCGCCAGGCCCAGACATTGACCGGTTCCCCGGCCAGCAGGCCGGTGACGGCTGTCGCGGCTACAACGGCACCGAGCAGCGGCCAGGACGCCCGCGGCGGAAGCGCGACAAGTACGCCCGCCCCGATCGTCCACGGCAGCCATCCCCACTCCAGGCCGACCACGGCAAACGGCATCAGCGCCAGCGCCGCCAAGAGCACCAGCAGCCCGATGCGGACACCCAGCCGGAACCGCCCAGCCAGCAGCGCCACCAACGGCGGGTAAGGAGCCCCCGCCAAGAACAGCGCTTCCACGCTCGCACCGCCTCTGGCCGCATCGAACGCCCGGATGCAGAAAAGCAGCGCCAGCGCGGTCCACAACATCGCACGCGCGACCCGCGGCGGGAGATCCTCAACGCTCGACTTCACACAGCCCCCAAAGCCAAGCAGATCTTCGCACGCGCCTCCGCCGGACCCGAAGCGCGACCCACGATCTGAGACGGGAGCGCAACGAAGGTCGGGGTGTGTCCAGCTAGTTGGAGACACCCGACGCCACAGCGGCGCGATTGCGCGGCCGCGGGACTGCCCGTCCGGGTCCTCGGCCAGGTGTATCACCCGAGGGGCCCCTGGCGCTCGATGCGTTGCTGGTCCGCCCGACCAGGCCACCTAGACCGGACCACGCGATCACTCGATGCTGCCGGTGGGCAACGAAACCGGTCTGCGCGTCTCCAAACTCACCGCCTCGGGTCGGAGACGTGCGCCTGGCCACGTGCCCTCATCGGTTGTCTGGGCAAATGACGCAAACGGGCGTATCACTCCGCTGACCACCAGCAATCGTCGTCCTGCTCACGTCCTAACGCAGCGAACGCGCCGGCACACCTGGCCATCGATTCCGCACCCACCACGCTTCGCTGTTCAGCTACCGTGCCGCCAGCGTGGACTGTCCAAACACACGGCGACCGCGCCACCGCCTGCTCATCCGCAAGAGTCTCGTCGACGCGCCATTCGGAGCCATTTCGACGGCGCCTTGACGCCGCCGCATTGTGCGCGCTCGGTGGCGCCAGGGTCTGGCGACGTCCTTCAGGACCTCGATGCTGCGAGGCCGAGGCCGAAGGATGCCGGTGGCTGCTCAGGGAGCGTCGCAGGACTTCGGTGGTGTAACGGGCGCTAAGTCCTGCTCGGGGGTTCCGGACGAGGCCGCGAGGCCGGGTCGTCATGGAGGCGACCTCGATGGTGACGTCGTGGACCTCATCAGGCAGCTCGAACGCCGCGTCACCGAACAACGACCAGACCGATGGATCAGGATCTTTGGGGCGCGCGCTCTGGGACGCTCCCTGACCCGGCAGCCGCGGACCGGTATCGGCAAATTCTGTGCTCACCTCCTCGCGGGGCACGTCAGGCGGCCCCGCACCCGGGTAATGTCTGTGGCCAGGTGATCGTTCTTTGGGGGTTGTTCGTGGCTGATGCGCTGTCAGCTTTTGCTGTGGTAGCGCTGCTGTTCGCTCTCACGCCGGGACCAGACATCTTCCTGGTGCTCAAGCACTCTTCGAAGGGAGGGAGCCGTCATGGGATCGCGGTGGCGATCGGAGCCGCGTCAGGCTCCCTGGTCTGGGGCGTGGCTGCGTCGGTCGGGCTCGCGGCTGTCATCGAGCAATCGGCATTGGTCTATGACTTCATCCGGTACGTTGGCGCCTTCTATCTTCTCTTCCTCGGCATTTCGACGATCTGGGCAGCACGCCACAGCAATAGCACCGCAGATGCGGAGCACAAGGCCGTGGCCAGAGAACCGCTTCGTAACAGGAGCCGGGTCGCTGCGTTTCGTACGGGCGTGCTGGCCAACCTGTTGAACCTGAAGATGGGCATCTTCTACGTCGCCATCCTGCCGCAGTTCGTTCCCTCCGGGGCGGATGTGCTTACCACCTCGGTGTTGCTGACCCTGATCGAGCTGGTGATGTCCGCCGTCGTGCTGGCAGCTGTCGCGCTGCTGGCGGCTCGCGCCGCCGCGCTGCTGGCCGGAACCCGGTTGCGGCAATGGCTGGACCGCATCGTCGGCGCCGTTCTGGTCGCTTTGGGGATCGGAGTCGCCTCGCAAGCCTAGGAGCCGCGCGGTGCCCTGCTGCGGGCGAGGCCGGCGGGCCTTCCTCCTTGATCGTGGCCACCTTGGCGTCCTCCGGTTTCACCGTCTGCGATGTCAGTGGGGGCTGCAGACCGGGTCCGTGCCTCGATGAGCTGCCGACGACAGGGGTGACGGCTGAACTAGCCGGAGGTCTCGTTCTGGGGGAGTCGCAGCAGCCAGATCTAGTAGTTGCAACGTGATCAGGCCAGTGCGAGAAATGATCTGTGGGTTCTGGTCCGCTGGGTCGCCGCCATCGGCCCCGATTGCCACAGCCGCGTATATATCGCACCAGCGGCGGGCGTTGCGATGCGATACGTTCAGGTAAAGAAAGGTGCACTGGGCGGCCTATTCCTTGGCGCGGCCGGCCTGGGCTCGAGCAGTTCGGCCGCGACCGTCGCCGCGAGCGCACCGGTCATGCCTTCCTAAGGCCGGAAGTTCCAATGCGCCCGCGAGCTGCGGCGGCCGCGGCTGAGAAGACCGTGTTCTCGGAAGCAGAGACCGCCCGGGCTTCCGGGAACACGCCCGGCGTGGTGTCAAAGCCCAGCTCGGCACTTCCGAGAACAGAGGCTGCCGCCACCGGCTGTTCGGTTGTTTCCGATGGCCGACTCGCGTCCAGCAGCTCTGGCGACGCGAGATCGTCTACCGTACTAACGGTGTTTCTGCCGGACCGGGAAGCTTCAGAGCGGGCCTGGGGATGGTCGTGAGCGGACCGCCGACCACTTCTGAGGCACTCGCCCGAAGGTCACCGGGAGACGTTGCATCTTTCTCTACGCCCCACGGTGACCATCCTCCGGCACCTGGCTTGGCGCGGCGTGCGGTTACTGGAGGCTCTGGCCGCCGTCGATCGCGGTCACCGCTCCGGTGATGGCGCCGTTGCCGAACAGGTGCACGACGAGCGCGGCGACGTCGTCGGGACCGACGACGCGGCGGATGGGCAGCGATCGGGCGAGTTCGGCCGTACGCGCGGCGAACCGGTCGCCGAGCGCTCCTCGGGTGAGCGGCGTGTCGACGAATCCGCAGGCGACACTGTTGACGCGAATGCCCCGTTGCCCGAGTTCGAGCGCCAGATTGTTGGTGATCACTTCGACCCCGTGCCCCACGACCGCCGCGGGAAGGGCGCCCATCGCGGCCGGCCGGCGGTTCTGGGTGCTGGTGACGAAGACAAATGATCCGCCGGCCTCCATACTGGCCGCACCGTGCCGGGCCACGCTGAGCAACGAGCCGAGTTGGGTGTCCCAGTAGCGCCGTACCTGGGCGAGGTCGAGCTTTTCGAAGGGACCGAACATCGGCATGCCGGCGCTGAGCAGCACGTGGTCGACAGCGCCGAAAGCGGCGAAGGCATCCGCCACCTGGTCGTCCTGAGTGACGTCGACGGTGGCGGCCTCGACGTTGTCGCCGAGGTCGGTTGCGGCTTCTTTCAGGCGTGTCTTGTCGCGGGCCGCGATGGTGACGTGGGCGCCGGCGTGGAGAGCGTTGCGGGCGGTGGC
>NZ_JABMCA010000128.1:0-13679 GCF_014706005.1 Actinomadura sp. RB99 | reverse complement strand
GATCTGCCGGGACGGGCGCGGCGAGCGGCGTGGACGGCTGCGGCGCGGCTGCGGCCTGCGCGACCGACTGGTGCGGCGCGGGCTGCGGACCGGTGTCGGAGCGGCCGACCCGGCTCGGGATCGGGTTGGACGGCGCGGGCGGCGCGGCGGGCGGCGGCACCGGGCGGGGCGGCGGGGCGGCGCGCTTGGTCTCCGGCTCAGGGGCCGGCCGGGTAGGGCGCCCTTCGTCGAAGCCCGCCGCGATCACGGTGACCCGCACCTCGTCGCCGAGCGCGTCGTCGATGACCGCGCCGAAGATGATGTTGGCGTCCGGGGCCGCCGCGTTCGAGACGAGCTGCGCCGCCTCGTTGATCTCGAACAGGCCGAGGTCGGAGCCGCCGGAGATGGACAGCAGCACGCCGTGCGCGCCGTCGATGCTGGCCTCCAGCAGCGGGCTGGAGATCGCCATCTCCGCGGCGGCGACGCTGCGGTCGTCGCCGCGCGCCGAGCCGATGCCCATCAGCGCCGAGCCGGCCCCGGACATGACGGACTTGACGTCGGCGAAGTCCAGGTTGATCAGGCCCGGGGTGGTGATCAGGTCGGTGATGCCCTGGACACCGGACAGGAGCACCTGGTCGGCGGCCTTGAAGGCGTCCAGCACGCTGACCTGCCGGTCGGAGATCGACAGCAGCCGGTCGTTGGGGATCACGATGAGGGTGTCGACCTCGTCGCGCAGCGTCTCGATGCCGGCCTCGGCCTGCATCGCGCGGCGCTTGCCCTCGAAGCTGAACGGGCGGGTGACCACGCCGATCGTCAGGGCGCCGAGCGACCGGGCGATGTTGGCGACCACGGGCGCGCCGCCGGTGCCCGTGCCGCCGCCCTCCCCGGCGGTGACGAAGACCATGTCGGCGCCCTTGAGCACCTCCTCGATCTCCTCCCGGTGGTCCTCGGCGGCCTTGCGGCCGACGTCCGGGTTCGCTCCGGCGCCGAGGCCCCGGGTGAGCTCGCGGCCCACGTCCAGCTTCACGTCGGCGTCACTCATCAGCAGCGCCTGGGCGTCCGTGTTGATCGCGATGAACTCGACGCCCTTGAGTCCCTCCTCGATCATCCGGTTGACGGCGTTGACGCCGCCGCCGCCGATACCGACGACCTTGATGACCGCGAGGTAGTTCTGCGGTGCTGCCACGACGAGGGGCCTTTCCGCTCGCTCTATCCGACCCGCCGGTCCGGTCTGCCGACCGTCCGCCGCGGAGTTTCCTGACCTGTGCGCTTTTTCGGCGCGGGCCGTGGGCGGAACCGACCGTCGATCCGATCCACCCTCAACCCTCACCCTCAACTTGAGGCTTACAGTTATGTCAACCTGAGGACTGATACGGACAGTAGGGCGGCCTTACCGCCAGGGTCAACTAACCTCCCCCGAACTCCACCGGCGTGTCGCACTGGGCACGGGTTTGCCCTGGTTGGCGACGGACGTGTCCGCCGCCTGCCGCTCAGTGCACCGCCGCCCGCCCTCCGGTCCGTCCAGGCCGGCCGAACTCCGGCCGACCGTTCCAGCGTGCCCCATCGGCCGCCCGGAATCGCCCCGACACACGCACCGGACCCGAACGGCTTGACATTCGACCGCCCCGCACCGCTGATCAGCGCGTGATCAGGACCTCCGGCGAGCTGACGTCGATGGCGTGCAGGGACCGCCCCGACGCGGTGCGCTCCACCGAGTCCAGCAGCCGGATCTTCTCCGCCGCGCGCTCCGGCGGGCCCCACGTCACCGTCAGGCCGCCCTTCATGCGCAGCTCCACGGACCCGGGATCGGCCGCCTCCACCTCCTCGACCCGGCCGCGCAGCCGGTCCGGCAGCCCGGTGAGCACCTTGAGGGCCGCGAGCGTCGCCGGGTCGGACGGCCCGGGCGAGGAGACGGTCAGCTCAGGGAGCCCGGCCGGGCGCGACGCCCCGTCCGCCACGGTCACCCCGTGCCGGTCGAGGCGCTCGTAGCGGCCGCCGCGCTCCAGCACCGCCACCGGGACGCGCTCCCGCACGACGATCCGGACCGTGGCGGGCCAGTCCCGCCTGACCTCGGCGGACTCCACCTCGCGGAGCCGCTCCACCCGCGCCCTGACCTCCCCGGTGTCCAGCCGCGCCATCGGGACGCCGAGGCGGATCCCGGCGGCGGCGACGATCCGGTCGCGCGGCGCGAGCGCGGCGCCGCTCACCTCCACGTGCCGCACCACCAGCAGCTTCGAGCCGAGCAGCACCCAGCCGACCGCGGCCAGCGCGCCGAGCACGAGCAGCGCGACGAAGATCACTTTCCAGCGGCCCCCGCGGGGCCGGCCGGCGGCGGGCTCCGGCACGGCCGCCGGGTCCTCGGTCCCGCTCTCCGGTTGGTCCGTCCGCGCCTCGGTCATGACCCCAGCTTGACAGTGATCGGGCCGCGCGGCGCCGAACGTCCGCGCGGCGGCGTGTCCCCCTCGACGGCGGCCCGGCCCGCCGCTCAGCGGGTCGCGAGCCGCTCCAGCACCAGCGGGCCGAGCGCGGTCACGTCACCCGCGCCCAGCGTGATCACCACGTCGCCGGGTCGGGCGAGCGAGGCCGCCAGGCCGGGGACCTCGTCCCGGACGGGCGCGTAGACGGTCTCGGTCCCGGCGGGGACGGCGTCGGCGACGAGCGCGCCCGTCACGCCGGGCTCCGGGTCCTCGCGGGCGCCGTAGACGTCCAGCACCACCGCGACGTCGGCCATGCCGAGCGCGGCGCCGAACTCGGCGGCGAAGAACCGGGTGCGGCTGTACAGGTGCGGCTGGAACACCGCGACGATGCGTCCGGCGGCGCCGCCGGCCGCGGCCTTCTCCCCCAGGTAGTCGCGGGTGGCCTCCAGGTCGGCGGTCAGCTCGGTCGGATGGTGGGCGTAGCTGTCGAACACCTCGACGCCGCCCGCCTCGCCCTTGCGCTCCAGCCGCCGCATCGCGCCGCCGAACGCGGCGAGCCCCTCCCGCACCGCCGCGCCGTCCACGCCGAGCGCCTGCGCGACCGCGACGACCGCCGCGGCGTTGAGCGCGTTGTGCCGGCCCGGGACGCCGAGCGCCACCTCGCCGGCGCCCTCGATCGCGAAGCGGGAGCCGAGGCCGCGCGGGGTGAACCCGGTCACCCGCAGGTCGGCGCCCTCCGCCTCCCCGTACGTCCGGACGGTCAGCCCCCGCGCCCGCGCCCGGTCGGCCAGCTCCATGGCGACCGGGTCGTCGGCGCCGGCGACGAGCGTCCCGCCCGGCTCGATCCGGTCGACGAACCGGGCGAAGTTCTCCTTCACCATCTCGAAGCCGCCGTAGTTGTCGAGGTGGTCGGCCTCGACGTTGGTGACGACCGCGATGTGCGGGGTGTACATGAGGAACGAGCCGTCGCTCTCGTCGGCCTCGGCGACGAACACGTCCCCGGTGCCCTCGTCGGCGCCGAGCCCGGTGGTGACGAGCTGGCCGCCGATGCAGTACGACGGGTCGGCGCCCGCGTGCTGCAGCGCGACCGTCAGCATCGACGTCGTGGTGGTCTTGCCGTGCGTCCCGGCGACGGCGACGGCGCGCCGCCCCGCCATCAGCGAGGCGAGCGCCGCCGAGCGGTGCAGCACCCGCAGCCCGCGCTCGCGCGCGGCGACCAGCTCGGGGTTGGCCTCCCGGATCGCGGTGGACACCACGACGGTGTCGGCGTCGCCGACGTGCGCGGCGTCGTGCCCGACGAACACCTTCGCGCCGAGGTCGCCGAGCTGGCCGAGCAGCTCGGAGTCGCGCGCGTCGCTGCCGGACACGGCGATGCCGCGGCGCAGCATGATCCGCGCGATGCCGGACATGCCGGCCCCGCCGATGGCGATGAAGTGGACCCGGCCGAGCTCGCCGGCCGGGACGACCTCGCCCGGGTCGATCAGGCTCATCGGGCGGCGCCCGCCGCGCGGACCACGTCGTACACCATCCGGGCCAGCGCGACGTCGGCGTCCCGGCGGCCCATCCGCCCGGCCGCCTCGGACATGTGCGCGACCCGGCCCGGGTCGGCCAGCACCGGCAGCAGGTTCCGGGCGATCCAGTCCGGCGACAGCTCGGCGTTGTCGACCAGCATGCCGCCGCCCGCCGCGACGATCGGCTCGGCGTTCAGCCGCTGCTCGCCGTTGCCGATCGGCAGCGGCACGTACACCGCGGGGAGCGCGACCGCGGCCAGCTCCGCGCAGGTCATCGCGCCGGCCCGGCACATCGCCATGTCGGCGGCGGCGTAGGCCAGGTCCATCCGGTCGCAGTACGGGATGGTGACGTACTGCGGGCCGCCCTGCGCCGGCTCCGGCTCCTCGGTGTTCTTCGGTCCGACGATGTGCAGCACCTGGATGCCGGCCTGCCGGAAGTACGGCGCGGCGGCCACCGCGGCCTGGTTCAGGGAGCGGGCGCCCTGCGACCCGCCGAAGATCAGCAGGGTCGGCAGGTCGGGCAGCAGGCCGAAGTAGGAGCGGGCCTTGTCGCCCATCGCCAGCCGGTCCAGGGACGCGATCTCGCGGCGCAGCGGGATGCCGACGAAGGTGGCGTTCGGGAGCGGCGAGTCCTGGTGCGACACCGCGACGTGGTCGGTGAAGCGGGCGCCGAGCTTGTTGGCCAGGCCCGGCTTCGGGTTGGCCTCGTGCACGATGATCGGGACCTTGCGCTTGCGCGCGGCCAGGTAGCCGGGGGTGGCGACGTAGCCCCCGAACCCGACCAGGACGTCGGCCCTGGCCTGGTCGAGGACGTTCGCCGCCGCGTTGATCGCGCCGCGCAGCCGTCCCGGGACCGACAGCAGCTGCGGGGTCAGCGTGCGCGGCAGCGGGACCGGCGGGATGAGCGCGAGCTCGTAGCCGCGCTGCGGGACCAGCCGGGTCTCCAGGCCCCGTTCGGTGCCGAGGCAGACGATCCCCGTGTTGGGGTCGTTGCGGCGCAGCGCGTCGGCGAGAGCCAGGGCGGGCTCGATGTGTCCGGCGGTGCCGCCGCCGGCCAGGACAACCCTCATGCTCGTTGACAACTCCTCAGCGTGTTCGACGTGTCGGGTGCCGTCCGCTCGCGTGCCGTCCGCCCCGCACTCGGCGCGTGCGGGCGACGGACGCCGGGTCGCCGGCACCCCGGCGGGGGGATTTCAGCGCCGTGCCAGTCCCAGCCAGCTTAGAGCCCTCACGACCGGTCCGGGGCCGCGTGCGGACAGTGCTTGCCGCGCGCCGGGCTCGCGTTTGGCGAACGCCAGCAGCATCCCGAGCGCGATCAGGGTCGGGATGAGCGCGGAACCGCCGTAGGAGACCAGCGGCAGCGGGATGCCGGTGATCGGCAGCACCCCGATCACCGCGCCGATGTTGACGATGGCCTGGACCACCAGCCAGGCGGTCGCGCCGGCGGCGGCGAGCCGGGTGAACGGGTCCTTCACCCGGCGGGCGATGCGCAGCCCCGCGTAGGCCAGCAGGCCGAACAGGCCGAGCACGACCAGGGTGCCGACCAGCCCGAACTCCTCCCCGACGATCGCGAAGATGAAGTCGGTCTCGGCGTGCGGCAGGTAGTCCCACTTGGCGCGCCCCTCCCCGAGGCCGGTGCCGAACAGCCCCCCGGAGGCGACCGCGAACAGTCCCTGGATGCCCTGGTAGTTGCTGGTCAACCGGTTGCCGGCCGGGTCGAGGAAGCCGGTGAGCCGCTGCATCCGGTACGGCTCGACGATGATCAGGATCGACACCAGCAGGCAGACCAGGCCGGCGATGCCGACGAACAGCCGGCCCGGCGCGCCGACCACCCACAGCAGCGCCAGGAAGATCGTCAGCAGCACGAGGGTGGTGCCGAGGTCGTTGCCGAGCATGACGAGCAGCACCAGCACCCCGGCGCCGGGCAGCAGCGGCACCAGCAGCGGCCGCCACTCGGTGAGCTGGCCGAGCCGCTCCTTGCGGGCCAGCAGGTCGGCGCCCCACAGCACCAGCGCGAGCTTGGCGGGCTCCGACGGCTGGATCTGGACGGGCCCGAGGTCGATCCAGCGGGTGGCGCCGCCGGCGCTGCGGCCGAGGCCGGGGACCAGCACCATCGCCAGCGCGACGATCGACAGCAGCAGCAGCGGGTAGGCCAGCGCGCGGAACGTCCGCACGGGCAGCCGGGACGCCATCCACATCAGCGGCAGCCCGATCACCATCCACACGGCCTGCTTCTGGAACAGCGTGTAGGCGGACCCGGTCTCCTGCAGCTGCTTGACCGACGACGCCGACAGCACCATGGTCAGGCCGAGCGCCAGCAGCATCACCGAGCAGCTCAGCACCAGGTAGTAGGAGGTGAGGGGGCGGTCGAGCAGCCCGACCGCGGCGACCACCTGCTCGCGCGGCCCGGCCCGGCGCGTCCGCCCCTCCTCGGCCGGTACGGCGGTGGTCATGACGCCTGCGGGTCTCCGGCGGCGGCGAGGCGTTCCACCGCGGCGATGAACGCCTCGCCGCGGGCGGGGTAGTTGGCGAACATGTCGAAGGAGGCCCCGACGGGGGCGAGCAGCACGGTGTCGCCGGGACGGGCGAGCCCGGCTGCTTCGGTGACGACGCGGTCCATGGCCCCAGTGTCGGTGTCGGCGACGTCGACCACAGGGACATCGGCGGCGTGTCGCGCGAGTGCCTCGGCGAGCCGGTGCCGGTCGCGGCCCATCAGCACGACGCCGCGCAGCCGGCCGGCGCAGGTGCGCACCAGGTCGTCGACGTCCAGGCCCTTGAGGAGGCCGCCGGCGATCCACACGATCGACTCGTAGGCGGCCAGGGACGCGGCGGCCGCGTGCGGCTGGGTCGCCTTGGAGTCGTTGACGTAGGCGACGCCGCCGACGTCGGCGACGTGCTGGATGCGGTGCGGGTCGGGCACGAACGAGCGCAGCCCCTCCCGGACGGCCTCGGGCGGCACCCCGAAGGCCCGCGCCAGCCCGGCCGCCGCGAGCGCGTTCGCGACGTTGTGCGGCGCGAACGGGCGGACGTCCGCGAGCGCGGCCAGTTCGGCGGCCTCCGCCGCCGGGTCGGCGGTGAAGGCGCGGTCGACCAGCAGCTCCTCGACGACGCCGAGCTCGCCGGGGCGCGGCACCCGCAGCGTGAACCCGGCGCGCCGCTCGACGCCCTCGGCGCGCTCGGCGAGCGCCGTGGAGGTGGCGTCGTCGGCGTTGTAGACCGCGACGGTGCCCGGCGCGAAGATCTTCGCCTTGGCGCCGACGTAGGCGTCCATGGAGCCGTGCCAGTCGAGGTGGTCGGGCGCGATGTTCAGCACGGTCGCCGCCAGCGGCGCCAGCGAGCTCGACCAGTGCAGCTGGTAGCTCGACAGCTCCACCGCCAGCACGTCGTAGGGCTCGGCGTGCCGTTCCTGGGGGGACGACCCCCCAGACCCCCCGGAACCGCCCACAGCCTCGACGATCGGCGTGCCGACGTTGCCGACGGCGAGGGCCTTGTGCCCCGCCGCCGTCAGCATGCACGCCAGCATCCGGACGACGGTCGTCTTGCCGTCGGTCCCGGTGATGGCCAGCCACGGCGCGGCGCCCTCCGGCCGCAGCCGCCAGGCCAGCTCCACCTCGCCGATGATCTCGACGCCGGCCGCGGCGGCCGCCGCGAGCAGCGGCGCGTCCGGCTTCCATCCCGGCGAGGTGACGACCAGGCCGGTGCCCTCCGGGAGGGTCTCGCCGTCGCCGAGCCGGACCGCGACGCCGCGCTCCGCCAGCTCGGCGGCCTGCGCGCGCTGCTCGTCGCCGTCGCGGGCGTCGACGGCCGTGACGCGGGCGCCCCGCGCGGCGAGCGCGCGGGCGGCGGCCCGGCCGGACACGCCGAGCCCGGCGACGCAGACGGCGAGGCCGTCCCAGGGACTCATCGTCACTTCTTGGGCATCCATTCCAGGTAGAAGATGCCGAGCCCCATCGCGACGAACAGCGCCGACATCAGCCAGAACCGCACGACGATGGTGGTCTCGGCCCAGCCGGACAGCTCGAAGTGGTGCTGCAGCGGAGCCATCTTGAACACCCGTTTCTTGGTCATCTTGAAGCCGCCGACCTGGATGATCACCGAGAGGGTGATCATCACGATCAGGCCGCACAGGATGGCCAGCAGGAACTGGGTGCGGGTGAGGATCGCGAGGCCGACCAGCACGCCGCCGAGGGCCAGCGAGCCGGTGTCGCCCATGAAGATCTTCGCCGGGGGGGCGTTCCACCACAGGAAGCCGAACACGCCGCCGAGCACGGCCGCGGCCACGACCGCGAGGTCCAGGGGGTCGCGCACGTTGTAGCAGTTGGGGACGAGCGAGGCCTGGCAGGAGTTGCGCAGCTGCCAGTTGCCGATGATCACGTAGGCGGCCAGCACCATGCCGGCGGGGCCGGCGGCGAGGCCGTCCAGGCCGTCGGTGAGGTTCACGCCGTTGGACATCGCCGCGATCAGCAGCAGCGCCCAGACGACGAACAGGTAGGGGCCGATCGAGGGGCCGAAGTCGCGCAGGAAGGAAAGGTGGGGGTCGGCGGGGGTGATGTCGTAGCCGTTGGGGAAGTTCAGCGAGGCGACCGCGAAGACCACCCCGACGAGGACGATGCCGAGCATCTTGGCGCCGCTGCGCAGGCCGAGGCTGCGCTGCTTGAACACCTTGATGAAGTCGTCGACGAAGCCGACGAACCCCAGGCCCGTCATCAGGAACAGCACCAGCACACCGGAGATCGTCGGGGCCTGTCCGGTGACCAGGTGCGCGAGCGCGTATCCCACGAGCGACCCGACGATGAAGACGGTGCCGCCCATGGTGGGGGTGCCGCGCTTGGTGAGGTGGGCCTCGGGGCCCTCGTCCCGGATCATCTGGCCGTAGCCGAGCCGGTTGACGATCCGGATCCACACCGGTGTGCCGACCATGACGAAGACCAACGCGAACCCGGCCGCGATGATGATGTTGGTCATCGACCGGCCCGCCCGTCCGGCGCCAGCAGCGCCTCGGCGACCCGTTCCAGCCCGGCCACCCGGGATCCCTTCACCAGCACGACGTCCCGCGGCGCGAGCCGCTCGCTGAGCGCGGCCACCGCCGCGCCGACGTCATCCACCTGCACGCACTCTCCCGTCCATGACGCCACCTCCGCGGCACCTTCGGCCATCGCCGCCGCGTTCGCGCCGACGACGACGAGGCCGTCCAGCCCGCTGCGCGCGGCGTGCCGCCCGATCCTGGCATGTTCCGCGGCGGACGAACCTCCCAGTTCGGCCATTTCACCCAGCACCGCGTACGCGCGCCGGCCGCGGGCCATGTGCGCGAGCACGTCGATCGCGGCCCGCGTCGAGTCGGGGTTGGCGTTGTAGGCGTCGTTGACCACCGTCACCCCGTCGGCCCGCTCGGTGACCTCCATCCGCCACCGGCTGGCCGGCTCCGCCTCCGACAGCCCCGCGGCGATCTCGTCCACCGGCAGCCCCGCCGCGCGCGCCGCCGCCGCGGCGGCCAGCGCGTTCGCGACCGCGTGCGAACCGTACAGCCGCAGCGCGACCGGCGCCGAGCCCTCCGGCGTCACCAGCGTGAACCGGCCCCGGCCCTGCTCGTCGAGCGTCTCGTCCACCGCGCGGACCGCCGCGCCGTCCGACCGGCCGAACGTCACGACCTCGCCCGCGGTGCGCGACGCCATGGCGCTCACCAGGGGGTCGTCGGCGTTGAGCACGGCGGTGCCGTCCGGGCGCAGCGCCTCGACCATCTCGCCCTTGGCGCGCGCGATCGCCTCGCGGCTGCCGAACTCGCCCATGTGCGCGGTGCCGACGTTCAGCACCACCCCGACGTCGGGACGCGCGATCCCGGTCAGGTAGGCGATGTGGCCGATGCCGCGGGCGCCCATCTCCAGCACCAGGTGCCGGGTCTCGGCGCCGGCGCGCAGCACCGTCAGCGGCAGCCCGATCTCGTTGTTGAACGAGCCCGGCGGCCACACCGTCGGCCCCGCCCGCCCGACGAGCTGCGCGATCAGGTCCTTGGTGGAGGTCTTGCCCGCCGACCCGGTGACCGCGACGACCGTCGTGTCCGGAAGCCGCTCCAGCACACCCCGCGCGAGCCGGCCGAGCGCCTCCTTCACGTCCTCGACCAGCACGGCCGGGCCGCCCACCGGGCGCTGCGCCAGCACCGCGGCGGCCCCGGCCGCCAGCGCGGCGGCGGCGAAGTCGTGCCCGTCCGCGTGCTCGCCCTTGAACGCCGCGAACAGCGCCCCGGGCTCCACGGCGCGGGAGTCGATGACCACGGGGCCGCCCGCCACGGCGTCCGGAGGGGCCCCGTCAACGGTGCCCCCCGTGATCTCCGCGATCGTCGACAGCGGAAGTGGGATCACGCCTGCGTCCCGTCCCCTCTACTTCTCTTCCCGAGGCGCGGCACGCCGCAGCGCCTCCCGGACGACCTCGCGGTCGTCGAACGGCTGCACCTCGCCGGCCGCGTACTGGCCCTGCTCGTGGCCCTTGCCCGCGACGACGAGGACGTCGCCGCGGCGGGCCCGGCCGACGGCCAGCGCGATGGCGGCGGCGCGGTCGGGTTCCACGACGATGTGCGCCCGGTGCCGCTGCGGCACCTTGAGCCCGCCCTCGACCATAGCGGCGAGGATGGCGAGCGGATCTTCGGACCTCGGGTTGTCGTTGGTGAAATACGCCATGTCGGCCAGCCGCGCCGCCGCCTCGCCCATCAGCGGGCGCTTGCCGCGGTCGCGGTCGCCGCCGCAGCCGAGCACCACCGCGAGGGACCCCTCGGTGACGGGGCGCAGCGCGGTGAGCACCGCCTCGACGGCGCCGGGCTTGTGCGAGTAGTCGACGAGCGCGACGAAGTCCTGGCCCTCGTCGATCCGCTCCAGCCGCCCGGGGACGCCCTCCAGCGACGCGACGCCGCGCACCGCCGCGGGCAGCCCCAGCCCCGCCTCGACCAGCGCGACGATCGCGGCGAGCGCGTTGGCGACGTTGAACGGCCCGGCGAGCCGCACCGAGGCGTCGGCCTCGACGCCGCCCGGCCCGACGACGCGGAACACGCTGCCGTCCGCGCCGACCCGCACGTCCTCGGCCCGCCAGTCCGCCGCCGGGTCGCCGGACGCCGAGAACGTCGTCATCGGGATCGGGGCGATCTCCAGCAGCTCGCGGCCGTAGTGGTCGTCGAGGTTCACCACGCCGATCCGCGCGTACTCCGGCGTGAACAGCCGGGCCTTCGCCAGGAAGTAGTCCTGCATGGTCGGGTGGTAGTCCAGGTGGTCCTGGGACAGGTTGGTGAAGACGGCGACCTCGTAGTGCGCGCCGCCGACCCGGCCCTGCACGAGCGCGTGGCTCGACACCTCCATCGCCGCGGCGCCGACGCCCCGCTCGCGCATCATCGCCAGCAGCGCGTGCAGGTCCGTCGCCTCCGGCGTGGTCAGCGCGCTCGGCACCCGCTCGTCGGCGACCCGGATCTCCACGCCGCCGACCAGCCCGGTCGTGATGCCCGCGGCGTGCAGCCCGGCCTCGACCAGGAACGCCGTGGTGCTCTTGCCGCTGGTGCCGGTGATGCCGATCAGCGTGATGTCGCGTCCCGGCTCCCCGTACACCCAGGCGGCCGCGTCGCCGAGCCGCGCCCGCGCGTCCGCGACCACCAGGACGGGCAGGCCGGTCGCGGCGGCCCGGTCCCGGCCCGCGGCGTCGGTGAGGATCGCGGCCGCGCCCGCCGCGGCGGCCTGCGCGGAGAACTCGGCGCCGTGGGTGCGGGCGCCGGGCAGCGCCGCGTACACGTCGCCGGGCCGCACCGCGCGCGAGTCGTGCGTGATCCCGGTGACCTCCGTGTCCCCCCAGTCGCCCCGTCCGATCCCGAGAGTCGCCGCGAGCCCGTCCAGCGGACGGGCCTGAGTGGTGGTCGGACGCATGGCGGTTCTTTCGGTGCCGGTGGGACGGGAACGCTGGTGAACGGATGGTGGACTCACGGCGAGTGAGGGTACTCGCTGCGGTCAGTCTCGGGCGTAGATCTTGATGATCGGCGATTTGCTCCCCGTCGGCGGGATCTTCTCGGACTGGAGCGCGAAGCTCATCACGTCGCGGAACACGGGCGCGGCGACGTCGCCACCATAGTGGCTGCCCCGCTTCGGATCCTGCAGGACGACCTGCACGACGAGCCGCGGGTCGTCGGCGGGCGCGAACCCGGCGAACGACGCCGTGTACCCCTTGTAGCATCCGCAGCCCGCGTCGAAGCGCTGCGCCGTGCCGGTCTTGCCCGCGACCCGGTAGCCCTTGATCTGCGCCTTCGGCGCGGTGCCCTCGGGGGTGGTGACGCCCTCCAGCATGTCGCTGATCTGCCGCGCGGTGCCCTCGCTGATCACCCGCTTCTGCTCCGGCGCGGGCGCCGGGGTGAACTTGTCGTTCGCGCCGACCGTCCCCGCGATCAGGTTCGGCGCGACGCGGACGCCGCCGTTGGCGATGGTCGCGTAGACGCTCGCCATCTGCACGGCGTTGACCGACACCGTCTGCCCGAACGCGATCGGGTAGCGGTCGGTGCCCGACCACTTCGACGGCGGGTTGAGCAGCCCCGCCGTCTCCCCCGGCAGCGGCAGGCCGGTCTTCTGGCCGAACCCGAAGTCCCGCAGCGTCTGGTAGAGCCGCTCCTCGCTGATGGTCTGGCTGGCGAGGATGGTGCCGACGTTGCTGGACTTGGCCAGCACCCCGGCGAACGTCAGGTCCTCCACGCCGTGCGGCTCGGAGTCGTGGAACACCACGTTGTACTTGCGGATCCTGTCGGGGACGCTGAAGGGGGTCTGCGGGGTGACCCCGCCGTGCTCCATGACGGCCGCGGCGGTGACGACCTTGCCGGTGCTGCCCGGCTCGTAGGCGTCCTGCACCACCGGGCTGCCCCACACGTCGCGGTCGCCCTTGGTCACGTGGTTCGGGTCGTAGCCGGGCGCCGACGCCATCGCCAGCAGCCTCCCGGTGCGCGGGTCCATCACGATGGCGGTGCCGCTGCGCGCGCCGGTGGCCTTGACCTGCTTCTCGATCGCCTCCTGGGCCTTGAACTGCAGGTCCTGCTGGAGGGTGAGGCGGATGCCGCGGCCGGGGACCGGCGGCTGCTTCTGGTCCTCGCCCATGGGGATGTGCTGGCCCTCGAGGCTGATCTCCACGCGCTGCCAGCCGTCCTTCCCGGACAGCACGGCGTTCTGCGTGCTCTCGAGGCCGGCGGCCCCCTGTCCCGCACCGTTCACGAAACCTATGACGCTCGCGCCCAGCGAACCGTTGGGATAGTCGCGGCGATATTCCGGCAAAGTCCCGATGCCCTGGAAGTTCCAGGACGTGATGAGGCGCGCCTGGTCGGGGGTGACGCCGTGCGCCAGGTAGACGAACTGGGTGCCCTTCTTGCTGATCGCCTTCAGCACCGCGTCCGGGTCCAGGCCGAGGGTCGGGGCGAGCGCGTTGACGATCGCCTGCCGTTTCTCCGGCTTGATGACGTACGGGTCGGCGGTGATCGCACGGGCCTCCACCGTCATGGCGAGCGGGTTGCCCTGCGCGTCGGTGATCGCGCCGCGGACGGCGGGCAGCTTCAGCTTCCGCAGCCGCTGGTCCATCGCCTGCTCGCTGTACTTGCCGGACTCGATCGTCTGGAGCTGGACGAGGCGCCCCGCGAACAGCGACAGCACGAACGCCACGACCAGCAGCCCGGCGTTCAGGCGCTTCATCGGGTCGCGGCGGTGGAAGGGGACGCGCGGGCGGCGCGGGGGCCGCGGCGGGCGGCGACCGGAGCCGCCGCCGGGGCGCGGGC
>NZ_JABMCA010000127.1:0-13799 GCF_014706005.1 Actinomadura sp. RB99 | reverse complement strand
CCGCAAGGTCACCACGCTCGCGCTGTCGTTCGACCACCGCATCGTCGACGGCGAGCTCGGCTCCCGCGTCCTCCGCGACGTCGGCGACATGCTCGAAGACCCCCTGCGCATGCTCGCCTGGGGCTGAGGGATCCCGTCGAAGGCGCGCGCCGTCCCGGCGCGCGCCTTCGTCATGCGCGGGGCGTTCCTGTCAGTCGCGCGTGGATCGCGGGCCTCCGGATGTACGCCCCGCCGATAGGAAACAAGATCCACGGATGGCAGAGTAAGTGAGTTCTTATTGACCGTCCGTGGAGTGAGCATGAGGAGAACCGGATCCCTGGTGCGCGGGGTGCTGGCCGTGTCGTCGGCCGGCGTCCTCGCGGCGACCGTCCAGGCCGGACCGGGCCTGGCGGCGACTCCGGGCCCGGCGCCCGTGGTGTCCCGGGGCGTCACGATCCCGGTCTTCTACGACCCGCCCGCCGCGCTGCCGCGTACGAACGGCACGCTCGTCCGCACCGAGCCGCTGCCGCTCGGGCTGAGCCTGCCGGGGCTGGACGGCCGTCCGCTGCCCGGCAAGGCGACCCGGCTGATGTACAAGTCCACCGACTCCAACGGGAGGCCCGTCGCGGTGACGGGCGCCTACATCGAGCCCACGGCGGCATGGAAGGGCGGCGGCCCCCGTCCGCTGGTCGCGCTGGCCTCCGGGACGATGGGCCAAGGCGACCAGTGCGCCCCCTCGTACGCCCTGCAGAACCCGCTGACGCTGACCGGCGACACCATGTCCGTGGCCTACGAGGACCTGGCGATCTACCGGCTGCTGTCCACCGGCGCGGCCGTGGTCGTCACCGACTACGTCGGCCTCGGCGCCACCGACCGTCTCCACACCTACGTGAACCGCGCCGACGAAGGGCACGCCCTCCTCGACGCCGCCCGCGCCGCGCACGCCGTACCCGGGGCGTCCATCACGGCGAAGTCGAAGATCGGGCTCTACGGCTACAGCCAGGGCGGCGGCGCCAGCGCCGCCGCGGCCGAACTCCAGCCGGCCTACGCGCCCGACGTCCACCTCGCCGGCACCTACGCGGGCGCGCCGCCCGCCGACCTGACCGCCGTCATGAAGGGCATCGACGGCAGCGCGCTCGCCGGGGCGCTGGGCTGGTCGATCAACGGCTTCGCCCAGTCCGACCCCGCCCTGCGCCGCCTCATCGACGACAACATCAACACGGCGGGCAAGGCCGCGCTCAAGGACATGTCCACGATGTGCGTGGGCGACGTGCTCTTCAAGTACGGCTTCACGTCCAGCACCAAGTGGAGCGTCAGCGGGAAGCCCATCGGCGACATCATCCCGGCCATCCCCGAGGCGCGGGCCGTCCTGGACAAGCAGCGCATCGGCACGCTCAAGCCCGCCGGGCCCGTCCGGCTGACGACGGGGGTCAGGGACGACATCGTCCCGCACGCGCAGGCACGGCGGCTCGCCGCCGACTGGTGCCGGCGGGGTGGCAACGTCAGCTACGTCCCCGTCGACCTGCCGAACCTCGGCGACAAGACGCTCCTGAACCACTTCGCGCCGCTCCTCCTCGACCAGGGCGACGCGGTCTCCTGGCTCACCGACCGCCTCACCGGCAAGCCGAGCCCCTCCACCTGCAAGACCCTGCCCACCCAGCCGTAGGCCCGGACAAGACGAGGGCGCGCGCCGACCCGGCGCGCGCCCTCGCCACGCTCGGCCGACCTCAAATAGTTCGTTGACGAATAATTCCCCAACGAACTATCGTGGCCCCTGCTCGGCCTCCGCACCGGCCGTCACCGACGGTGGGTGAGCTCTAGCGAGAGAAGCCCCATGCCCGAACCCCTGACTCCCCGCGAGGTCTTCCTGAAGCTCGTGCACGGCGTCTGCGAGGAACGCTGGGAGGAGGTGATCGACCTGTACGCCGAACGGACCCATGTCGAGCACCCCTTCCATCCGCTCGCGGCGCCGCCCATGCGCTCCCTCGACGAACTGCGCGCGCACTTCGGCGTCACCGCGCCGCCCGGCACCGGTCCAGGGCACACCCTGCGCCGCCGGCCCGCCGGAATCACCGTCCACGACACGGCGGACCCCGAGGTCATCGTCGCCGAGTTCCGGTACGAGGGAACCGTGGTGGAGACCGGCGAGCCGTTCACCATTCCCGCGATCTTCGTCCTCCGGGTCCGGGACGGGAAGATCGTCGAATCCCGCGACTACCTGGACCACCTGCGCTCCGCACAAGCCCGCGGCCACCTGGACGAGGTCCTCAACGCCATCAGTCGACACCACACCCCCGCCCACAAGCACTAACGGTGGCAGACGGTCTCCAAAGTGACGCCGTCGTGGCCTTCCCAGAAGGTGGCGTAGTAGGTGGGGCCGTACTGCGGGAACTCCTGCGGCTCATAGAGCACATTCGCGCCCCGCTTGACCGCCCACTCATGAAGACGGTCGACCTCCTCCCGCGTCTTCACCATGAAAGCGAGGTGCTGGAGGCCCGGACGGTGGCGCGAGTACTCGCCGTCCTCCAATGCCGGATAGAAGAACAGATACGTGCCCGGCTTGCCGCCCGCCGGACGGTAGGAGAACTCCTCCTCGGTGGCGAAGAAGGTTTCGAAGCCGACCAGGGGCATCAACTCGTCGTAGTACGCCTTGGCTTGGCCAAGGTCGCGGACATTTACGCCAAGGTGGCCTAGAGGCATCCGCCGATCATAGACGCCGCACCGGGAGACCTCGATTCGGTCGCCAAGGGGAGAAGCCAGCTCAGCGGTGGGTGCGGGGGTGGGTGGCGAGGGCGTGGAAGGCGGCTTTGGGTTCCCAGGGGAGGCCGGTGGCGGGTGTGGCGGTGCCGGGTTCGAGGATTTTGACGATGCCGTAGCTGGCCTTGTCGAAGTCGCGTTCGGGGTCGGAAGACGTGGGGAGGTCGCGGCGGGCGAAGGTGTTGACGAAGGCCGCGTCGACGCCGGCCTTGTCGTAGACGTCGAGGAGTTCGCGGATGTAGTCCGCCTGCTCCTGCTCGTCGCGGACGAGGGGCTTCGTCATGCGGACGGGGCGGGCGCGGTCGTCGTATTCGAGCACGGATTCGCCGTGCCCGCCGAGGTCGGCGGAGCCTCGGTGGGTGGTGCAGCCGAACTCGGTGACGGCGAACGGCTTGCCCTGCGACGTCTGCCCGGCGAGGTGCTCGGCGAAGCCGGGCGCGGTGTTCGCGTCGCGGTATCCGGCGTCGGTGGCGATCACGTCGAACGGGGCCCAGTCGACGCCTTCGAACGGCAGTGACGCGTAGCCGACGGGGCCGGCGAAGCGTTCGTCGCGGACGGCGGCGACGGCCCGGCCGAGGAAGGCGTTCACGCGGGGGTGCAGGTCGGGGAGCAGCGCGCGGAAGCGGGCGGGATCCGTCATCACGGCCACCCGGGCGTGGAGGTCGTCGCCGGGCAGGAAGCCGTGCGTGAACAGGGTGATCTCGGAGCCGGTGAGGAAGACGACGGACGCGCCGGAACGGCGGATGCGCTCGGCGCGTTCGGCGCCGTCGAGGATGAACGCCATCAGCTCGTCCTGGGTGAGGCCGTTGGTGAACGGCGAGTACCAGACCTCCAGGCCGGCGTCGGCGGCGTGGCGCGCGGCGGTCTCCAGGCGGTCCTGGACGCCGCCGGTGATCCGGGCGGCGTCGCAGCGCAGCTCGCCCCGGATGATCCGCATCTCGCGGCGGACCAGGTCCGGGTCGAAGGGCTCGTGGGTGGTGGTTCCGGCGGACGTGAAGCCGGTGTCGTAGGTGATGCCGTAGGCGCGCACGGTTCTCCGATCGCTGGTCGCTATACGGTACGTGAAGTACCTTATGCCAGGATCTGGCGCGCTGCTCATGATTGGAGTGCGGAGGTGTTTCGAGTACGGTTCGTACTCTGGAGGTGGGATGTCGGGGACGAGGCGGCGGGGTGCGGCTCTCGAGGAGGCGATCCTTCAGGCGGCGGCCGACGAGATGCGCGAGTCCGGCTACGCGGGGATGACGATGGACGCCGTCGCCCGGCGCGCCGCCACCAACAAGAACGCCATCTACCGGCGCTGGCCGAACCGGGCGGCGCTCGGTGTCGCCGCGTACCGGCGGCTCGCGCGCGCGCAGTTGACCGTGCCGGACACCGGGACGTTGCGGGGCGACGCACTGGAACTGCTCCGGCGGGCGAACGCGACATGGTCGTCACCCCAGGGCGCTGTACTGAGGGAACTGCTCACGGCCGCCGGGGACGATCCGCAACTGCTGGGCCTGCTGCGCGAGCAGTCCGGCGACAGCAGCATGGACAACGCGTGGCTTGCACTGCTCGGGCGCGCGGTGGCGCGGGGCGAGGCCCCGCCGGAGGCGGTGCACCCGCGCGTGGCTTCACTGCCGATGACGATGCTGCGCGGCGAGTACGCGGTGCGCGGCCTGCCCGACGTCCCGGACACCGTGCTGACCGAGATCGTGGACGAGGTGTTCCTGCCCCTGGTGCGGGGGCGCGCCGGGTAGGCGGACCCCGTTTTCGGTCGGGTACTTATCCCGGCCGCGATGATCTCTATACCGCGAGGCGGAAAAGGCCGGACGCAAGAATCCGCACATCGACGTCGGCGGATACGGTTCGCCGAAGCGCGCCTTTTTCGGATATGGCGGCGAGAATAAGATCTCCGCAGGGCAGCCGTGGCCGGCGCGTTCGGTTCGACCGGCCGCGAGCGAGCGGCCCGTTGCGCCGGGTTCCCTGAATTCACATGGACGAGAGCATGGACGGCTGGCACGTCGAGGGGTACACCGAGGTCCGCGAACTCGGGCACGGAGGCCAGGGGCGGGTCGTCCTGGCGCGGGCCGACGCAACGGGCGCACCCGTGGCGATCAAGTATCTGGCCGGTGGCGCGGACGAGGCGGAGCGGGAGCGGATGCGCCACGAGGCCCGCATGCTCGCGCAGGCCGACAGCCCCCATGTCGCCCGCCTGCACCGGCTGGTGGAGGGCGCGGACGGCGTCGCGATCGTCATGGAGGCGGTCGACGGCGTGTCGCTGAAGGAGCTTCTCGAGCGGAACGGGGCGCTCGGGCCCGAGGCGTCCCTGGCCGTGCTGAAGGGCTCGCTGCTGGGCTTGGCGGCGGCGCATGAGCTGGGCGTCGTCCACCGCGACTACAAGCCCGCCAACGTCGTCGTCCCGGCGGACGGCACGAGCCGGCTGGTCGACTTCGGCATCGCCGTGCCGGCCGGGCGGGAGGCGGGCGGCTCGGGCACCGCGTACTACATGGCACCCGAGCAGTGGGACCGGCACATCGCCCAGCCTGCCGGCGACGTGTACTCGGCCACCTGCGTGTTCGTGGAATGCGTCAGCGGGCGGCGGCCCTACGGCGGTGACCGGCGGGAGTTGAGGCGGGCGCATCTCACGGCGCCGGTGCCGGTCGAGAGCGTCCCCGAGCCGCTGCGTCCGCTGGTCGCGGCCGGGATGGCCAAGGCTCCGGAGGACCGGCCACCGAGCGCCGCCGCCTTCGTCGCGGACCTGGAGCGGACCGCCCGGGAGGCGTACGGGCCGGATTGGGAGGAACGGGGCGTCCGCAGGCTCGCGACGGCCGCCGCGGCCCTCGCCGCGCTCTTCCCGCTCGCCGCCTGGCTGCTCCCCGGCGGCCAGGCCGCGGGGCACGCGGCGGGTCACACGGCAGGTCACGCAGCGGGGCAGGCCACGAGTCATGCGGCGGGCCATGTCGCTGCGCAGGGCACCAATGAGACGGTCGGCCACCTCACCGCGCAGAGCGCCAAGCACGGCGCCGGAAAGGCGGCGGGGACGGGCGCGAAGGGAGCCGCCGGCGGGGCGAAGGGCCTGCTGGCGGCCGCGGCCGGGACGGCGGCGGTCGTCGCCGCCGGCGCCGTCGTCGCGACCACGGCCGGGCACGGGTCGGGCGGGAAGCACCGCACCGGCGCGCCGTCCGCCGTCACCGTCGCCGCCGTCCGGAACTGCACCACCACCACCTACTCCGGCGCGACGGCGACGACGATGACGCCGTCCCCCGGGCCCGCGAAGGTGCGGCTGCCCGAGCAGGTCAAGCTTCCGAAGGGCGCGGCCGTCTTCCGCAGCCAGGTCGGGCAGTACCTGATCGCACCCGCCGCCGAGCAGTGCGCCGGGTCCTTGGGAGTGGACGGCGGCGGAGAGACGGACATCCCGGCACGCGGCGGAACCGGGGGCGCGGGGCCGACCGGGACGATCACCCAGGTCCTGCCGGGCGGGGTCGGCTCGAAATATCAGACGGACTGCGACTACTTCCCCGACTCCCAGGAGGGGCAGAAGCAGGGCGAATGCCGGCCGCCGCTGCCCGTGCAGGCCGTCCCGACCGGAGTGCCGTCCGTGCGGGCGTCCATCCGGAAGGACCAACTGACGAACGGCGGCCCGCCGAGCCCGTACGTGGCCGTGTCCTTCGCGACGATGGACGCCAACGGGTGGCCGACGGTGGTCGGCTGCACCAAGCCGTGGGCGCAGGCCGACCTGTGCACGGCCGCGTTCACCTACGCGTTCGTGCAGGCGGTCGAGAAGGCGCACGCGCCCAAGGCCGACCTGGATCGGGCGGCCAAGAGCATCGCGGCGTTCGTCGCGTCCGCCAAGCAGTGACGCGGTGCGCGGTCACGAGACGGGGACGTTGAGGACCTTCCCGAACGGCCCGCCGTCGAAGACCACCGACGAGACGTTCCCGGGCGGGGCCGGGACGTAGATGAACCCGCGCTGTGGCTGGTTCACGGCGCTGAGGAAGGTGGCGCGTCCCGGGTCGACGTAGACGGCGGGCTTGCCGGGGTCGCCGGGACCGACGCGGACGGCCCGGTACACGTCCTTCCCGCCCTGCGCGAGGACGGAGAACGACGTGAACGCGCCGCCCGGGTAGTCCTTGTGCGCGTAGGCCGCGTCGGGCGGTGTGGTGCCGGGACCCTCGTCGGTGATGGTGAAGACGCAGACGATGTAGGCGCCGTCCCGGTAGAACGGCTTGACGTCCAGGCGGCGCTTGTCGGCGCCGAACCGTCCGTACCGGCTGGCGACGGTGTTGCCGTCCTGGCCGTGGAAGGCGGCGGGCGCGACCGTGCCGCCGCGCCCGCCCGCGGCCGCGGTGCTGGAGCCGGTGGTCCCGTCGGTCTGCTGCCGGACGACGTAGGAGATCTCGACGCGCCGGTTGCGGGCGCGGGCCTGCGCGTCGTCCTTGCCGCCCTCCTTCGCGACGGGCTCGGCCTCGCCCTTGCCGTGCGCGGAGTACTTGAACGCGTTGCCGAGCCGCTTCTTCATCTCGCCCATGACGGCTTCGGCGCGCTGGCGGGACAGCTTGAGGTTGTAGGAGTCGCCGCCCTTGCTGTCGGTGTGGCCGTCGAAGGTCAGCGGCCGCTTGTCCGGGTCGGCCTTCGCCTTGATCTCCTGCGCGGCCTCGTCCAGGACGGACTTGGCGCGGCCGGACAGCTTCGCCGAGTTGAACGCGAACAGCACGTCGGTGCGCAGGTTCATCGTGACGTCGGTGCCGCTGGACGTGACGTCCTTGATCTCGCCCTCGGTGATGTCGTACAGCTCCGCCGGGTTCCCGCCGGACGCCCCGGCCCCGGAGCCCGCCGCGGGCGAGTCCCCCGTGCCCGTCACCGGGATGCCGGTGTACTCCCCCGCCGTGCCCGGGGTGATCGCGGTGACCTTCTGGACGGTCTGCGGGATCGCCGGGTACTCGGCCTGCATCTGCCGGGTGGCGTTGGGCGCGAGCTGCGCGGCGCTGGTGGTCGCGGTCGGCTTGTACAGCTTCCCGGCGACGGGGTCGAGCAGGGCGATCTCGACCGGCACCGACTTCGGCGCCTGGTCGAGCGAGGTCAGGCTGTACTTCAGCACGGACTTGGCGCCCTGCCGCTCGACGCCGGTGATCGCGAGCCGGGCGTGCAGGCCGTCCGCGCCGCCGAACCAGCCCTCCTTGGTGTACCCGGCCGCCGCGGTCGTCGCCGCGGGCGCGGCGGGCGCGCCGCCCTTGGCCGTCGGCGGGTCGCTCTTGCTCGCCTTGCCGGAGTCGGAGCAGCCCGCGGCGATCAGCACCCCGGCGAGGGACACGGCCAAGGGGACGGTTAAGGAAAGGCGCTGCGCGCTTCGGTGATCCCGCTGTCGGCTTACCGGCATCGGCTTCTCCGGTTCGGTTCGGGGGGAGGGGCGGGGACGGCGCCCACAGTAGTGACCCGGCCGCGGGAACGGCAGCGGCCCCCGCCACACGGGGTGGCGGGGGCCGCTGTTCCCTGTCCGCGGGAGGCGGAGGGGTCTCAGAAGGCCTCTTCGGGCAGCTCCATCACGTCCAGGGTGGTGGCCTCGGTGACGGCGCGCTCGGACGCGAGCCGCGGCAGCACCGTCTGGCAGAAGAACTGCGCGGCGGCGACCTTGCCGGTGTAGAACGCCTTGTCGGCGTCGGAGACGTCGCCGCCGCCGAGGGCGGTGAGGGCGACCTCGGCCTGCCGGCACAGCAGCCACGCGACGATCAGGTCGCCGAGGGCGAGCAGCAGCCGGGAGGTGTTGAGGCCGACCCGGTACAGCTCCTTCGGGTTCTCCATCGAGCCGAGCGCCCACCCGATCATCGGGTTCAGGATGCCCTGCACGTCGTCGAGGGCCTTGCCGAGCAGGGCCCGCTCGTTCTTCAGCCGGCCGTTGCCGGCGTCGGACTCGGCGAACGCCTGGATCTGCCCGGCGAGCACCTTGAGGGCCTCGCCGTTGTCCCGGAGGATCTTGCGGAAGAACAGGTCCTGGCCCTGGATCGCGGTGGTGCCCTCGTACAGGGTGTCGATCTTGGAGTCGCGGATGTACTGCTCGACCGGGTACTCCTGCAGGAAGCCGGAGCCGCCGAAGGTCTGCAGGGACTCCGCGCCGAGCAGCGCGTAGGCCCGCTCGGAGCCGAAGCCCTTGACGATCGGGAGCAGCAGGTCGTTGACCTTCTCGGCCTGCTCGTCCTTGCGGCCCTCGAACTCGGCGATCTGCACCGCGTCCTGGTAGGTGGCGGTGAGCTGCACCAGCGCCCGCATGCCCTCCGCGTACGCCTTCTGGGTCATCAGGCTGCGGCGGACGTCCGGGTGGTGGGTGATCGTGACGCGCGGGGCCGACTTGTCGGTCATCTGCGTCATGTCGGCGCCCTGGACGCGCTCCTTGGCGTACTCCAGCGCGTTCAGGTAGCCGGTGGACAGCGTGGCGATCGCCTTGGTGCCGACCATCATCCGGGCGTACTCGATGACGAGGAACATCTGCTTGATGCCCTGGTGCACGTCGCCGACCAGGTAGCCGACCGCGGGGTGCTTCTCGCCGAGGGTGAGCTCGCAGGTCGTGGAGACCTTGAGGCCCATCTTCTTCTCGACGTTGGTGACGTAGGCGCCGTTGCGCTCGCCGAGCTCACCGGTCTCCACGTCCACCAGGTACTTGGGGACGAGGAACATCGACAGGCCCTTGGTGCCGGGGCCGGCGCCCTCGGGGCGGGCGAGCACCAGGTGGAAGATGTTCTCGGCCATGTCGTGCTCGGCCGAGGTGATGAAGCGCTTGACGCCCTCGATGTGCCAGGTGCCGTCGGGCTGCTGGACGGCCTTGGTGCGGCCGGCGCCGACGTCGGAGCCGGCGTCCGGCTCGGTCAGCACCATCGTGGCGCCCCACTGCCGCTCCAGCGCCAGCTCGGCGAACCTCTTCTGCTCCGGGGTGCCGATGTGCCACAGGATCTGGGCGAACCCGGGGCCGGAGGCGAACATGTAGACCGCCGGGTTGGCGCCGAGCACCTGCTCCGCGACGGCCCAGGTCAGCGAGCGCGGGGCGCCGCTGCCGCCGAACTCGGGGGCGAGGTCGAGGCGGTACCACTCGGCGTCCATCCACGCCTTGAACGACTTCTTGAAGCTCTCCGGCATCTGGACGGTGCCGGTGGCGGGGTCGAACTTCGGCGGGTTGCGGTCGGCGTCCTCGAAGGAGTCGGCCAGCGGGCCCTCGGCGAGCCGGTTCACCTCGTCGAGGATGCTGCGCACCGTGTCCTCGTCCAGGTCGGCGTACGGTCCGCTGCCGAGGAGGTCCTGGCGCTTGAACACCTCGAAGAGGTTGAACTCCAGGTCCCGGAGGTTGCTCTTGTAGTGCCCCATTCGAGACTCCGTCTGGTCCGGCGGCGCCGGCCGGCCCCGCACGTCTACTGGTCAGTAACTCATCATCATGCTACCCGCTGGTAACCAGTGGCAACCACCCCGAACCGGACGGCTCGCGGGACGCAGGCCACAACGCGGCCCGGCACGGCCGCTAAACGTGACGCGAATCACACGTCCCGTACCGGCGCGCAGCAATAAGCGGTCAAATAGGCATTCTTTGGACCCTGATCCCTATACACGACCACTGACTTCTAGTCGGATGTTTCCGAATCGTGGCGTCCGCACGTCCGGCTCCTTACGAACGCGTCGATCGACGAACGATCTCCCGCTTTCCCTTGACAGTTGATCAAGACGCACGATAAGGGGCCCGGCGCAAGTGGGAGGTGTGGCCGAATCTGGCAAATGTGAACCATTTGCTGCGCTGCTCACTCTTACTGGAGGTGGCACGGGGTCGCAATGGTCGGCGAATCCGCCGATGCCACGGAAGAGAGAGGACCTGTCTTGTCGTCTGTCACGGGGTGGCTGAGTGACGCCTGGAGTTCGGTCGCGGGGGCGACGGCCGGAGGCGACTGGCGGAAGTTCGTTCCGCTGGGCTTCGCCGGGCTGCTCGTCTGGGGGCTCTGGCTCTACCGGGTGATCCTGTCCCGCATGGACAAGCCGGTGGTCAACAACTTCCGGACGACCGTCTCGGTCGTGGTCCCCTCCTACCGCGAGGACCCCGAGATCCTCATCCGCTGCCTGGAGAGCTGGCTCGCCCAGAACCCCAGCGAGGTCATCATCGTGATCGACGTCGGCGACACCGAGGGGCACCGGCGCCTCGCCCAGGTCACCGACCCGCGGCTGCACGTGCTCGTCTACGAGCACGCCGGCAAGCGCTCCGCGCTCGGCGTCGGCATCCGCGCCGCCCGCGGCGAGGTCATCGTGTTCGCCGACTCCGACACGTGGTGGCAGCCCGGCCTGCTCGACGCGGTGCAGATGCCCTTCGAGGACCCGCAGGTCGGCGGCGTCGGCACCCAGCAGAACGTGTACCAGCGCACCACCAGCGTCTGGCGCCGCGTCGCCGACTGGCTGGTCAACCTGCGCTACTACGACTACGTCCCGGCGATGGGCTCCAAGGGCGGCGTCGCCTGCCTGTCCGGCCGCACCGCCGCCTACCGCCGCTCGGTGATCCTGCCGGTGGTGGAGAACCTCGAGAACGAGTTCTTCCTCGGCCGCCGCTGCATCGCCGGCGACGACGGCCGGCTCACCTGGCTCACCCTGTCGCAGGGCTACAAGACCGTGCACCAGTCGTCGGCGCGCGCGATCTCGATGTTCCCCGACTCGTTCCGGGCCTTCTTCAAGCAGCGCATCCGGTGGAGCCGCAACTCCTACCGCTGCTACCTCACCGCCCTGTGGAAGGGGTGGCTGTGGAAGACGCCGTTCGTCACCAAGGTGACCGTCCTGCAGATCCTGCTGACCCCGGTCACCATGGCCGTCACCCTCGGGTACCTGATCTTCAGCCGGCTGGCCGACAACTTCACCCCGCTCGGCATCACGCTCGCGCTCGGCTGGGTGCTGCTCGGCCGCGGCATCCGCGGCTGGTCGCACCTCAAGCGGCACCCCGGCGAGATCCTGCTGCTGCCGCTGACCGTGTTCGTCGTCATCGGCATCTCGCTGCCGATCAAGCTGTACGCGTTCGTCACGATGAACAAGCAGGGCTGGCTGACCCGCACCGCCGACCAGGTCGGCGGCGCCGGGCAGAGCGCGAGCTCGCTCCAGGGAGTGGGCTGAGGTGACGCACCCGAACCTCCGCCCGCGCCTGCCGAGCGTCTCAGGGCGGGGCCTCGCCGCGGCCGCCGTCGCGCTCGGCCTGGGGCTCGTCCCGCTCGGGCTGCTGCCCGGGACGCCGACGCCGCGCGCGCACGCCGACCCGGTCGCCGACGCCAACCGGCAGGCCGCGCTGGTCGACCAGGAAGACCAGCGGATCATGCAGACGCGGTCCGTGCTGTCCGCGATCCTGATGATCGGCGGGCAGGCGACCGCGCAGTGGAAGCGGCCGCAGATCTTCGGCTCCGCGCAGGGCAAGACGCTGGTCCTGCCCGCGACGCCCACCAGACGCCCCTACACCGTCGCCGACCTCGCCAAGTACGGCGGGCAGTACTTCCGCCGCCAGGGCGACGGCTCGTTCCTGCTCGGCATCCACGTGTTCGTCGCCGACGGCGCGAAGCTGCTGCTGTCCAGCGGGACGAGCCCGCTCGTCCTGCGGATGGGCAGCCTGCCGGGCGCGTTCAGCTCCATCGTCAGCTTCGGCGGCACCATCCAGATCAAGGGCACCCAGCGCGCCCCGGTGCAGATCACCAGCTGGAACCCGCGCGTCAACGCCCCGGACCGGCAGGTCGCCGACGGCCGCGCCTACATCCGCGCCGTCGGCGGCGAGTTCCGGATGGACCACACCAAGGTCAGCGACCTCGGCTTCTGGAGCGGCCGGACCGGCGGCATCGCGCTGACCGGCACCGACCGCCCGTCCAGCGCCACCAAGCACCTGAACAAGCAGCAGCGGCACGAGGCCAAGAAGAAGCGCCAGCAACAGCAGCAGAACGGCGGCAGCACGGGCGGCGGCCCCGGCGACATCGAGACCGAGACGCCCGGCGGCACCGCCACGCACGTCCCGGCCGCCGACCTCGTCACCGGGTCGATCACCAACAGCACCGTCACCGGCGACGCGTTCGGGCTGTTCGTGTCCGGCTCCAACCAGACCCAGATCACCAGCAACGAGATCCAGAACAGCCTGGTGAACGGGCTGGTCATGCACCGGTTCGCGAAGAACGCCAACATCGCGAACACGACCGTGCGGGGCAGCCGCGGCGACGGGTTCGTGCTGTCGCGGGCCACCGAGAAGATCCGCGTCACGAACTGCACCGCGGAGAAGAACGGCCACGACGGCTTCACGCTGAACGGCAAGGCGCTCGCCGACGGGCCGTCCGCGTCCGGCGAGTCGCTGGAGAGCTTCGGCGACAGCTCGATCAACAACAGCCTGGCCAAGGACAACGGCCATTACGGGATCGAACTGCTCGGCGGCGACAAGCTGTCGGTACAGAACAGCAAGGTCGTCGGCGGCGACATGGGCATCGTCGTCCGGGACGCCGCCACCAACGTGCAGATCTCCGGCAACCAGCTGACCGGGCAGGTCCGGCAGGGCATCTCGCTGCGCGACGGGGTGCGGGACGCGAACCTCGCCGGCAACACCGTCGACGGCGCCCGCACCGGCATCTACCTGCGCTCCTCGTCGGCGACGCTGCTCGGCAACACCATCAAGGGCGCGAAGGCGCACGGCATCTCGGTGATCGGCTCGGCGGGCGGCTCGCAGATCCGCGACAACACGCTCAGCGGGTCCGGCACCAGCGCGGTCAGCACGTCCCGGTCGCACGGGAAGGTCGTCAAGGAGGACAACAACGACGACGGCTGGCACGACACCGCGTCGCTGTGGATGAAGGTCCAGCGGTACCTGACGCCGCTGAACGTCATCTGGACCTGCGTGTTCGCGGTCGTCATCTTCTCGATGGTCCGGGCCCGCAACGACCGGCAGCGGATCGGCCGGCTCGGCCTGCACCCGTACACGCTGCAGCAGCCGCTGGAGAAGCGGCAGGTGTGGAGCCTGCCGCGGCGGTCGGCGCATCCGCAGCCGCGGCCGATGCCCGCGCGGCCCGGCGCGATGCCGGGCGCCCCCGCGATGGCGGGCGCCGGGGCCGGCGGCC
>NZ_JABMCA010000126.1:0-14768 GCF_014706005.1 Actinomadura sp. RB99 | reverse complement strand
GGCCCCGGCGCTCGCGGGCGTCCCCTGGCGGCGCGCCGCCCGCCCCGGCGAGCCGCGCGACACCGAGCCCGAGTGGCACCGCCGGTTCCGCACCGCGTGGGAGAGCCCGCCCCGCGCCCGGTCCGCCGAGGACCTCGGGCTGCTGGAGGCGGCCCGCCCGCTCATCGACGACGCGCGGCGCACGCTGCGCGAATGCCTGCTGTCCGACCTCGGCCCGGACCTCCCGCGCGGCCTGCCGGACCTGCTCGCCGGCGCGCCGCCGCTCGGCTGGCTCAGCATGGCCGTCCAGCCCGCCCTCACAGAGGAGCTGGCGGCGGCGTCCGCCCGCGGCCTGGACGGCGCAACGCCCCGCGACCGGTACGCGGCCTTCGTGCGCGGCCTCGCCGACCCGGTACGGGCGCTGCGGATCTGGGCGGTGTACCCCGTCCTCGCCCGGCAGGTCGTCGAGATCCTGGACGACTGGGTGTCGGCGCGGCTGGCGTTCGCCCGCGAACTGGCCGCCGACCTGCCCGCGCTCGCCGCCGCGTTCGGCGGCGCCGGCGGGCTCGGCGCCCTCACCGGCGTCGAGTTCGGCCAGGCGGAGACGCACCGCGGCGGGCGCAGCGTCGCGATCGTCCGGTTCGAGCGCGCCGCCGTCGTCCACAAGCCCCGCTCCCTCGCCGTCGACCTGTGCTTCGACCGGCTCCTCGGCTGGTTCAACGACGCCGGGGTCCCGCACCCCCTGCGCCGCTCCCGCCTGCTGGACCGCGGCGACCGCGGCTGGAGCGAGTTCATCGAGCCCGCGCCCTGCGCGCCCGGCGACCTCCCGGCGTTCTTCTGGCGGATGGGCGCGCTGCTCGCGCTGACCCACGCGGTGCACGGCTACGACCTGCACGCCGACAACGTCATCGCGGCGGGAGCGGACCCCGTCGTCATCGACCTGGAGGCGCTGTTCCACACGTCCGGGACCCAGCCGGGCGCGCGCCGGGCCCGGCTCGGCGACCCCGCCGCCGCGCGGCTGGACGCGTCCGTGCTGCGCACCGGGCTGCTGCCCGGCCCGCTCGTCATGCCGGACGTGGAGACCGAGCGGCCCTTCGGCGTCGACATCAGCCCGCTCGGCACCGTCCCCGACCGCCGCTCCCTCATCCCGACGCCGCTCGCCGACGACCCCGGCACCGACCGGATGCGGGTCCGCCTCGGCTACCGGACCGTCCCGCCGCCGGCCGGGCGGCTCCGGCTGCCCGGCGGCGGCACCGTCGACCCGCGCCCGCACCGCGACGCGCTCGTCGCCGGCTACACCGCCGCCTACCGCCGCCTCGCCTCCGCCGGGACCGGGCTCCTCGCGCCGGGCGGGCCGCTTGACGGCTGCGCCGACGTGCCCGTGCGGCTGATCCAGCTGTCGACGTTCCTCTACGTCCGGCTGCTGCTGGAGAGCTGGCGGCCGGACGAGGTCCGCGACGCCGCCGTGCGGGAGCGCGGCCTCGCCCGCCTCGACGCCGGCTGGCCCGGCGTCCCGCACCGGGACGCCCTCGTCGCCGCGGAGAAGGCGGCGCTGTGGCGCGGGGAGGTGCCCGTCTTCGAGGTCCGCCCCGGCCACCGGGACGTGCGGCTGGAGGACGGGACGCGCCTCGCGGGCGTGCTGCCCGTCCCGCCGCTGGAGGAGACCGCCGCCCGGCTCGCCGCGCTGGACGAGGACGACCTCGCCGTCCAGATCGGGATCATCGACGCGAGCCTCGCCGCGCTGCCGCCCGCCCCCGGCTCCGCACCGGACCCCGCGTCCGGCCCTGCGTCCAGCCCTGCGTCCGCGCGCGGGCCGCGCCCGTCCGGGGATCCGCTGCGCGACGCGCTCGGCATCGCCCGGCGGCTGGACGCGGCGGCCGTCCGCTCCGGCGACCGGATCGGGTGGCTCGGCGTCGAGGTCGTCGACGCCCGGACCCGCCGCGTCGCGCCCGCCGGGCTCGGCCTGTACGGCGGGCTCCCCGGCATCGGGCTGTTCCTGACCCACCTGTCGGCCGCGACCGGCGAACCGTGGGTCGAGAGCCTCGCGGAGCGCGTCGCCGACGAGGTCGCCGTGCGCCTCGCCGCCGCATCAGCGGTCCGGGGAACGGTCCCGCCGCTCGGCCCCGTCTACCACCTGGCGCACGCCGCCGCCGTGCACGGCCGCCGCGACCTCGCCGAGGCGGCCCGCGACGCGTTGCTCCCGCCGCCGTCCGGGTCGCCGCCGCCCGCACTCCCGTCCGGCGACGTCCTTGAAGGGGAGGCGGGCGCGGTCCTCAGCGCCCTCGCCCTGCACGCCGTCCTGCCCGGCGAGCAGCTCGCGGGCGTCGCGCGGGCCGCCGGCGAGCGGCTCCTCGCCCGCGACCTCACCGAACCGGGGTTCGGGTACGGCGCGTCCGGCGCGGCCGTCGCGCTGGCCAGGCTGGACGAGCTGTGCCCCGACCCGCGGTTCGCGTCCCGCGCGCGGAGCCTCGCCGCCGGAGAGCGCGCACCGGGCCGCGACCCCGGCTGGTGCCAGGGCGCGGCGGGCGTCGTGCTCGCGCGGCTGGAGCTCGCCGCCCGGTACCCGTCGGCCGCGGAGCCGCTGGAACGATCTCTCGGAGTCGCGGCGGCCGTCCTGCGGGACGCCGCCCCGCCGGACGACTCGCTCTGCCACGGCACGGCCGCCGTCGGCGAGGCGCTGGCCGCGCTGGACGGGACCGCGCCCCGCCCGCGCCGGGGCGCCTGGCGCACCGCCCTGCCGGAGCCCGCCCCCGGGCTGCTCGCCGGCCTGTCCGGCATCGGGTACGCGCTGCTGCGCCGCGCCCGTCCCGCCGAGGTCCCGCCGGTGCTCGCGCTGGCGCTGCCCGCACCTTCCGCCAGCCTCCTGTTCCCCCCAGAGGAGACGCCATGACCGTGGACGTTCAGCCGGGACCGCTCGCGATCGACGGCGCGGAACCCGTGCGCACCGACCCCTGGCCCACCTACGACAAGGGCGACGTCTTCATCGAGGAGGAGGACCTGGAGGCCGCGCTCGACGCCGTCCGCGCCCGCCTCTACTTCCGCTACGACCACCGCCCCCACGCCGAGACGCGGACCGGGCGGCTGGAGCGGGAGCTGTGCGCGTTCTTCGCCGCCCCGCACGCGCTGACCTGCGCCAGCGGCACTGCCGCGATCACCCTCGCGCTGCTCGCGCTGGACCTGCCGCCCGGCTCCCTCGTCGCCTGCCCCGCGTTCACGTTCGCCGCGACGCCGAGCGCGATCCTGCTGGCCGGGCACCGCCCGCTGCTCGTCGAGTGCGACGACGACCTGCACCTGGACGTCGCGGACCTGCGCCGCCGCCTCACCCCCGAGGTCCGCGCGATCGTCGTGGTGCACATGCGCGGGTTCGCCTCCGACATGGACGCGGTCTGCGCCGTCGCCCGCGAGCACGGCGTCCCCGTCGTCGAGGACGCGGTGCCCGCCCTCGGCGCCCGGCTCAACGGCCGCGCGCTCGGCACGTTCGGCGACGCCGGGGCGTTCAGCACCCAGTCCGACAAGTCGCTGAACACCGGCGAGGGCGGGTTCCTGCTCACCCGCGACCCCGCCGTGCACGCCCGCGCGATCGTCTACTCGGGCGCCTACGAGGGGCGGATGGCCCGGCACTTCGACGGCCCGCCCCCGGCGGTCGACGACCTCGCCTACCCCATCTACGGGCTGCGGATGGACGAGATCCGCGCGGCGCTGGCGTCCGCGCTGCTGCGGCGGCTGCCCGAACGGCTCGCCGCGCACCACCGCAACTACGACGATGTCGCCGGGCGGCTCGCGGACGTCCCCGGGATCGCGCTGCGCCGCCCCGTCGCCGACCACGCCTACCTCGGCGAGGCGCTGCTGTTCCGGCTGCCCGGCGCCGGGGCCGGCGCCACCGCCTGGACCGCCGCCGCGCTGCGGGCCGAGGGCATCGACGCCCGCGCGCTCGGCGACCCCGGCGACACCAACGTCCGCGCCTTCTGGAACTGGCGGTTCCTGTTCCCCGACCCCGCGCGCGCCCGCGCCGAGTTCCCCGTCACCGCCGCGCGCCTGGACGAGACCGTCGACATCCCCCTGTCGGCCAACCTCACCGAACGCGACCGCGACCACCTGGTGACGGCGGTGCGGAAGGTGGTCGGGGCGGGACGCCGCTGATGGTGCGCGTCCTCTACGTGACCGGCTGGTGCCGCAGCGGGACGACACTGCTCGGCAACCTGCTGGGGGAGTGCGACGGCGCCGTCCATGTCGGCGAGCTCCGCTACCTGTGGACGAACGGGGTCCTCGGGCGCGGCACCAACACGCTGTGCGGCTGCGGACTCGACGTCGCGTCGTGCCCGCTGTGGAAGGCCGTCGTCGCCCGCGTCGCCGGGGACGACCCGGAGTGGCACGCCGAACGCGCGGTCCGCCTCCAGCAGGCCGCGCTGCGCACCCGGCACACCGGCCGCCGCCTCGCCGAGGCGCGCGGCGTCCGGGCCGGGCATCCCGCCGTCGCCGCCCTCGCCGCGCTCTATACCGCGATCGCCGAGGAGTCGGGGGCCCGGCTGATCGTCGACACCGGCAAGTTCCCCGCCGAGGCCGCCGCGCTGTGCGGCGCGCCGGGCGTGGACGCCCGCGTCCTGCACGTCGTCCGCGACCCGCGCGCCACCGCCGAGTCGTGGCGGCGCGCCAAGGAGTACATCCCCGCGATGGGCGCCGCCCGCAGCACCGCGTACTGGACGGGCTTCAACCTCGCCTCCGAGCGGATCACCCGCGCGTTCCCGCGCCGCTCCCTGCGGCTGCGGTACGAGGACTTCACCGCCGATCCGCGCGGGTCCCTCGCCCGCGTCATGGCGCACGCCGGGCTGGACGGGGACCCGCCCGTCGGCGCGGACGGCCGCGCGGACCTCGGCGTCAACCACACCGTCACCGGCAACCCGGACCGGCTGCGGCGCGGCCCCGTCCGCATCCGCGAGGACGACGCGTGGACCCGCACGCAGCCGACCCCGGCCCGGCTGGTCTCCACCGCGCTCGCCCTGCCGCTGCTGGCCCGCTACCGGTACCCGCTCGTCCCCGCCCCGGCGCGCCCGCCCGCCCCGGCGCGCCCGCCGGACGGAAAGCCGTCGCGGCAGGAGCGGCAGGAGGGAGCCGTCTGATGGACCTCGGCCTCACCGGACGCGTCGCCATGGTCGCCGCCGCGACCAGCGGGCTCGGCCTCGCCACCGCCCGCGAGCTGGCCGCCGCCGGCGCCGACGTCGCGATCTGCGGCCGCGACCCCGCCCGCCTCGACCGCGCCGCCGCCGAGATCGACAAGGCCGGGCCGGGACGCGTCGTCCCCACCCCGCTCGACGTCCTCGACCACGCCGCGTCCGCCGCCTGGGTGGACGCCACGGCCGCCCTGCTCGGCGGCCCGCACGTCCTGGTCACCAACGCGGGCGGCCCGCCCGCCGGGCCCGTGCTCGGCCGGGGCCTGGACGACTTCCGCGCGGCCGTCGAGCTGTGCGTGCTCAGCCACATCGCGCTCGTGCAGGCCGCGCTGCCGCACATGCGGGAGGCGGGCCACGGCCGCGTCCTGATGATCGCCTCGGAGACGATGCGGCAGCCGACGCCCCGCTACGGCCTGTCCAGCACCGTCCGGCCCGCGCTCGCCGGATTCGCCCGGACGCTCGTCCGCGAGCTCGGCCCGGCCGGCATCACCGTCAACGTCCTCGCGCCCGGCTACCACCGGACGCCCGCCGTCGCGGCGATGCCCGACCTCGACGAGGTCGCCGCGTCCATCCCCCTCGGCCGCCTCGGCCGCCCGTCCGACTTCGGCGCCGTCGCCGCGTTCCTCGCGGGCGAGCAGGCCGGTTTCATCACCGGGACCACCCTCGTCGTCGACGGCGGCCTCGGCCAGGGCATCTGACCCGTCATCCCCAGAAGGAACACCGTCATCCCGAAAGGAACCAGGTGGACTTCGACGACGTGCTCGCCAACCGCCGGATGGTGCGCCACTACCTCCCCGACCCGGTGCCGCCCGAGACGGTCGACCGGATCGCCGCCGTCGTCCGCAGGGCGCCGAGCGCGGGGTTCAGCCAGGGCCACCGCCTCCTCGTCGTCACCGACCCCGCCACCCGCGCGCGCATCGCCGAGCTGGCCGAGGAGTCCTACTACACCGACCGCGGCGCCCCGCCGTGGCTGTCGGTCGCGCCCGTCCTGATGGTGCTCGGCATCTGCGAGGACGACTACCACGCCCGCTACACCAAGCCCGACAAGCTCGTCGACGGCGAGGAGATGGAGTGGCCCGCCCCCTACTGGTGGGTGGACGCCGGAGCCCTCCTGACGCTCATCCAGCTGACCGCGATCAACGAGGGGCTCGCCACCGGCTTCGCGACCGTCCGCGCCAAGGAGGAGCTCGCCGCCTACCTCGGCATGCCCCCCGAGATCGCCGTCGTCGGCGTCATCACCGTCGGCCGCGCCCACCCGGACGCGCTGGCCCCCGCCGACCGCGCGCGGCTGCGCGGCCTGCGCAAGCCGTTCGGCGACCTCGTCCGCCACGAGTCGTGGAAGGACGGCGCCCCACCGCCGGCCCCCCGGCCCGCCGCGTCCACCTGACGGTCCCCGCCGCCCCGCCCGCCACCGGCCCGCCTCTCGGATGGCGGACCCTCTCAGATGGTGGACGCGGTCACGCGCGGGTGCGCGGAGTCAATAGGATCGTCGGCATGCTGCGCTGGTTGACCGCGGGGGAGTCCCATGGCCCGGCCCTGACCGCGATCGTGGAGGGGCTGCCGGCCGGCGTGCGCGTGACCTCGGGGGACATCGCCGAGGAACTGCGCCGCCGGCGGCTCGGGCACGGGCGGGGCGCCCGGATGAAGTTCGAGCAGGACCAGGTGACGATCCTCGGCGGCGTCCGGCACGGGGTCACCCTCGGCGGACCCGTCGCGATCCAGGTCGGCAACACCGAGTGGCCCAAGTGGGAGACGGTCATGTCGGCCGACCCCGTCGACGCCGACGTCCTCGCCGCGCAGGCCCGGAACGCGCCGCTGTCCCAGCCGCGCCCCGGCCACGCCGACCTGGTCGGCATCCAGAAGTACGGCTTCGACGACGCCCGCCCCGTCCTGGAGCGGGCGAGCGCCCGGGAGACCGCGGCGCGCGTCGCGCTCGGCACCGTCGCCAAGGCGTTCCTCAAGCAGGCCCTCGGCGTGGACGTGCTCAGCCACGTGATCGCGCTCGGCGAGGTCCAGGCGCCCGACGGGGTGCTGCCCGGCCCCGACGACCTCGCCGCCGTCGACGAGAGCCCGGTGCGCTGCTTCGACGCCGGGACGTCCGCCGCGATGGTCGCCCACATCGACGAGACCAAGCGGGCCGGCGACACCCTCGGCGGCGTCGTGGAGGTGCTCGCCTACGGCCTCCCGCCGGGCCTCGGCAGCCACGTCCACTGGGACCGGCGCCTCGACTCGCGGCTCGCCGGCATCCTCATGGGCATCCAGGCGATCAAGGGCGTCGAGCTCGGCGACGGGTTCACCACCGCGCGCCGCCCCGGCTCCCGCGCGCACGACGAGATCGACAACACCCCCGACGGGATCCGCCGCCGCACCAACCGGGCCGGCGGCGTCGAGGGCGGCATGACCACCGGCGAGGTGCTGCGGGTGCGCGCCGCGATGAAGCCGATCTCCACCGTCCCGCGCCGGCTCGACACCGTCGACGTGCGGACCGGCGAGCCCGCCAAGGCCATCAACCAGCGCAGCGACGTCACCGCGGTGCCCGCCGCGGGCGTCGTCGCCGAGGCGATGGTCGCGCTGGTGCTCGCGGACGCGGCGCTGGAGAAGTTCGGCGGCGACTCGGCCGAGGAGACCGCCCGCAACCTGCGGGGATACCTGTCCTCGCTCACCATCAAGTGAAGTGGACCCGCGGACTATGACGCGACCGAAGGCCGTCCTGATCGGGCCGCCGGGATCGGGCAAGACCACCGTCGGCACCGCCCTCGCCGAGCGGCTCGGCGTCCCGCTGCGCGACACCGACGCCGACGCCGAGGCGGCCGCCGGCAAGCCGATCGGCGAGATCTTCATCGACGACGGCGAGGACCGGTTCCGCGAGCTGGAGCGCGCCGCCGTCGCGGCGGCCCTCGCCGAGCACGAGGGCGTCGTCGCGCTCGGCGGCGGCGCCGTCCTCGCCGCCGAGACCCAGGAGCTGCTCGCCGGGCACACCGTCGTCTACCTGCGGGTCGGGCTGTCGGAGGCGATCAAGCGGGTCGGGCTCGCGTCCGCGCGCCCGCTCCTCGTGCTGAACCCGCGCAGCCAGATGCGCAAGCTCCTGGAGGAGCGGCTCCCCGTCTACGAGCGGCTCGGCACCGTGCACGTCGACACCGACGGGCGCGAGCCCGCCGACATCGTCGAGGAGATCGTCAAGGCGCTGGAGGCGGCATGACCTCGGCGCGGGTCCGCGTCGGCGGCGCCGACCCCTACGACGTCGTGATCGGCACCGGCGTCCTCGCCGAACTGCCCGCGATTGTCGGCGACCGCGCCCGCACCGTCGCCGTGGTGCACGCCGAGGGGCTCCCCGAGATCGCGCGCCCGGTCTGCGGCGCCCTGGAGGAGGCCGGGTACGCGGTGCGCGCGCTGCCCGTCCCGGACGGCGAGGCCGCCAAGGAGGTCGGCGTCCTCGCCGGCCTCTGGTCGGCGTTCGCGCGGGCCGGGATGACCCGCACGGACGCCGTCGTCGGCGTCGGCGGCGGCGCCACCACCGACCTCGCCGGGTTCGCGGCGGCGTCGTGGCTGCGCGGGGTCCGGTCCGTCCTCGTCCCGACGACGCTGCTCGGCATGGTGGACGCGGCGGTCGGCGGCAAGACCGGCATCAACGTCCCCGAGGGCAAGAACCTCGTCGGCGCCTTCCACCCGCCCGCCGGCGTCCTGTGCGACCTCGCCACCCTCGTCACGATGCCGCACGAGGACTACATCAGCGGCCTCGCCGAGATCATCAAGGCCGGGTTCATCGCCGACCCGGTGATCCTCGACCTCGTCGAGGCCGACCCGGAGGGCGCCGCGTCCCCCACCGGCCCGCACACCCGCGAGCTGGTCGAGCGCGCGATCCGGGTCAAGGCGGACGTCGTCTCCGCCGACCTCAAGGAGAGCGGCCTGCGCGAGATCCTCAACTACGGGCACACGCTCGCGCACGCCATCGAGAAGGCCGAGGACTACAAGTTCAGGCACGGCCACGCCGTCGCCATCGGCATGGTGTACGCCGCCGAGCTCGCCCGCCTCGCCGGCCGGCTGCCCGCCGACGTCGTCCGGCGGCACCGCGACGTGCTCACCTCCGTCGGCCTGCCCGTCTCCTACGCCGCCGACTGGGACGGGCTTCGCGCCACCATGACCATCGACAAGAAGTCGCGCGGCGCCACCCTCCGGTTCGTCGTCCTGGACGGCCTCGCCGAGCCCGGCCGCCTGGAGGGCCCCGACGAGGACCTCCTCGCCGCCGCCTACAGGGAGGTCTCACGATGACGCGTGTGCTGGTGCTGAACGGGCCGAACCTCGGGCGGCTCGGCAGCCGCGAGCCCGACGTGTACGGCTCGACGACGTTCGCCGACCTCGCCGCGCTGTGCCGCGACACCGGCCGCCGCCTCGACCTCAGCGTGGACGTCCGGCAGACCGACGACGAGGCCGAGCTGATCCGCTGGGCGCACGAGGCCGCCGACGAGCGCCTCCCGGTCGTGCTCAACCCGGCCGCGTTCACCCACTACTCCTACGGGCTGCGCGACGCCCTGGCGCAGCGCACGGCGCCGCTCATCGAGGTGCACATCAGCAACCCGGCGGCCCGCGAGGAGTTCCGCCACACCTCCGTCGTCGCGGGCGTCGCCACCGGGACCATCGCCGGCTTCGGGATGATGTCGTACGTCCTCGCCCTGCAGGCCGTCGCGGAACTCCTCGCCGAATCCCCGCCTGATTCCTGACAAGATCCGCCAATTGCTCCGTGATCACCGGTCGGTGATCATGTACGCGTGGCCGCGGCCCACCCGTTCCCGACGGTTCTGGGAGAGGACGCATGTCGTGAATCTCGCTGTAGGTGCGCTCGTCCTCGCCGGCGTCGTCGGCGCGGTGAACCTCTCGATCCTCCTGGTCGTCCTGCGCCGGTGGCGGGCCCTGGAGGCCGCCGGCGGACTCCCCGCCGCCGGGACCTTCACCGACGTCCGGATGATCGACCGGATCCCCCGCTTCTCGGCCCGCGCCGTCGACGGCACCGCCGTCACGGAGCGGACGCTGCTCGGCACGGAGACCCTGGTCGGGTTCTTCTCGCTGACCTGCCGGGCCTGCGTCGACGCCGTGCCGGTCTTCGCCGGGCACGCCGAGCGGCTGCGGGCCTCCGGCGGGACGTCCCTGGCGATCGTCCACGGGGACGGCGCCGCCGGCAGCGAGCTGGCCGCGATGCTCGGCGACGCGATGGACATCGTGATCGCCGAAGGCGCGGAGGCCGAGCTGTCGCGGCGCTACGGAGCCAAGCACTACCCGACCTACGCCTGGTACGACCGCAACGGAATGGTCACCTCGGCGGGCGTGGGCGTCGCCGCCCTGCGGACCGAACTCGTCGCCCCCTAGCCCCCGGCAAGCCGACCGCACCCCCCATGCCCCACGGGCTCAGCCCGCCGTGTCCGACCCCTGACCCGGCGGCGGCCGCCCGTGCGCGGAATCAGTCCCCCCACCACCCCAAGGAGGAACCATGCTCCAGAGCGTGACCCGGCGCGTCACCCGCGCCGTCGAGGCCCTGCTCCCCACGGCCACCGCGGACGCCGGCTGCCCGCCGGACTCGTGGATGGAGTACAAGATCATGGGCGGTGTCTGCTTCGGCCGCACCTGCTCGACGAGCGGCGACTGCAAGACGCACTGCGGCGCCTGGTACAGCTACAGCATGAACTACTGCTGATGCCCCGCCGGAACGCGTGACACCCGCCTGAAGCCGCGCGGCCGCACCCTCGCCGGGGCGGCCGCGCGGTCCGGGCGCCCTTGGACGCGCGGACCGCCGCACCATGAGCGGCCGCGCGCGCTCGCGCACCACTTCCCCGGGAGCATCCGTGCTGTACGTATCGTTCGCCTGCCGCCTCACCCTCGTGGCGGTGATGACGCTGGCGGCGGTGGCCAAGCTGCGCTCGCCGGGCGCGTTCGCCGCCTCCCTCGGCGACTTCGGCTTCGTCCCGGCGCCGCTGCGCCGCCCGCTGTCCGTGCTCGTCCCGGCAGCCGAGCTGCTCATCGCGCTGCTGCTCGCCGTGCCCGCCACCGTCACCGCCGGCTTCGCCGCCGCGGCGCTGTTCTGCTGCGGGCTGACGGCCGTCTCCGTCGCCGTCGTCGCCCGCGGGAAGCGGGTGACCTGCGCCTGCTTCGGCGCCGGCAGCGAGCCCATGGGCGGCTGGCACATCGCGCGCAACGCGGTGCTGCTGGCGGCGGCGTGCCTGGGCGCGGTCGTCGCGCTGTCGCGGGGCGGCGGCGTCCCCGGCGACGTGCCGGGGATCGCGCTGGCCGTGTCCTCGGCGGCCCTGCTCACCACATTGACCGTCTTCGTCGACGACATCGCCGCGCTCTTCCGGTCCCCGGTCGCCGCCGGGGGCCACGGCCGGTGAGGCGCCGGAGCCGGAAAGGACATCCGTGGATTACCTCGTCGCAGGGCTCGTCCTGGTCGTGGCGCTCACCGCGCTGAACGTCGCGCTGACCGCGGCCGTGCTGCGCCGCTGGCGCGCCCGCCTGAGCATGCCGCCGGCCGGCCGCCACCACGGTCCGGGCGCGTCCGGCGGGGCCCCGGACCTGGGCATCGCGCCGGGGGACCGGATGCCCGCGTTCACCGCGGCCACGGCCGCCGGCACCACGGTCACCACGGACGGGCTGGCCGGGCGCCCGGCGCTGCTCGCCTTCCTGTCGCTGGACTGCCCGGGCTGCGACGACAGCGTGCCGGAGTTCGCCGAGCACGCCCGCCGGGTGCGGGACGCGGGAGGCCGCGTCCTCGCCACGGTGGTCGGGATCGACGCGGCCGGCAGCGACCTGGCCGCCCGGCTCGCCGGCGTCGCGGACCACGTGGTGCCCGAGCCCCTCGACGCGCCCGTCGGCACCGCCTTCGGCGTCCGCTTCTACCCCGGGTTCGCGCACTACGGCCCGGACGGCGTCGCCACCGCCGCGAGCGTCGGCCTGGAAGGGCTCCGCGAGGCCGCCCCGGCCCCGGCCGCCGGGAGCGCGGTCCCGGCCGCCGGGAGCGCGGCCCCGGCCGCCGGGACCGCGGCGCCGTGAGCGACGGTGGAGGCGGCGGGGAGGGCGCGACGGAGCCGCGCGCCTCCGTCGCCCGCGCGATGAAGGAGGCGTACGCGCTCGCCTGGCGGGCCTGCCCCGGCATGCTGCTCCTCCAGCTCGCCATGGCGGTGCTCGACGGGACGGCGCCGGTCGCCACCGCCTGGCTGACCAAGGTCGCGCTCGACGAGCTCACCGCCGCCCGCCCCCGCCCCGGGGCGCTGCTGTGGGTCGCGGCCGGGATCGGGGCGCTGGGCATCGTGATGGCCTCGTCCTCGGCCGTCGCCGCGTACGCGCAGGGACGCGCCCGGCGCGCCGTCGGCCTGCTCTCGCAGGACCGGCTGTTCGGCGCGGTCAACCGGATGAACGGGCTGGCGCGCCTGGAGGAGCCGCGGTTCCACGACCGGCTGCGGCTGGCCCAGCAGTCCGCCGAGAACGCCCCTGACCAGCTCGTCCAGATGGGCCTGACGACCCTGCGCGGCTCCCTGGGCGTCACCGGGTTCCTGGGCACGCTGATCGCGATCAACCCGGTCATGGCGGGCGCCGCGCTCGCCGCCGCCGTGCCCGCGATGGTCGCCCATCTGGCGCTCGGCCGGCGCCGGGCGGGGCTGCTGTGGCGGATCAGCCCCGGCCTGCGGCGCAAGCTCTTCTACCAGATGCTGCTGACCGACCTGCAGGCCGCCAAGGAGGTGCGCCTGTTCGGCCTGGGCGGGTTCCTGCACGGCCGGATGCTCACCGAGCTGCGCGCCGCCAACGATGCCGAGGACCGGCTGGAGCGGGGCGTCGTGCGCGTCCAGGTCCTCCTCGCCGCCCTCGGGGCGCTGCTGGCCGCCGCGGGCCTGCTCTGGGCCGTGCACGCCGCCGCCCAGAAGACGATCAGCGTCGGCGACGTGTCGGTCTTCATCGGCGCCCTCGCCGGGCTCCAGTCAGGGCTCGGCGCGCTGGTGCAGGGCATCGCGATGGGGCACCAGTCCGCCCTGGTCTTCCACCACTACCTGACGGTGGTCGGGACCGGGGACGACCTCGCCGCGCCCGCCCGGCACCGCCGCCTCGCCCCGCTGGCCCACGCCATCGAACTGCGCGACGTCTGGTTCCGCTACAGCGAGGACGCGCCGTGGGTGCTGCGCGGCCTGGACCTGACCATCCCGCACGGCACCAGCCTGGCCGTGGTCGGGCTCAACGGCGCAGGCAAGAGCACGCTCGTCAAGCTGCTCTGCCGGTTCTACGACCCCCAGCGCGGCGCCGTCCTGTGGGACGGGGTGGACGTCCGGGACGTCCCCGTCGAGGAGCTGCGCCGCCGGATCGGTGCGGTGTTCCAGGACTACATGGACTACGACCTCACCGCCGCCGAGAACATCGGCCTCGGCGACCTCGACGCGATCGACGACCCGGAGCGGATCCGCGCCGCCGCCGAGCGCGCGGGCGTCCACGAGACCGTCGAGCGGCTGCCGGCCGGCTACGCGACGATGCTGAGCCGGCTGTTCCACGCCGGCGACGAGGAGGAAGGCGGCGACGGGGAGGCCGCCCGGGCGAACGGCGTCCACCTCTCGGGCGGGCAGTGGCAGCGCCTCGCGCTCGCGCGCGGGCTGATGCGCCGGGGCCGCGACCTGATGATCCTCGACGAGCCCAGCTCCGGCCTCGACGCCGAGGCCGAGGCGGCGGTGCACGACCGGCTGCGGGAGCTGCGCGCGGGCTCCACCAGCGTCCTGGTCTCGCACCGGCTGAGCGCCGTCCGCCGCGCGGACCGGATCGTCGTCGTGCAGGACGGCCGGATCCTGGAGAGCGGAGACCACGCCTCCCTCATCGCGTCCCCGGACGGGGTCTACGCCAAGCTCTTCGGCCGGCAGGCGGAGGGCTACCGGGAGGACCCGGCGCCCGCGCCCGGCGACGGCGGCCCGCTGCCCGGCGAGGGCGTGGCGGCACCGGGCGGGAGCGGGGCCGCGACGGGTGAGAGCGGGGCGGCGCCGACCACGGTGACCGCCGGATGAGCCAGGCCGCGGGCCGGGCCGTCGCCGCCTCGGCCCTGGCCGCCGGGGCGGCGGCCGGGGCCGTGCTGGCGGCCCGGCTGCTGCTGTCCACCGTCACCGTCCGGGGCGGCAGCATGACCCCGACCCTGGACCACGGCGACGTGCTGCTGGTGCTGCGCCACCGCCGCCGGGCCCGGCCCGGCCGGATCGTGGTCGTCCAGCGGCCCGACCGGCGCACGGGGTGGGACGGGCCGTCCGACCCGTCCGGGGCCGGCGGGTGGTACGTCAAGCGGGTCGTCGCGGCGGCCGGCGACCCGGTGCCCGCCTGGGTGCCGGGGGACGGGACCGGCCGCGTCCCGCCGGGCATGCTGGTGCTGCGCGGCGACCACCCCCGCTCGGAGGACTCCAAGCAGTGGGGTCCGTGCCCGGCGGACCGGATGTACGGGGTGGTGCTGATGCGGCTGCGCGGCGGAGGCGGGCGGACCGCCGCCCGCCCGGCGCGCTAGTTGTTCTGTCCCGTGAGGTTGGGGACGCGGCTGGCGGGTGGTTGGCCGCCGAGTGCGGTGTGGCCGCGGTGGTGATTGTAGGTGTGCAGCCATTGCGGGAGTGCTCGGCGGCGTTC
>NZ_JABMCA010000125.1:0-15009 GCF_014706005.1 Actinomadura sp. RB99 | reverse complement strand
TGAGCCGCGCCGGCCGCCTCCGCGCCGCGCCGCGCCGCTTCCGGCCCGGCCTGTCCCGGGCGCGCTCCTTCGGGACGTGCCCCGCCGCGTCCGGCTCGCGCACGGCGAGGTCCAGCGGGGCGGAGTGGCCGGGCTCCGTGCCGAGGCCGGCCCCGGCCGGGTGGTCGGCGGGGCCGGCGGCGGGCTCGTCGGTGACGGGCAGGGCCGCGTCCGGGCCGTCCGCCGCGACGCGCCGGTCCGCGGCGGTGCGGCCCCGGCGGGCCGCCGCGGAATGGGTGGGCTGCTCGCTGAGCCGGCCGCGGGCCAGCGTGAGCAGCCGGTCGCACCAGCCGGTGAGCGTCTCGGTGTCGTCCGCGCTGACCAGGACGGTCGGCGCCAGCGACCGCAGCACCGGGACCAGCTCGGCCATCGCGGCCGAGTACGCGGTCCCGCCCGGCCCCGCCGCGCCGGTCGGCCACGGTTCGGCGGCGGCCCGCAGGTCGCCGAACGGGTCGTCCAGCACCAGCAGGTCGGGGCCGTGCACGCACGCGGCGGCCAGCCCGGCGCGCAGCCGGACGTCCGGCGGCAGCAGCGACAGCGCCGTCCCGGCGGCCTCGGTGAGGTCCAGCCGCTTCATGATGGACCGTGCCACTGAGGTGCTCGTGCGCTTGTAGTACGCGGCATAAGCGACGAACTCGCCCGCCGTCATGCTCTCCGCGCGGGAGAACCGGGCCGGCAGGTAGCCGATCCGGGCCCGCGCGGCCCGCAGGTCCGCGGCGTTCGCTATGTCATGCCCGAGAATGTGCAGCACGCCGGAATTAGGCCGGCGCAAGGTCGCGAACGTGGCCAGCAGAGTGGATTTACCGACACCAGGTGGACCGGCGAAGCCGACCACGCCTTCGGTCACGCCGAAGGTCACCGGGCGCAGGAGCCACCGCCCCCCGCGGCGGACACCCATTCCTCGGGCCACGATCGCGGAATGCTCCGCGATCACTTGTTTCCCCCCGTTGCTCGTCATGCGAGCGCGACGGTCGTCCGAGCCGGGCCGGTGGCCGCTCCCGGCGCCACCCGGCGCCCGTCCGCCCGGACCGGCCGAATCGGCGGGGTCCGGGGAACCGGATCTCTTTTGCCGTCGCACGATGCATCGACATCGCGACTATAACCGGGCTTGGTGATGGCTGTCAGCAATCTTTTTGCCTTTACGGCAGGACGCCTGGATTCTTTGCCTTCCGACCGAAGGTGAGAATTCAAAAAAGGCGGACAATTGCGTCGTCATCCCATGGAAAGGGGCGCCGTGGTCGGCGGTCCCGCGTCGGCACGGGCGGCGCCCGCGCGCGGCTCGCTCCGCTCCGAGCGGACGGGCGCACCGACCGGGCCGGTCATGGGGCAGGATGGACCCATGCCTTCTCGGGACTTTTCGTTGCACGGGGCCATCGACCTGGGAGCTCGCCAGGCGGCCGCCAGGAAGCAGCAGGAGCGCCGGGCGCAGGCCGGTGCGGCGCCCGCGGGCGGCCCGGCCGGCGGCGCCCCCGCCGCCGGAGCGTACGTCGTGGACGTCACCGACCAGACCTTCAACACCGAGGTCGTGGAGCGGTCGCAGACCGTCCCGGTGCTCGTCGACTTCTGGGCCGACTGGTGCGGGCCGTGCAAGCAGCTCAGCCCGATCCTGGAGAAGCTCGCCACCGAGGCGGCCGGCAAGTGGATCCTCGCCAAGGTCGACATCGACGCGAACCCGCAGCTCGGCGCGTACATGCAGCAGATGGGCGTGCGCGGCATCCCGTTCGTCGCGGCGGTCGTGGCCGGGCAGCTGCTGCCCTTCCTGAACGGCGCGGCCCCCGAGCCGCAGGTCCGGCAGGCGATCGACCAGCTCTTCGAGGCGCTGCGCCAGGAGGGCATCCTGCCGGAGCCCCCGCCGGGCGAGGCCGCGGCCGCGGGCGAGGAGGCGGCCCCGGCCGGGTCGGTGTACTCCGAGGCCGAGGACGCGCTGCAGCGCGGCGACCTCGACGGCGCGAAGGCCGCCTTCGAGCGGATCCTCGCCGGGAACCCGAGGGACGGCCAGGCCAAGCAGGGTCTCGCGCTGGTCGAGCTGAGCCTGCGGGTGGAGCGGCTGGACCCCGAGCGCACCGTCCAGGAGGCGGCGGACAAGCCCGGCGACGTGCAGGCGCAGCTCCGCGCCGCGGACGTCGAGATGGTGTCCGGCCGGATCGAGGACGCGTTCGGGCGGCTGCTCACCGCGGTGCGCGGCAGCGCGGGCGACGACCGCGACGCGGCCCGCACGCACCTGCTGTCGCTGTTCGAGCTGCTGCCGCCGGACGACCCGCGCGTCGCCAAGGCCCGCCGCTCCCTCCAGTCGGCGCTCTTCTGACGATCCCGGCGTTCCGACGATCCCGGCGTTCCGACGACCGCGGCCCAAGGACCTCGCTCGGCGGCCCGGCGCTCGCCTGACGGCTGAGCGCCGGATCGCCCTGCCCGCCTGCGATCGCGACGGGTCCGGGCCCTTGGGGCGCGCGGAATCGGGCATGTAGCGGGTGTGAGCGCTCGTGTCGTGACCATCTCCGCCGCGTTCGGCGCGCGGGGCGACGTGGTCGGCCCCGCGGTCGCCGAGCGCCTTCAGTTGCCGTTCCTCGACCGGGCCATCCCCGTCCGGGTCGCCGGCGAGATCGGCTGCACGCTGGAGGAGGCGCTCGCGCACGACGGCCGCGCCGAGAGCGGCATCGGCCGCATCCTCGCGGGCGCGGCGCGGCTGCCGAACGTCGCGCTCGGCGCCATGGACGTCTACCTCCCCGAGCAGGCGATCATCCGTCCCGAGGAGTTCGTCGAGCACACCGAGCGCGTCATCCACCGGACGGTGGAGCTCGGCGGCGGGGTGCTGCTCGGCCGCGCCGCCGCCCTCGTGCTGGCCGGCCTCCCGGGGGTGCTGCACGTCCGGCTGGACGGCCCGCGCGAGCGGCGGCTGGCGGTCGCCGCGCACGAGCTGGCGAAGTCCGCCGAGGGCCGGGCGGCGGCGGTCCCGGGCGGCCGCCGGGGCCGGGCCGGGGGCGGGACGCGGGGTCCGGCTGGGGCGACCGGGACGCCAGACCGCGATGTTGAGCGTATGCTCGATGACAACGACCGCGCCCGCACGGCCTACGTGAAGCACTTTTACGGGGCCGACCCCGCCGATCCGCGGCTCTACCATCTCGTGATCGACACCACGAGGCTGCCCGTATCCGCCGCCGTCGACCTGATCGCGGCCGCGGCGCGGGCGCTGTGAGCCGCAGGCGGAGAGGGCGACGGCCCCCGGGCGTCCCGTGCCCCCATGGGACGTGGCGGCCGGGACGAGGACGTACCCGGTAGCAAGAGGGAGCAGGTTGTCGTGGCGAGCGTGCCCAGCGTTTCGTACTCCATCACCGTCCGGCTGGAGGTCCCGGCCGGCGGCAAGGCGGTCAGCCAGATCACGCACGTGGTCGAGAACGCCGGCGGCATCGTCACGGCCCTCGACGTCAACACGGCGGGGCACGAGACGCTGCGCATCGACGTGACGATCGCCACCCGCGACACCCAGCACGCCGAGGCGATCGCCGGCGCGCTGGAGAAGATCGACTCCATCAAGATCCACAAGGTCAGCGACCGGACCTTCCTGATGCACCTCGGCGGCAAGATCGAGATGCAGTCGAAGGTGCCGCTGCGCAACCGCGACGAGCTGTCGATGGCCTACACGCCGGGCGTCGCCCGGGTGTCGCTCGCCATCGCCCGCAACCCCGAGGACGTCCGCCGGCTGACGATCAAACGCAACAGCGTCGCGGTCGTCACCGACGGGTCGGCGGTGCTGGGCCTCGGCAACATCGGCCCGGAGGCGGCGCTGCCGGTCATGGAGGGCAAGGCGGCGCTGTTCAAGCGGTTCGCCGGGATCGACGCGTGGCCGATCTGCCTGGACACCCAGGACACCGACGAGATCGTCCGGACGGTGCAGATCCTCGCGCCCGCGTTTGGCGGCATCAACCTGGAGGACATCTCCGCGCCGCGCTGCTTCGAGGTCGAGCGGCGGCTCCGCGAGCTGCTGGACATCCCGGTCTTCCACGACGACCAGCACGGCACCGCGATCTGCGTGCTGGCCGCGCTGACCAACGCGCTGCGGGTCGTCGGCAAGGACATCGGCTCGGTCCGGATCACGATGGCGGGCGCGGGCGCGGCCGGCACCGCCATCCTGAAGCTGCTCATGCACGCCGGCGCGCGCGACCTGATCGTGTGCGACTACCGGGGCGCGGTGCACAAGGGCCGCGAGGACCTGGACGACTCGCTGCGCTGGATCGCCGAGCACACCAACACCGACGGCTACTCCGGCGACCTGCGCGGCGCGGTGAAGGACGCGGACGTGTTCATCGGGGTGTCCGCGCCCGGCATCCTCAACGGCGACGACATCGCGACGATGAACGAGGGCGCGATCGTGTTCGCGCTGGCGAACCCGGAGCCGGAGGTGTCGCCGGACGAGGCGCGCGAGCACGCCGCCGTCGTCGCGACGGGCCGCAGCGACTACCCGAACCAGATCAACAACGTGCTGGCGTTCCCGGGCGTCTTCCGCGGGCTGCTGGACGCGCAGGCCGACGGGGTCACCCAGGCGATGCTGGCGGCGGCGGCGCAGGCGCTGGCCGAGGTCGTCACGCCGGGCGAGCTGGGCCCGAACTACATCGTGCCGAGCGTGTTCCACCCGGAGGTGGCGTCCCGCGTCGCGGGCGCCGTCCGGGAGGCCGCCGGCGGTCGCCCCCGCACCGAGGCGTAGCCGCCGCCTCCGCGACCGGGTCCGGCCGGGCCCGGCGGACCGGCCGGTTCGACCGGCCCGATCGGTTCAGTCGGTCTTCTTCGCGAAGACCTGGTCGCGGCGGCGGGGCCAGATCCCGCCGTACCAGAAGATGACCACGCCGGTGAGCATCACGCCGACGCCGGTCGCGGCCCGGGCCCACAGGACGGTGTCCGGGCCGGTGTGCGGCAGCTTGGTCGGCGCGGTCTTGTGCGGCGCGGCGCCCGCGTGCTTGCAGTTCGCCGTGAGCGAGCGGGTCTCGATCTGCTTGTTGGCCCAGTCGACCTGGACGAGCGTCCGCCGGTCCTCCTTCAGCTCGACCGTCACGGTCTTGCTGTCGTGGGGGGAGACGGTGGCGGGGACGGTCGCGCTGTCGTCGTTCTTGAGGACGGTGAAGTCCTCGCGCTGCGTCCCGGTGTTGCGGACGGTCACGCGGACGGACCGCGACGGGCAGGACACCGACCCGATGGTGGCGCTGACGGGCTGCGGCGCGGCCGTGCTCGTCGGCGTCTTCGTCGGCGTCTTGGACGGCTTGTGGGTCGTCTTCGTCGGCGAGGGGGACGTCCCCGAGCCGCTGGGGCTCGGACTCGCCGACGTGGAGGTGGTGGAGGACGCCCGCGCGCCGGAGCCCGACGACTTCATCAGGGCCGGGACGGCGATCAGCCCCCCGATGACGAGAAACACTGCGGCGATGATGACCCTGGGCAACTGCATCGCTGTCCTCCTCATCCGCCCTTCGGGCGGTCGCCCCGGGGGTCTCGGGGGGTCCGGGCTGAGCGGGCGGCCGGGTGATCCTGGATCATTCTTAACCTAGGCGGTTGTGGTGCCGATATCCCCATCGCTAGGAATGCCTAACAGGCTAACGAGCGGGGGGACGTGCCGTGGGAGGTCCGCGCAACGCATGATGGAACCCATGGAAGACGGCATCAGGGTGGGGCTTCTGCTGGTCGCGACACCCCAACTGGAGGATCCCAACTTCAGGCGCAGCGTCGTCCTGGTGGTCGAGCACGACATGGACGGGGGCACGCTGGGGGTTGTCCTGAACCGGCCGACCGAGATCCCGGTCGACCGGGTGCTGCCGCCGTGGGCCGAGCTGGTGACGGGCCCGTCGGTGGTGTTCCAGGGCGGCCCGGTCGCGCTGGACAACGCGCTCGCCCTGGCCCGCCTGCCGGGCGAGGACGAGCCGCTCGGCTGGCGGGCGCTGGAGGGCGGCTCGGAGGTCGCCCGGGTCGGCCTGGTCGACCTGGAGGCGCCGCCCGGGCTGCTGGCGGCGGAGCTGCTGCAGCTGCGGGTGTTCGCCGGGTACGCCGGCTGGTCGGCCGGGCAGCTGCGCGGCGAGATCGAGGACGGCGCCTGGTACCTGGTGCCGGCCGAGGCGGGCGACGTGTTCGCCGGGGACCCGGACCGGCTGTGGCAGGAGGTGCTCCGCCGGCAGGGCGGTGACCTGGCGTTCGTCTCCACTTTCCCCGAGGACCCGACGCTGAACTAAGGTGATGACGTGAGTACGAGGATCCTTCCCGACAGCGACACCCAGCAGGACGTCCGGCCGGACCTCTCGCATGGTGACGGCGACCACGAGCGGTTCGCCCACTACGTGAAGAAGGCCAAGATCACCGAGAGCGCGGTGACCGGCACGCCGGTGATCGCGCTGTGCGGCAAGGTCTGGGTGCCGAACCGGGACCCGAAGAAGTACCCGGTCTGCCCGGAGTGCAAGGAGATCTACGAGTCCATGCAGCCGGGCGGGGACAAGGGCGACGAGTGACGGCCGGCTGAGAGCCGGATGAGGGCGCCGGGCCGTACGGCCCGCGCGCCCCCGTGACGGTCCCGCGGTCAGGTTCGCCGGAAGGGCGGACGCGCCACCGCGGGGCTTTCGCGTTTCCACACCTGCTTTTCCAGATCAGCTTTCCAAACGGGGACATACGGGGGACAGATGCGGCGGTTCGCCGGGGTTTCGCTGTGCGCACTGACGGTCACAGCGTGTGCGGTGTCGAGTTCGATGAGTGACGGCCCGCGCGCGCGGGCCAGGACCGTGCGGACGGCCGGCGTCATGGGGCCGGCCGGCGCGGCGGGGAAGATCAGCGCGGCGGGGAAGACGGGCGAGGCGGGGGAGGACGGGTGCGGGCGGGGGGCCGCGGCCCGGGCGGCCCACCCGCGCGACGCGGGCGGGGAGTTGAGCCGCGGCCAGGTCGTCGCGATGCTCGGGGACCTGCGCAGGACGCTCCGCGAGCGCTACGGCACAGCGGACGAGGCGCGTCTCGACGCGCTGCGGTCAGACGGGCGGTCAGACGCGGCGCCGTCCGATGCGAGACGGTCCGACGCGGGGCGGTCCGACGCGGGGCGGTCCGATGAGGCGAGGCGGCGGGCGCTGGTGATCCCGGTGCGCTTCCATGTCCTCGCCGCCGGGCGGACGGGGCGGCTGTCCGGGGCGGCCGTCCGGAGCCAGATCGCCACCCTGAACGCGGCGTACAGCGGGCGGACGGGCGGCGCCGACACCGGCGTGCGGTTCCACCTCGCCGGCTACGACGTGACGAACAAGGCCGCCTGGTTCTCCCACCCGCGGAAGTACCAGAGCGCCATCAAGCGCAAGCTGCGCAAGGGCGGGCGCGGCACGCTCAACCTCTACACGGCGGCCGTGGGCAGCGACGTCCTCGGGTTCTCGACCTTCCCGCAGTGGTACCGGAAGAGCCCGCGCATGGACGGTGTCGTCATCGACTACCGCAGCCTCCCGCACGGCTCCTACCGGCGCTTCAACCGCGGCTACACGGCCGTCCACGAGATCGGGCACTGGCTGGGGCTGCTGCACACGTTCCAGGGCGGGTGCACGCCGCCCGGCGACGGGGTGTCCGACACCCCGTACGAGGCTTCCCCCGCGCAAGGGTGCCCTGACTACAAGGACAGCTGCCCGCAGCGCGGCGAAGACCCGGTGCACAACTTCATGAACTACGGGTTCGACTCCTGCATGCGGCAGTTCACCCCAGGTCAGGGCCGCCGCATCCGCGCCGCGTGGGCCGCCTATCGGGCGGCGGGGAACGGGCGCGGCCAGGGCGGCGCGCGAGAGCGCGCGAGTGTGGATCGCGGCACAGGAGGGGCCGGGGCGGCGCGATCTGTCGGTGGGGCTCGGTAGCCTGCTATGACCGTGAGCACCTTCGCCGCATCGAGCATGCCCCCCGCGTTCCCCGAGCGGGCCGCCTGGGGGACCGCGCAATCCCTGCGCGCCTGGCAGCAGCAGGCGCTGGAGGCTTACTTCGGCACGGACGGGCAGCAGCCGGGCCCGCGCGACTTCCTCACCGTCGCGACGCCCGGTGCCGGTAAGACGACGTTCGCGCTGCGGCTGGCCCGGGAGCTGATCGAGCGAAGGATCGTCGCCGCGATCACGATCGTCTGCCCGACCGAGCACCTGAAGCGGCAGTGGGCGGAGTCCGCCGCCCGCGTCGGCATCAAGATCAACCCGGAGTACCAGAACGGCGACGGCCCGGTCGGCAAGGACTTCCACGGCGTCGCCGTCACCTACGCGACCGTCGCGGCGCGCCCGGCGCTGCACCGCAACCGCACCGAGTCGCGCAAGTCCCTGGTGATCTTCGACGAGGTGCACCACGCGGGCGACGGCCTGTCCTGGGGCGACGCCGTCCGGGAGGCGTTCGAGCCGGCGACGCGGCGGCTCGCGCTGTCGGGCACCCCGTTCCGCACCGACATCAACCCGATCCCGTTCGTCCGCTACGAGGAGGGCCCGGACGGGATCAAGCGCAGCCAGGCCGACTACACCTACGGCTACGGCCCGGCGCTCGCGGACGGGGTCGTCCGGCCGGTGATCTTCCTGGCGTACGCGGGCGAGATGCGCTGGCGCACCCGCGCCGGCGACGAGATCACCGCGACGCTCGGCGAGCCGCTCACCCAGGACCAGACCGCGCAGGCGTGGCGGGCCGCGCTCGACCCCAAGGGCGACTGGATCAGGCAGGTCATCGCCGCCGCCGACCGCCGCCTCACCGAGCTGCGCCGCGCCATCCCGGACGCGGGCGGGCTGGTCATCGCCACCGACCACGAGGCCGCCCGCGCCTACGCCAAGATGCTCCGCGCGGTCACCGGGCAGGGCGCGACGATCGTGCTGTCGGACGACCCGACCGCGTCCAAGAAGATCAAGGCGTTCAGCGAGACCGACGACCGGTGGATGGTCGCGGTCCGGATGGTGTCGGAGGGCGTCGACATCCCGCGCCTCGCGGTCGGCGTCTACGCCACGTCCACCAGCACGCCGCTGTTCTTCGCGCAGGCGATCGGCCGTTTCGTCCGCGCCCGCAAGCGCGGCGAGACGGCGTCGGTGTTCCTGCCGTCGGTGCCGACGCTGATGGGGCACGCCGCCGAGCTGGAGGAGGAGCGCGACCACGTCCTCGAGCGGCCCGTCCGCGAGGACGGCCTCGACGACGACCTGCTCGCCGAGGCCAACCGCAAGCAGGACACCCCGGACGTCGGCGAGGAGCTGCCGTTCGAGACGGTCGAGGCGTCCGCGACGTTCGACCGCGTCCTGTACGACGGCGGCGAGTTCGGCATGCAGGCCCAGCCGGGGTCCGCCGAGGAGGAGGAGTTCCTCGGCATCCCCGGCCTGCTGGAGCCCGAGCAGGTGACGCAGCTGCTGCGCAAGCGGCAGGCCGACCAGATCGCCAACGAGCGCCGCCGCAAGACCGGCGACCCGCGCGCCGACCGCACCGCCGCCGAGGACCTGCACGCCCTGCGCAAGGAGCTGAACGGCCTGGTCAACGCGTGGAACCACCGCACCGGTCAGCCGCAGGGCGTGATCCACAGCCAGCTCCGCACGGCGTGCGGCGGGCCGGCCGTCCCGCAGGCCAGCGCGGAGGAGATCCGCAAGCGGATCAGCAAGATCCGCGAGTGGGCCGCCAAGCGCGCCTGAGGCCGGCCGCCGGGGCCGCCGGCCGCCGGGGCCGCCGGCCGCCGGGGGCGACGCCCGCGCCTGACGGCGGGGGCGTCGCGGGGTCAGTGCAGCGGTGCCAGGTCCAGGGCCTTGACGATGCGGTCGACCGTCTCCTCGGGGGAGTCGGTGATGGGGACGGTCAGGACGTGCTCGTCCGGGGCGGGCCGCTCCAGGTCGGCGAACTGGCTGTCCAGCAGGCCGGCGCCGAAGAAGTGGCCGTGCCTCGCGCGCATCCGCTCGGCGATGACGTCGCGGTCGCCGTCGAGCATCACGGTGCGGACGGCGGGGCGCCCGCCCGTGAGCCGGTCGCGGTAGGCGCGCTTCAGCGCCGAGCAGCTGACGACGCCGGGCCGCCCGGTCTCGAGCCGGTCGTCGATCCACGCGGCGATCGCGCGCAGCCAGGGGGCGCGGTCGGCGTCGGTCAGCGGATGCCCGGCCCGCATCTTGGCGATGTTCGCGGGGGAGTGGAACGCGTCGGCCTCGGCGTAGTCCCAGCCGAGCCGCTCGGCGAGCAGGCCGCCGACGGTGGTCTTGCCGCTGCCGGACACGCCGGCGACCAGGATCACTTCGACGCCGGAGGGAGTGCTCGTCTCGGGGGGAGTGCTTATTTCGGGGAGGGTGCTCACCTTCAGTCGCCGCTCACGACCGGGTCGCCGGAGAGGGCGACGCCCTCGCGCCCGAGCTCGTCCACGGCGCGGCCGACGGTGGCCTTCCCGACGCCTGCCGTCAGGTCGAGCAGGACCGTGGTGCGCAGGCCGGCCCGGGCCGCGTCGACGGCGGTGGCGCGGACGCAGTGGTCGGTGGCGATGCCGACGACGTCGACGGCGTCGACGCTGCGGGAGGCGAGCCAGTCGCCGAGCGGGACGTCGTCGTCGGAGACGCCCTCGAAGCCGCTGTAGGCGGCGGTCTCGCGGCCCTTGCTGAACACCGTCTCGATGGGCGCGAGCGCCAGGTTGGGGTGGAAGTCGGCGCCGGGGGTGCCGATCACGCAGTGCGGGGGCCAGCTGTCGACGAAGTCGGGACGGTCGGAGAAGTGGCCGCCGGGGTCGAGGTGGAAGTCGCGGGTCGCGACGATGTGCGCGTAGTCGCCGCCCCGCGCCGCCACGTGGCCCGAGATGGCCGTGGCCACGCCCGCGCCGCCCGCGACGGCGAGCGACCCGCCCTCGCAGAAGTCGTTCTGCACGTCCACGATGATCAGAGCCTTCTTGCCCATGACCGCTCCTCTGCCTGTGTCTCCCCGCCGTCGACGCTACCCCAGCGGAGGCCGTGCCCTTCCGGCCCGGTCAGCCGCGCGGGCCGCCGTCGACGAACTCGGTGGGCACGGCGGGCTCGCCCTTGGACAGCTGGAGCGCGGTCGCGGGGAGCTCCGCGACGGACCGGACGTGCCGTTCCCGGGCGTCCCGCAGCGTCTCCCGCCCGACGATCTCGCCGTCGCGGACGAGCGGGACGTGCAGGACGCGGTCGCGCGGCCCCGGCGTCGGCTCGCCGACCGACACCGTCTCGGCGAACGCGGTGCCGTGCGCGTCGATGCACCGCACGGCGCTCTTGCGGCCGCCGCGGCTGGGCTTGCCGGTGGAGCGCTTCGCGACCGGCCGCATCGCCGCGTCCTCGGCGCCGGAGTCGGCGCGGGCGACGAGCTTGTAGACGAGCGAGGCGGTCGGGGCGCCGGACCCCGTCACCAAGGACGTCCCCACGCCGTACCCGTCGACGGGCGCGGCGGCGAGCGCGGCGATGCCGTACTCGTCGAGGTCGCCGGTGACCACGATGCGCGTGCCGTGCGCGCCCAGCGAGTCGAGCTGCTCGCGGACGCGGCGGGCCACCACGCCGAGGTCGCCGCTGTCGATGCGGACGGCGCCGAGGGACGGCCCGGCGAGCTCCACGGCCGTCCGGACGGCCCGTTCGACGTCGTAGGTGTCGACGAGCAGCGTCGTCCCGTCGCCCAGCGACGCGAGCTGCGCCTCGAACGCGTGCCGCTCGCTGTCGTGCAGCAGGGTGAACGAGTGCGCGCTCGTCCCGGCGGTGGGGACGCCATAGAGGCGGCCCGCCTCCAGGTTCGACGTGGTGGTGAACCCGGCGATGTAGGCGGCGCGGGCGGCGGCGACGGCCGCGCGCTCGTGGGTGCGGCGCGACCCCATCTCGATGATCGGCCGGTCCTGCGCGGCCTGCACCATCCGGGACGCGGCCGAGGCGATCGCGCAGTCGTGGTTGAGGATCGACAGGACGACGGTCTCCAGCAGGACGGCCTCGGCGAACGTCCCCTCGACCACCAGGATCGGCGATTCCGGGAAGTAGCAGTCGCCTTCGGCGTAACCCCAGACGTTCCCGGAGAAGCGGTACTTCTCCAGCCACTGCGCCGTGGGCTCGTCCACGATCCCCTTGACGGTGAGGAACTCCAGTTCCGCGCCGTCGAACCGGAACGCCTCGATCGCGTCCAGCAGCCGCCCGATCCCCGCGACCACGCCGTACCGGCGGCCCGCGGGCAGGCTGCGCGCGAACACCTCGAAGACCGCGCGCCGGCCGGCCGTGCCGCTGCGCAGCGCGGCCTGCAGCATCGTCAGCTCGTACTGGTCGGTGAGGAGGGCGGTTCCGTCGTCAACGTCCACAGGTGGAACCCTAAGGGCAGGTGCGGGCACCATGGAGGGGCGGGCCACCGCGCCCGGCGGAGATCACACCGCGGCCCCGCGGGCACCGCCCGGCGCCCCGGTGGCGATCGGATCGGGACGGTGAAGATCGCACCGGACGGCGCGGAGGCGCATAGCATCGGGTGCCGTGGGCGGACCGACAACGCGGGGAGAGGGGGAGACGCGGCCGATGAGCGTCACGAGCAGGGCGAGCGGGGCGGGCTCATGAACACGGCGCCCGCACCCGTCGAGCTGGAGCGGCCCGACGCCGAGGAGGACGTGCGCGCCGACCGGCCTTGGCTGGCGATCGTCTGGAACGACCCGATCAACCTGATGTCGTACGTCACGTACGTGTTCCAGACCGTTTTCGGCTACCCCAAGAGCAAGGCCGAGAAGCTGATGCTGGACGTCCACCACAAGGGGCGCGCCGTCGTGGCCAAGGGCACCCGCGAGGAGATGGAGCGGGACGTGGAGATCCTGCACTCCTACGGGCTGTGGGCCACCGTCAAGCGGGACGACTGATCACCGGCGAGGCCGGCCGGTGGGCGCGGGGGCCGTCACCCTCGCCGTCCGAGGCCGTCCCCCTCCGGGAGCAGTGGCGACCCGCACCGAAGCCTTTCTGGGCGGAGCGATCCGATGAGCAACGTGAAGAAGACCCGCAAGGGCGTCGTCGTACGGCTGGAGCCGGAGGAGGCGGCGCTGGTGCGGGCCCTGATGGAGCAGCTGGTCTCGCTGCTCGGGGACGCCCCGGGCGAGGGCGGCGAACTGGCCTCCATGGGCATCGCCGAGAACGCCGTCAAGCCGGACGACCCGGTGCTGGCGCGGCTGTTCCCCGACGCCTACCGCGAGGACGGCGAGGCGGCGGGGGAGTTCCGCCGCTACACCGAGATGGGGCTGCGGGACGGCAAGCGCGAGGCGGCCCGGACGGTGCTGGACGCGCTGAAGGACCCGGGTTCCGACATCGTCCTCGACCAGGAGCGGGCGCAGATCTGGCTGCGCGCGCTGAACGACGTGCGGCTGGCGCTCGGCACCCGGCTGGACATCAGCGAGGAGTGGTACGAGGAGGCCGAGCAACTCGACCCGCGCGATCCGCGTGCGCCGATGTTCGCCGCCTACGACTGGCTGACGATGCTGCAGGAAGGGCTCGTCCGCGCCCTCTGGTGACCCGCGGGCGGGGCGCGGCCGCCCGCGCGACGCGGTGGGACGTTTCCGTCCATACCCGGCCATCACCGACATCACCGATTGTCGGGACGCGGACGCCCTGAGTGGTGTCCACTGGAGCGTGAGGGGACGCCGCCAGTCCCGCCGCGAAGGCGGGCCTTACGCCAACCGGAGGCCGCGATGCCGGCAACGGACGCTCACAGCAAGCCCGTCGGCTCGATGGAGCTGGGCGACCACCTGTGCCTCTTCTTCGACAGCGACGCCGAACGGCGGTCCGTCATGGCCGCCTACGTCCGCGACGGGGTGCGCGCGGGCCAGAAGGTGATCTACATCTCCGACGCCGTCCCCGCGCGGGACGTCGCCGCCTGGCTCGGCGGCCGGGACGGCGGGCCCGACACGGTCCGCCCGGTCCAGGACGACACCGGCTTCGACTTCGCCGCCGCGGCGGACGCCGGGCACTTCGCCGTCCGCACCGCCGAGGAGACGTTCCTGGCCAGCGGCCGGTTCGACCCGGACGAGAGCCTGGAGCTGATGGCCACCGAGATCGACCTGGCGCTCGTGCAGGGCTACGCGGGGGTCCGGATCGCGGGCGAGGCGCGGTTCTCGCTGCGCCGCTGGCCCGGGACCGAGCGGCACGGCGACTTCGAGCGCATGCTCGACCAGGTGTTCATGACCACCGACCTGAAGGCGATGGCGATCTGCCAGTTCGACCGCCGCTGGTTCGACGAGGTGCGGCTGGCGGAGCTGGAGGCCGGCCACATGGGCCGGGTGCGGGCGAACGACCACTACGACGACGGCGCGCTGCGCATCTCGCCGACGTTCACGCCGCCCGGCGCGGCGCTGACCGGGGCGCTGGACGCCGCGAGCGTCCCGGCGGCGGAGAAGGTGCTGGCGTCGGTCGCGTCCACGGCGGGGCTGCTCTGCCTGGACCTGCGCGGCCTGACCGGCTGCGACGAGGCCGGGCTGCGGCTGCTGGCCGACGCGGACCGGCCGGGCTCCGGCACCGGCCGCGGCCTGCTGCTGCGCGGCGCCGACCCCGCCCTGGCCGGGCGGTTGCGCGAGTCGGGGCTGCTCGCGCGGTCGGGAGTGTCGATCGAGGAACGGACCGGCTGAGCGGAGGGATCGTCGCGCATGGCGGGCGGGCACCGCGGGGCAGGCGGGCACGACAGGGCGGCGGACGCGGCATGACGGGCGGCGAGGGCATGGCGGGGCAGGGCAAGGCCCGCGGGCACGGCGCGGCGGTCGGCGCGATGCGGTCCGGCGACCACCTCTTCCTCGCCTACGGCAGTGGCGCGGAACGGCACGCCGTCCTGTCCGCCTACCTGCGCGCCGGGCTGGCGGCCGGGCACGCGCTGGTCCATCTGGCGGACGGCGAGCCCGCGCGGGCCGTGCGGGACCGGCTGCGGGCGCTGTTCGCGGCGGACGCCCCCTTCCCGGACCCGGGGATGCCACCGACCAGCAGGTTGGAGTACATGAGCGTGATCTCGACCAGGTTCCCGCGCGGGTCGAACCCGAACGGAAGCGGCCCGAACACGTCAGCCTGGCCCTCG